>JBLHSN010000006.1:0-49547 GCA_047626195.1 Myxococcota bacterium
TATCTTCGGTGATGGAGTTGACCGCCTCGTTGTAGACGTTGTCATCGTCAACGTAGGAGATCAACGGTTCGTCGTCTTCGTAGTAGTAGATGTCCTCGTTTTCGGACGCCTGTGGCAACGACTCGTCAACGGTTTCGTCTTCTGGCAAGCTCTCGGGAGCATCCCGCAGTTCGTACAACAGGTCGGCATCGGAGTCGACCAGCGCGGTGGCCACAAATGACTCATTGACCCCAGGGGGGCTCTGCATCGCGAAGAGCGTAGACAGCACCCGCAGGTGGGTAGGCGTGTAATTTTCACGACCAAACTTCACAACCTGCGCACCAATATCCCTATAGAATCCTTCATATTCGACGGATGCGATGCTCTGTGCAGCCTCTGCACTGTCCGAGGCGATGAATAACAGCTCTTCAAACCCGCCACGACGAGCCGACGACCGACTGATGCGTTCTTCAAGCGCCTCGGTTTGACCCAAGGTGAGCTGCGTCTCATCCGTCAGGTTTGCGGGGAGCAAGTGGCTACGGCGCGGGGCACTGCGCAGCTCCGGTGGGACTTCAAAGTGCGACAGTGGAATGCTGACCGAACGAACATCATCACCAAATCCGAGGTCACCGGCTCCAAAGAACCGAGCCGTCTGGTACGGGTAAACTTGGTCGAAAAATGGCGCGGACGACGTAGGGTCCGCGTCCATCATGTCGAACTCTTTAGGTTCTTCGTCGAAGATCATGCGGTCGGCAAAGCGACCGGACAGCACGGCATACGGTGTGGGCTCGGCAACACCGGGTTCGTGATTGAACCGAACGTAGCGGTAGATGCTCTCCAACCCTTCTGGCAACTCCTCACCAACCTCGGGCAGGAACTGTGCGCCGCGTACCCAATAGTCACTGTTCGGCAGGCCAAATTTGGGATCGCCAGGTCCGGAGCCTAAGGCTTCCCAGTGATCGCCAGCGGGTGGGATCCTGTACACGCCAAAGGGATTGAAAGCGTCTTGAACGGTCTCCGAGCTTCCCCACCGGTAGGACACATCTTCCATGATGCGGGCGTACAAATCGCCCACATTACGGAGTGCATCTCGGTCGCTCCGAGAGTCGGGCAAACCCGAATCCAACACGGAATCGACCCCTAAAAAGTCGACCAGTTCTACGCATTGTCCGACGCGCGCCATTGCGGGTTCGCAGTTGCCGCTGAGGTCTTCAGCACGGTCCGAGAACGCAACCGCGCGAATTTCCGGGGTTCCCAGCATGCGCCGCAAACCCATTGGCTCCTCGACGGTTCCATTGGCCTCTTCAGCCTCTTCAGCTGCGTCGTCTTGGGCATGACTAACGTCCGCCAGCGCAACGAGCACAAGGCCCAATGCGAACATTCCGGGATTACCTTTCATGCAGCCCTCCGCGAGGTTGATGCCTGCCTGGCATTCAACCACCGCACTACAATTTGCGCATTCGGTCCAACCTTCGCAGGTCGTCGAGCGCGCGCTTCACGTCCTTTAGAATAGACCGTGCTTCCGGGCTCGTGGTGGTCAGTCGCTTTAACGCCTGGAAAACTTGCTTTTCAGTGAGCTCTTCCACGGCCTCAACAACGGGTTGCGGGGCTTGGGACGTTCCAGCCTCTTTTGCTTGCCGCGCCGGACGGCCAGAGAGCTCCGGATCTGCCGACCAGAGATACGGCTGTTCTGCTGCTTCTTCGGCGTACTCCCAATCGATCGGGCGACCGGAGTCATCTGCACGATATTGGGGCGGACGCACACGCGGACGACGAGCATTCGACGAAACCGAAGAGCGTGAAATCCGACTTTTCGGCTTGGCCTTGGGAGTTGCCAGCAGCGTACGGGACACCCCCGACCCGAGCGTCTTAATACTCCCCGTCTGGCTCCCAAACTTCGTTCCCGAGCTGCGGGACGAAGATGAGCCAATGCTCGAAGACGAACCATCGACGGGTGCAGGTCCCTCGAAAGACGAAGGGGCACGAACCAATTGTGTGGCTGCGTTGCCCTGAATCGGCGTGACAGCTCCAGTGCGACCTGCCGACGTCGTTGCGCGCCGTGTGGCGACCGTCCGTCCCGCAGATGACGAGGGCGATTGGTACGATGAGGGAATCGCACGAGCTGCGGGCTGTGCGCTTCGTTCAGAGGCGCGACGAAAATCGAGTCCCCGGCTCCCGGCTCTCGCCGCTGCTCGTGCGACTGGGGACTGGGGAGCCCCCGCCGCAGGGGGGCTGGCGGAGCGCGGAATCGAAATCGAGGTCCGGGCCGCTGATGACTGCATTTGTACGGCGGAGCCAGGGGCGCTCAACACCGACTGTGGGGCTGACAGACGGCCTGAAGCCGATGGCGCCAACGATGGACCTCCACCTGGTCGTGAGCCTGGAGACGGCAACGACTGTCGGGATGGCGGCTGCGAGGCGGATGACGATGACGATGCGCCAGCCTCCACTGACGTCGACGTCAGTAAGTCCTCATCCACCGACCTCGTCAGCGTTTTCGGAAGGCTAAGCGGAGTGGTGCCCTGGGACGAGGACAGCTGACGCGGCTTTCCTGCCCCCGACATTGGAGGTCGGCCCCAACTTGGAGACTTCGGCTGCGTGTCGCCATGTGGGCTGGTCAGTGAGAGAGGGGTGGCTCTCGGAAGCGCCGGCGAGCGCCAACCGGCGTCTCGCGGAGCTGTGGGACGCGCGCCCCCTGGTGCAGCGCCAGACTCCACTGACGTCGACGCCAGTAAGTCCTCATCCACCGACCTCGTCAGCGTTTTCGGAAGGCTCAGCGGAGTGGTGCCCTGAGACGAGGACAGCTGACGCGGCTTTCCTGCCCCCGACATTGGAGGTCGGCCCCAACTTGGAGACTTCGGCTGCGTGTCGCCATGTGGGCTGGTCAGTGAGAGAGGGGTGGCTCTCGGAAGTGCCGGCGAGCGCCAACCGGCGTCTCGCGGAGCTGTGGGACGCGCGCCCCCGGGGGCTTTGGCTGGGCGAACGGCGCTTGGGCGTTGCGCCGGCTTGGCCTGAACAGCAGTCTTCGTTGACGCTCGCCGATTGGGTGTGGATGCTGAGCCCAACGGAGCTTCACGACCGATCTGCGCATCCGCTGTTGATGGGCGTGACGGCACCTTGAGCGATACCCCAGCAGGTCCAGACAGTGACCGCGGCTTACCTTCAGGGGCACGCAAAACCGAAGGCGGCGCCAAACTGCCTGGATTTAGCGGGCCCTTCAACGAACCGCGAGGCGGAGCTGACGACGGACGACCCGTGGGCTGTCCAACCGGCGGTTTGGTTGTGTCTAGGGTGTCGGATTCGGTCGATGACTGGCGCCGCGCCTGAACCGGTGAATCCGAGACCGTTCGCGGCGGTGCAGACTGTTGGGGAGACGCGGCCGGCTCCTGCGGAACCGATGGAGGGCTTAGATAGGAGCCCGCGTTACCGCGAAGCTGCATCACCTCACCTGGCTTTGGCCAGCGCGGAGCGTTCTGAGGCGAACGCGCCGGCGGACGCGACGATGATAGCGCCCGATTCGAGGCCGTTGGCGCCGACAGTGACGCGGGCTGCTGGTCTGGCACAGCACTGCGAGCAGGCGTCACCCACCCCATGGCCACTGCAGCTTTCAGCTCTGTTGGCATGCGCTGGCCCGCGCGCAGCGCAAGCCCAGCCTCGCCAACTCCACGCCATGGCAAAGACGCTGGAGCCGAAGAGGTCGAGCGCGCTGGCGACACAGCAGCCCGAACACCAGGTGACGACAACGCTGTGCGCGGTATGACGGTTCCGGTCGAAGGCTGTGGAGCCGCCGCCACAGTCGTTGCCTGTTGTTGTGGCGCGGGTCCACGTGCTGCAGATGGGGCTGCAGTCGTCACTGGTTGACTACCAGGATCCCCACCGCTTGGGCTGCTTCCAACGAGCCGCCTGGCTTGAGCTGGAGGGTCGGGGCGCACAGTGGGTGCGGATGGGGCAACCCAGCCCATGGACACTGCGGCTTTCAGCTCCGTCGGGGTCGTGGCAGACGTCCGACCCTGTCGTGCGACACCACGCCAAGGAAGCGTTGCGGCTGGCACGGACCCGGATTTACTGGATGCGGAACGCTGCGCCGTCGGAAGAGCCGAACTCGGTGTAGGATTGGCACCAGAAGCCGCCGTGACAGGGCGAAGGGTCGCTGGTCGCACACCCGTGCGTAGAGCGCCGGACGGGAGTGAGACGGACCGAGCCGCTTCACGAAGCGATGGCCGTGACGGTGCCGGAGCGGCGGCCGGAGCGACGCCAGGAGTAGCGGCCGGCGCCGGACGTGTCGAGCCCGCAGTTCCCTGTTGAGCAGCACGTACGGGCGAAGTTACCGCCTTCGCTTGCGCACCAATGGTCGGACTCTGTGCCGCGACACGTGAGGCCGGCGGACGTGCCGAAATCGTAGGGGAGGGAGCAGCCTCCATTCGCGAAGAGGCGGATGGTGCGACCCACCCCATCGATACCGCGGCCTTCAGCTCTGTCGGAGCTTTCTGACCGCCCCCCATGGCTAGCGCTGAATCTTGGCCAAATCGCCAGGGTAGAGAGGGTGTAAAAGGCCGTACCGACGAACCGCCGTCGCGTGGTCGGACCGGAACACCACGCAGAGCGGACACCGAGAGCGGAGGTGCCGACAACGATCTCGACTGCGGAGCGGGCCTCGGACGCAGCAAAGGCGTAGGCTGCGGAGATGGCGCGCGGACTGCGGCCTGTGGCATGGCAACAGCTGATTGAGCGGGTAGCGACGGAGCGGTGGCCGTCTTGGCTGCCTTTTCTACCGAAGCAAGTGGCTTCCCAGACGCCTCCACTTTCCCAGATGCGGTCGCCTTCCCAGACGCGGCCTGCTTCGGGGATGCCAACTGCTTCGGGGATGCCGACTGCTTCGGAGATGCCGACTGCTTTGGAGATGCCGACTGCTTCGGAGATGCCGACTGCTTCGGAGACGCCGACTGCTTTGAAGATGCAGGCCGCTTTGAAGATGTCGGCGCCGCGATTGCCTTCGCCGCAGGTCGCGATGGCGAGACCGGAGCTGCGGCCGGCGATGTGCGGGGCGTATTGGATAATGGCGCTCCGACAAGCGGCGGAACTGACTCCTGGGGACCGCGAATCGCTGGAGGCCGCACCATCTGCAGAGGAACCGATGTGCGCAGCTCGGTCGGTAGGCTCTGGCCACTACGGAACGTCAGTGCTGTACCGGCGCCATCTCGCCAACCCAGCGCCGCCTCAAACCGACGCGTTCGCCCTAAGAACTGGGGTGCCGAGCGGGCTCCACCAGCAGCGGGTCTACGGGGCGAAGGCGCAACAGTCGGCGGTTGAGGCGCGACAGGACTCGCAGTCCGCCTAGCTGGAGCGGGCACCGTTTTCGCAGCCGGGGCTTGAGCCAGTATCGTTTTGGCCGGCGACGCAATCGACCGACCGCCACTTTTTGCTTGGACGACGGTGGCTTTCGGAGTGGACGGTGGCTTCGACGGAACCACAGCAGTCGACGGCGGCTTTGCCGGTTTCGCTTGTCGTTGAACGGACGTTGAAGCCACAGGTGTTGGCGTCGCAGGCTTCGGAGGTTGTTTCAATGCCTCGCCGCTGCGAGCCTGTATTTTCGGAGCAGAGACTGCAGCGCGTGGGACCTTGCCGGCCGGAGGCGTCGCCAACGGCTTTGACTTCGAAACGGGTGCCTTGGGTGCCGAGACCGGCCGAGGTGCGGCTGCTGGAGCCGGGGTTGGCCGTCCATCCGCCGGCTCAAGCGGCGCACGAGGTGCTGCGAAGGTGTTGGCAACAGACGAGGACAGCGGTGTTGGCCGCCCCCCACGCACTGACCAATCCAGCGCCGGAGGGGCCTTCATCAAGCGCGGCCGTGCCTGTGCCTGCCCACGAAGCGGTGTAGGCACCGGCCCCCTTGGAGGCGCAATCGCGGCAGCAGCCGGAGACGACTTGGCCGCCTTCAGAATCGCTTTACCCTTCGCTACGGACTCCGGTGCCTTGCTCTTCGGGCCTACCTGCGTCTTGGGCGTGGCGGGACCCGCCGGCGGGACCAGGTTGCCACCGGACGCGTTGGGCACTGCCTTTGCCGTGCCTAAACTCGCCGAAGGGCTGGCTGGAGCAGACCGTGCCGGCGACACCGGAACAGGTGCAGTCGCCTTCGGAGCCGCTTTGCCCTCCGCGACGGACTTGGGCGCCTTAGTCTTAGCGCCTGCCTGTGCCCTGACTGCGCCGAGAGCTGTCGGCGGAGCCGACTTGCTGCCCGACGCCTTGGGCACTGTTTCTGACTTGCTTGGACTCGGAGAGCGGGTCGTTGGAGCAACCCGCGCCGGCGGGAGCGTCGCCGCTTTCGGTGCAGCCAACGTCCTCGGTGCACTGGACTGGACTGGACTCGGCGTCGAACGACTCTCTACCGCCCGGACTTCAGCTGGCACCTTGCGTTCGGGACGGCTGTTGACCCCCATCCACTCGACAGGTGGCTGCTCAGGCGCCAACTGCCACCCGGACAGAAAGGTGCCAGAGGACGACGACGACAGAGGCTCAATCCCGGGACGTGACCACGGGAAATGACGGCGCCAGCTGACCGCCGAGAGCCAATTGGGCGGTCGCATGCCAAGCCCACGACGGAGCTTCACACGCTTCCACGGAAGCTCGCGACCGGGACCACTCATCGTTTGAGAGACCTCTCGCGAAGCTGCTTAACCCGTTCGGCCTTGCGCTCTTCATCGCGCATGACCTTCACCAGCGCTTGTATCAGCGCCTTGCGCTGCGCTGGCGAGAGGGACTCATCCTTCGATTCCGGTGCTTCACTCAAGGCTACTCTTCTCCGCCTTCTGGGACATCAGCCGCTGGAGCTTCGCCCTCTTCCTCACCACCTCCTGGCACCTGCCCAGGCCAGAAGTCAACACGTTCCTCTGGAACAGTAGTCCACAGATCCCGTACCCGCCGGAGACCAGCGAACATCAAGACAGACAGCAACGCGAGCGCGCCCAAAAACAACCCTTGGTAGCCCGCCCGCTGTGCAGCAGACACCTGCCCCCAGGTCGGGTCGGTAAATCCAAGAAGGGCAATCGGCTTGCGTCCGGACAGCATGCCGGTGGTGTAACCGTACGACACCCATGGCAGCCGCCCCGCAATACCCCCGCGAAGCGAGGAGCCAATGTTGTACCACTCGGCACTCATCTCCTCCGTCCCATCGGGCAGAGTGCGCATCTGTTGACCGCCGGCTTGTGCGTCCACCAGACTTCGAACCTTCACGTTGAGCAACTCGGGGTGCTGAAGCACGTACCCGACACCGTCTTGGATGCCTGCACCCGCCGCTCCCATGACCTGTTCGCCTGACTCCGACTCCAGACGACGCAATCCCTCGACAATTTGCCAGTTGGGAATCATCAACACCGTGTAACGGCCTGGGTCTTGGACGGTTCCGAGTGTTGGGTAGTGGTAAGGCACGCGACCGAGAGGGTCCTTGACGCCCCGGACGGTGCCGGACTGCTCGTACAAGGGTTCGGTGAAGACCTGCATACCGTTGCCCAATACACCCAGGTGGTGCAAAGCAGGGGCGCTTGAGGATTCATCTTCAACAGCTTGCCGAACGAGGTCCTCTCCGTTGTAGACGATCGAGACTTCAATTTCGGTTCGCCCCAACGCTGCATTAGGCGGCCACAGAGCGACTTTCAGTTCATTCCAAGTGGGTCCCTGTTGCGGGGCTGGGTCGTCCGCCACCTGGGACAACCGCATCGGAATGTTGGCCACGCCTTGAACGGTGTAGCCAGGCTGTTCCGCCGGAAGGCAGTTGCGAACCGTTGCGCCCCAGACGTCCGCTGGAACAATGTCCAGACTCCCCTCGCCGCGACCCGCGTCGTCAGTACTGCTTCGAGAAGCGGTGTATCCGGGGTCATAGACGACACAAGCATCGGGTGGTCCCAGTAAGGCTGGAACCGGGTCCCGCTGACCGCCAAAATACTTGCGGTCTGGACCGGCGTTTCGGTCGGGCGGGTCAAGCAAGAAGGCCTGACGGAGTTGCTCTTCGCCAGCAGCTACCCAAGCACGACCGGTCTTGTGCTCCATGCACATTTCCATCTGCATCTGAGTACGCACCTGCTCTGCATCTCGCGCGAGGTCATTGTCCTCAATCTCCAACGAGATGTGACGCGGCGAAACCGAGGGGTGAAGGCGAAAATCGTCTTCTGTCTCTCCAATCGAGACCCAAAGGTCATCGATCTGGAGCGACTCCGCCGGAGCGTCTGGGTGGCGTTCGAGGACAACAGCCAGCACTGGCGACAGGCCATTGGCCATCGCTTCGCCTTCGAAGATACCGAGACCGTCCGGCGCCTTTGCCGGACCGCAGTTGGCCTGCATGCCGGCGCTCGGAACCCAGACATATGCTGCGGCGGGGTCGACAGTTTCGGCAGGAACCATGTTGGCAATCGCTGCGGCGTCGTACACCGAGGCTAGCCGCCACGATGGGGCTTCCGTCTCGCAAGCAGTCAGTGCTAGAACCGCGAGTGCGGGCGTCAAGGAGTGGCGTATCATCCCGCCTCCACGTAATCTTCAAGTTGAGCCGGGCGAAAGCGGAAAGCGTCGGCTGCACGATAGATCGGCGCACACATTTCAACTTCGTAGGCGTGAGCAACGCCTTCTTGCGACATCATGATGATGTCGCCATCAACGAGCTTGCAGATCTCGAGAGTGGCGTCCAAAACTTGGACTGCGTCTCGCGCATATTTCTGCTCCCAAGTGTACGTCCGCTTGCGCTGACGTGAATCAAAACCGGGCGGAATAAATGCCCGCAAAACAAGTGTCCGCTTGGTCTGCACCTGGCCACCTGACAGGTCCGCCGCCCCCGTTTCCGACTTCAGGTGCAAGGTCAACACTTCGGTCTGGGTCTCGCGAGTCAATGGATGTGGCTCGAAACGCGCATCCCCTAGGGTGTGACTCGGGCGGAAGGGTGGCCGCACGGGCCACAACGGCGCGACAGGGTCGTCCAACCCTTCGATGCGACTTCCGACAACCGGCACCAACCAAGGGTGCCCAGTGCGGGTGCGCTGCGAACGAAGCGGGTTGAAGCGCAGAGCGCCCTCGGGTGGAGCATCGAACGGATTAGCCGTCTGGGTGGCAAGAACATCCCGACCACCGGTGGGTGCCACTTCGTACAGCATGACAGCGACGGCATGCGGTTCCGGGCTGGGCCACACAATGGCTCCCCACACAATCACCAGCAGCGACACAACGAAGGCTTGGGTGAAGGGCAAGTCACCAAGCACAAACTGAACGACCGCGTAGCCGAGAGTCGGACCAATGCCTGCCAGAACCAACGGGAACAGTGCCGGACGGTAAGCGCGACCGCCCTTAAGTCCGGCAACACGACGTTGCTGGTGGTGCTGAACCCGGCCGCCAATCAGCCCCAGACTCACGAACATGGCGCCCAAGAGCATACTCTGGGCAACCCAGCGCACCGGGTCCAGCGCGATGAGCGTTGTAGCCAATCCGATAGCCGCAGAAAACCCGATGAACAGTCCTGCACCAAAAGTCCACTGCAACCACGGAGTGGAACGAACAGGCCGCCAAGCAGTCTGGCCGTGCGACGCACCCACGATGCGACAGACCAAGACCAGCACACCCACGCCAAAAGCAGCACCTGCCATACCTAAGGACAGCGTCCTGGCGGCATCGTAGACCAAAAGCAACCCCCAGGGGGCTACGGCCATGGACAGCTTCTGCATGTACCAAGACAACGAATCAATCCGAGGCGTGAGCATTGGGTGAGGTCCGGGCCCTAGGGCTCGTCCACGAATAAGCGCCACAATCGACAGCGTCAGCGTGACCCACGGAAGCAGGTCTTCCCGCCCAAAAAAGTGCGTAATCGGCACCTGCTGCTGTGCAACGGCGAGCGCCACCCACACTGCAATCAAGTCGGCATTGCGCTGAAACTGGGCGAGTACGGCCGCCCGCAAACGACGGATGGGCGTCATCTAGCGCTCCACGATGGTGTTGTCAGTGGCGATAAACTGAATGGCTTGAACCGCGTTTGTACGCGCAATCTCGACACCGCGACGACACGGCGCATCTAGGTCGTCATCACGACTGCCACCATTCGCTTGAGGTGGTAGTAAGTAGGGATAGACTGCGGCACACCATGGATGACGGGTGCGAATCTCGGACTCGCCAAGGTCCGCTACCGACCGAACACGCGATGCCCAGCCGGACTCGAACTCGTACCGCTGGCGGCGGTCGTCACCCTCGGCTCGAGGGTTGATGACGTCCAGCATGAGCGATGTGAAACACTGGGTAGCGGCGTCGCCACAGGCATCCCGACCCGACATGGAACCGATTGCAGGCCGAAGTGCAGATTCAACGGTTTGGATAGCTTTACCAGCACCACCAGCAATCGTGCTGCCCTCGCTGGCACGACCTGCCCACTCTTCCGGAGCCCGACCACCAACGATGTAACCATCGGGGTTGCCAGGAATCAGGTTTTGAGCAACGAGGTTGAATGCACACACATCGGAAAGCTTTGGTTCCAACCAACGATACCGGTTTCCTGAAACTGGTTCCGAATAGTATGGAATGCGCAATTGGTCGAGACGACCCCGCCCCAATCCCGCTCGGGCGCTAGCCGACGAAGGCAGACGTGCACCGGTAACGCACAAGTCGAGGTCTCCACCAGGCGTGGTCCACTGGTCATCCATGGAGGATTTGCTAATCCCATAGTAGGCCGAGCAAACTTGGCCACACAGCTGCTGCTCGGCGCTTGGCCATGAGTTGCCATCAGGAACAGTAAGAAGGGGGTGGACCGGCGTGTATTGGGTCAGCCGCTTGGACACCACATCCCAACAAATGCCAACTGACAGTCCATCGTCCCGCATGGGGATAAGGGCACTGTCCAGCTGGAGCTGTGAGCGAGCTCCGGAGCCAGAGACATTGTAGCTTGAGGGAAGAGGCAGACGAACTTCCCACTTACCAAGTGCCGATTCACCGGGGGCTGCTCCAGCCGCATAACGACCGGTCATGCCCATATGACACTGCCAGACTTCCGTTGCCCGACTCACCTGCCGGTCGACGAAAGACGTAATGTCGACGTCATCCGGAACGTCAGTGGGAATCCCAAAACGGGCGGTGCCGTAGCGCTCGATCAGACCGCGTCCCGCTACCGACGTGTACGCGGGCCCTTTGCCCAATTTCTGCCAGATGTGCAGTTCACCGAACTCGCGGTCGGCCGAGTCTGGAACACTGCCACCTGTGGTGCACATGCCGTAGTACTCATCGACCTCTAGGCCATTCTTCATGCCCTCTTTGAAGCACTGGGCAAGTTCGTCGGGGACACCTACAAGCGCGTAGTCTGTCGCCAGCTCGCGCAACGACTTGCGAGCCGTGGAAGAACCACGAGCATCACCAATGTGCGTTGCGAATACGGCGCCCTCCACACGGGCTTCCATCCGGTCACGGTACGCATCACAGGCCAACTCTAGGTCGTTGACCAGCTGGGCAAGCGGCTCCACACGGAGACTAACATCGTCAAAGAAGGAAGCCGGATTGGCGACGCGACGACGCCTATCGTCTTGACGCATCTCATAGCCATACGGCACACCAAGAACATTGAAACACGCCTGCGCGGCTGCGAACTCAGCCCAGTCGACCTCATACGAGCCTTCTCCGGCCTGGAAACGCCCTACCCAACCCTGCTCCGTACGGTCCAACAAGCCACAGTAGGCGGCTTGGAGGTCTTCGCTGGGCAGTGGTCGGGCATTGGTCACCAACTCTTCGGTCGTGTCACCACACCAAGGAGTCTGTAGGGCAATCGAACCCCCTTCGGCCAGAGCCTTGACCTGACATCGGAACTCTTCAACGAACTGCGTATGCTCGGCCGAGCACTGCGCCATTGCCGGCTGAGCGGCTGAAGGCGGTGGTTCAGGGCTCGCTTCTGGACGTGGCGTTGCGGCCTGACGAATCGCGAACGCAACGCTCACCACCAGGGTCAGGACAATAATGCTCGACGATACAGCTGTTGCAAGCTGACCTTGCCAGCGACTGCGAACCACTCGATCATTCAGGGTCCCGCGACGAATGTCCGAGGCACGAATGGGCCATGACTCCAGGTTCTTGGTCAACCATCCCAGCGCGTGGAAGCCAACCCGTCCACCCGGAAGTTCCAAAGGCCCCCCGAGGCGCGGGACATCATTGGCCTCTTGTTCTTCATGAAGCGTGGGCACTGCTCCAGCGCCGAGGACGTCGAACCAGTCCGATAGAGCCGTAACCCTAGCGCCGGACTGGAACGTGCCGGGAGCCACCAAGCCAAAGGTACCGCGATGAATCGCGGTTCCCTTGTCGAGCATGCCCTGCACCACCATGATGAGTGACCGCTCCAGTGGAAGTTCGTCCCACTCATCGGTGCCGAAGTTCCCTTCTTCGTCTTCGAACTCAACCTCCACCTCTGTGACGGGAAGCGGCAGGTCTGATGTCACTTCGTCCAGCCAAGTCGCGTCTTGATCCTCTTCAAACGCGTCTTCAGAGAAGTTGGCTGGGATACCCGGCGGTGAAAGCGCACTACGGGAAGCCAGGAACTGAGGCCACTCGAAAATGAGTGCGGGGCGCCAACGTCCGCCTTTGCTCTTGGTCACCGGCAGATTCTTCCACCACACCTCCTCGGTGACGGCATCGAGAAGCTTGAGGGCGAACGGCGGTTGACGGTCTGGGGGCCCAGCCGGACCGCGGTCCGTGTAGGTGGAGCCAAAGGTGATCCAGAAACCGGAGATTAGGGGGTTCCCTTTCGCGTCCGCGAGCACGGTGACGTACAACCCAGGCTCTTCACCAGTGGCTTCAGACGCCAAAATGTCCGCTGAGAGTCCGTCGCGAATGAGCCCAGTCACCACGGCCAAAGCCGCCCGTGCGCTCGCTACGACGACCTGCTCGTCAAATGGAAATGGCCCATAAAGCAATGTGCTCACAACGAACTCCCGATGCCCGCAATCACTCGTTCACAGTCCTGACGTGTCGCGCCGCGCATGTTGTACATTTCGTCACCTTGTTGGGCTTAGACCCATGCTGCACAAAACCCAGATGACGCAGTCAACCAAGATCAGAGCAGGCTGTCAATGCACGGCGCCAATGAGCGACCTTTGACCAAACTTTCTAACAGAAAATACTCGACCCAGTCATCACGAACCGGGGCGAATGACAACCAATATCAGCGACGCCGCTCCACGAGAACCAACGCCTGTTGCCGTAGCAACTCAATCTGTTCCCACTCCAACCAGTCCCACTCAGCCATGGAAGCGCCGACGCCATGTTCGATAGCGGGCTCCATTCCGGTCTCATCTAAGCGCATGCGAACAAAGTCCAGGGTTCCCGGCTTGGGCTGACGCATCAGCTCTTTAGGATCTGCCCCCTCTTTGCCTTGGTAGCGCCAGTATGCAAGGGGTGTGGAAACACCGCGCACATCATCATCACGAAGCTGGTCTGTTGACAGCCAAACGCGCAGCGCGTCGCCCTCGATTCGAGGGACCCACAGGCCGCTCTGGTCACCCGGAGCACTCGTCGGAATCCACAAATCCAGCTTGTTATTGTCAGCCCGAGGCGTCCTGTCATCTTCAACGAAGGTCTTTAAGAAGCCCGTGCGGACTTCCATCGGAAACAAGCCGATGTCGAGTTGCAGCCAAAGCTCTTCACCGCCATCACCAAGCACGTCACGCAAACGTGTTGCCCCTACTCCGAGAACAGATCGATTGTTGGGCCGTGCATAGGTGAGTCGGTGCGCAAGCGTTCCAAACCAGAACCAAGCTGCGACGCGACTTGCCCGACGCTGCGCAAGCGAAGACGCTTGCTGAACGCGAGGCCCGGAGTTGCCCTGCCACTTCGGAATAAGCTCATGGACAATCGCCAGCAGTTGAGCGACGCTGATAATGTCCGGCACCTTGACCATGCCAAGCTGAACCCAGCGCTCTTCGCCACTGATGCGAGCATCCGGTACGATCGGCTCCCCACGTGTCCAGCCCACCGTATCTAGACGCTCAATGCCGTTGAGCACGTCCACGTCTGCGGTGAAAAGCGACACGACCTTGAGAGTCACATAGCGATCACATGGCGTAAAGGTCTGACGGCAGCGACTGCACCACTGACCGGGTTCCCACTTCTTGTCACGGCTATACAGCTGGCCGCACACCTCACCCCAGAAGGTGGGGTTGGTGCAGGCGACGACCTCATCGCCCTTCGCCTTTGGCTTGCCCATTGCGCTGTCGTTGCCGATGCCAGAGGTAAAGCGAAGCAGATTGAAGAGATTTTGGCCCATCCTGCTACGACGCAAGCGCTTTTCACGCAGGCCTAAGCTGGAGACAAGTGAAACCAAGCCCAGCAAAGCGAGGATGAGCGGGTTGTACTTTCCATCCCAATTTGGACGGAAGATAATACCAGGCAAGTAAGAGTTGTCCTCGACACCGCCAACGCGGCAAACTCGCTGACCCCGTTCATAATGTGCGCTCTCGAAAGACGAACAACCGTACGGGACCATCTCGTTAGTCGCAGGGTAGCGTCCCTCAAGAACAGTGCCGTCAAGCAATGAGCACGACCGCTCGAATTCAGACACACGTTCGGACGTGACACTAACCGTATCTGTGCCGGAACATCCGTAGCCAAGCACGGTATCATCGTTTTGACCATCGATCAGCGACAACACCGTAGTACCCTGGGTCTCGCATTCATTGCGAAACTCCTGACGCTGTGCGGGGGTCAGGATGGACACGACCTCACCGCCAATGACAGAGCACTGGTACTTGTATTTGTTCGCATTGGCTTCTTGGTTGACGTCGTAGACAACAGTTCCGCCAATGCCTTCACAACCCGCAGCAAACTTTGCTTCTGCATCAACATTCGCCGCGTGAACCACCTCACCGCCGAGGACTTCACACTGTGAGCGAAAGCTGCTTCTCGACATCGACGGCATGATGGCCAGCAAAACGCCAGAGACGACCCAACCGGTGATGACCGTAGACCAAGGCTTCCGCTTCCGCAGCATGAACAACTGACGGGAAAACGCCCATCCAGTCACGCCGACCGCGGCGCCAAACAGCAGGGCCATTTCGACGGTGGTGAGGCCGCGTCCCGTCGCAGGCGAACCCACGTACGAATAGACGAGATACCAAGACACCCCCATTGCGGTGAGGGGTGCTGCAGCCTCAATCGCGCCTTCTGCAGCGCGCCAGCGCCCCATCGCTTTGAGCGGCTCTGCTGCCACGTCAGTCTCCCCGGAGGATGCGCGCGCCGATCTGCTTGTACGGACCCGCCCCTTCAAAAGAACCGACCAACTGAATCAGGTCGTTTGCAGCCCGTTCCACCGAGAAGTGGAGTTGCTCAAACAAGCTATTCAGTGTCCGCGTACGGTCCAACGTAGTCGTTGCACGGGACTGCAGGCAGATACGCGCAGCCTGAAGGGCACTCGCAGCCACTGTCTGGTAACGTACCCAGTTGCGGCCTAGAACCTGACGTTCCCATACGGAGCCCTCTGGTTCTGCGCGCCATACCGTACGTTCCAAGTCCTGAAAGCGCTTCAGCAGCGTCTGAATAGCATCGTGCTCTGGCTGCAAGAAACGGTAGTGGTCAGTCGCCCAATCGCGACCATTCCCGAGGCTCTGTGCAATCGGAAGCAAAAACGCCTGCTCCGCCTGCTCCGGCTTGACGAATCCCAGAAGGGCCGACACCTGCTCTCGGGCAACAACAACGCCGCTAGATTGTGTAGGTGGCTCCACCTTGGGCACGAGAACCAACACCCCCTGAACAGCCGGACCCGCAGCGGTCGGCCACGGGCAGGTGAGTTCCTCTTCGACGGTCACCAGATACTTGCGGCGGTCCTGACCCGTCAAAATCGCAGTACCAGGAGTGACGACGATGCTGTCAGACTTCGCGTCGGGACGAACTGTTCCAGGGGGCCCCTGAGGTGCCCACTCTCCGTGAACCTCCAGACCCGACAGAATCAAGCTGGTACCGTCCGGCCACAAACTGTGTAGCCACGCGGTGAGAGACGCATCCTGGGCGTCAGACACGGCTTGCAGGCTCTCGAGGTCCAACACCGCGCCTTCGACAGGTCGAAAAACGTTGATCGCATCAATGCTCATGAGGTCTTCTTCTTGTTGGGTTGGGTCTTAGTAGAGCCGCCGGCATTACCGGATGCAGACATTCGGACTGACTCGGTTAACGCCGAGTTCTTGGCCGTGGAAGACGCTTCGGTCTTCGAATTCCGCCGAGAGGCGTTAGCGTTGGAAGCCTTACTTGGCTTCGGGGCTTTGGGCAGTGCGCGCGCAAGACGTACCACACTCCACGCAGGTAGAAGACGCAGAGCCTCACGTGGAAGTGAGCCTCCAGGCGACCATTCTACCAGCACATCTTCACGGCGGAGCACCCACTTCTGGGCGTCGTCTGCAGGCTGGAAACGAAGCAATCCACCTTGAATGGTGAGCTGCGACGCAGACTCTGCCTGACGTCGCAATGACCACCACTGATCCACATGGCACGCCATGACCTCGCCTTCCAAATCCACTTTCTTGGGGATTTTGCCCGACTCTTGCTCGGTTGTCGCATTCCGCAGCTGGTCACCCATACCGCACAGTTCGAGTACCTCACGCGCACGCGGGACAGTGCCTCGGTACGGGTGCCATGTAGGCAAGAGTGCGGTCAAACGCCGCAGTATGTCGGGCGAACGTTGGTGCAAAGAGGCATCAATTCCAAATGACTCAACAAGAGTTCCCAGCAACAACGGCTGCGGGCTGTGTGGTGTCCACAAGTACTCCCGAGTCTTCATCATCCACTCAGTGCGTGCAAACACCACCAAGAGGGCTTCCCAGGCAGTCGGAACTCCGGCCCGTTGAGCATCCATCGAGGCTTCAACGAGACTTGGCGGCTGCCAGTAACTGTAAGAGCGATGTCGGAACTTACGCTCACCATCCTGTTCGAACTGACGCCAAGCCTTGAAATCCGGGTGAATCTCAGCGGCTACCCAGGACAGTCCCTCCATCTCGCCATTTGCGGCACGATGGGCCCACTCCAAATCCGGAGTACGCAGTGCCAGGTCATTGCGGCTCACAGCTCACCCAACATGTCGACAACCACCTCGGAAACGTAGCCGTTGAGCAGCAGGTCTGCGGCTGGCGGAGCGGACGAGCGCCCAAACTGGTCGACCAGCCGTCCCTGCATGGCTGCGAGGTCGTAACTAGGCAAAACCAAGTCACTCCCCCGCCCTGCGCTAGCGACGTGAAGAGTCAACGGCCACAACCGCGTCACCAATGCATCCCGAACAGTCGGGGTGCGATTAGCCTGCCGCTTGATGGTACGACGAATGACCCGACGTGCCCAGTCGAGATCATCAGCGGACATCTTGCCATCCTTGGGCCCGAGGGCGACAAGGAGGGTCGAGGGTCCATGGCGCGGAAGGTCTCGCAAGAGCGCAGAGGTCTCCGGGTCCATGGCTTCGTTTGAGGAAACGACTGGCCAAACAGCGGTCGAGAGCAAAGAACGTTCGGCGTAGGTCCAAACTCGGACCATCCAGGTTTGAGCGCGACTGCCCAGTGCCTGACGTACCAACCGTTCAAAATCAGACGGCAAAACCGGTGTGCCCTGAGACGGCGCGAACAACCGCTCAACAGCGGCTTCCGAAGTCTCTCGACTTGCTCCATAGTAAGTCGCAAGCGGGTTCCGTACTGCGAACAAGGACGGCTCCGAGTTTGGAACCTGTTCAACCAGACTGATATCGCCCACCCCAACATCACCGTGTGCGCCATCTGTACGGCGATACCAATGAAGGTGAACCTCATCCCCAGGCTGGAAGACCCGCATCTGGCCTTCATCATCGGGTGCATTGATGGTGATGACGCCCGACGACGCGTCCACATGGACACCTTCCCAGTTTGGCATCGGTTCGTCGCCTTCGACGTCAAACCAAGCAATGGGGAAATTTCGGACGATGGCAGCCGCGCTGTCTGGGATGGCGTTTGCCAACAAACGCGCCACGACCTGCTCCGTCACCACGTCCTGATGGAGGAGACTGACGGCTTCGGGAATGTTGCGTTCGATGGCAACCGTTCGGCCATCCTTGACTGTGGCCATATTGGCTACGAGCAGCGCGTTGAGCAGCAGACCCCTCGCCTGCACATCAGTCGACATGAGAAGCCCGTCACACTTGGGCGGTAACGAGATGTCAAAGGCGACGACTCGGTCCATCGCCTGTTCATGCTCGGGCGACGGAAGCGACAAGGTCCACGCGACATTGTGCTTCAGCGGCGTAGCGGTAGTCACCGTACTGCCCTGCATCCCAATGAACTCGATGTCCATGTCTACACCGCGGTTGCCATCGACAACCAGCGCTACGCGAATGCGGCTGGCCTGCTCGCGCGGTTCAAGCATCGAGATGTCAACGACAGTTCGACGTTTGCCTCGTGAAACACGGTCCCAAACACCAGAGGCGACGGCACTTCCAACCCAAGCGGGTTCACCATCCGTGTCATCATCTGCAGGCGAAAAGAATCGCTCTACCTTCGGCCGAGCAGTTGCGAGCTTCGAGTTCAGATTTTGGAACGTCTCCCAAATGCTTTCGACAACGACAGAAGGCAGTGGTTCGCATCGTCGCTCCAACAGACCCGCAACATCGAAGTTTGCAGGTACATCAGGAATCACAATGCGGCCTTCTTCGAGACCAGGCATAGGCCGTGAGCCACGCAACCGGGATGGCAGCAAGCCGCTATTCGCGATGAACACCGGTGGCGTCCAGGTGCTGCCGTCGAGGGCCGCCCACTCGCCGGTGATGTCTCCACCCGGAGCCAAGCCGCTCTCGACCGTCTTTTCAAACGCCAGCGCCAGATTTACTGTGGCTGTGACGATGACTTGACCGTTGTCGTTGCTCTCGGCCACGAAGGACAGCCAGCCAAGCCGGCGCTCCTCCAACAATTCCAGCGCCTTCTCAACGTCTTTCAGCGTCTGCTCGGCCGTGCTGGTAGTGATCGTATAGACCACACGTTCCGACTGGAACATCCGACTCTTCCGGCCATCGCCGCGCCACACCACATGGCCCTCGAGGTGGCCCGGCCCTTTCGTGCTGCCTTGGTCGACCACGTGAAGCTCGCCAAGAATCACGTCAGAAATCGAGTTGACCTCCGCCCGGCGTAGGTCAACAAGCGACTCAACGGGCACAAACTCAATCGCATCTCGATCTTCATTTTGAGAAGTGAAGAACCGATAAGCGCTCGGGTGGCGAGGGTCTAGTTTTAGCTGACCCTCGGTCTGTACCTGAACAACTACTGTACCTAACGACGGGTGAGCGGGTTCAAGTTGCCCCCCCATCATGTGGATAAAGTACTGCACGACATTAAAAGGGTACTCGTCAAGTCGGCGGCTATGCATCTCGACAAGCCAAGCGGCTTGTTCAATCAGCATCCAACCAGGGTCAGACGGGTCTTCTTCGCCTTCGGCGTAGTCGGGCAATACTTGAGCAAGGCGCGTACGCACATCCTCAAGGAGTTGTTCACGATCTAGCTTCAGGGATCCAGGATGCGGAATGCGCACCTAGCACCTCCGTTGAGGGGGGAGACTACAGTTAGAGACTGAGAGTGGTTCGCACCACAGATCCAGGATCTGTGCTACGAATCTCAACTCCAATTTCGAGGTCAGCTTGTGTGCCTAGTGCCAACAGAGCACGTTCGGCTATAGGAATTTCTGGGAGTCGAAGTCCGCCGAATGTGGCCCCACGTGGAACCACGCGAACCGTTACGGCACCCAACTCGACATCTGGCAACCACCTCTGCAGCGCAGAAGACACTGCCGTCTTGGTCTGGGAAATCGCTTGTGCCGTAGCCATTTGGCCGATGACTTCATCTAGACGACAGCCAAAATCTGGACGGTGCGGCAGAGAACCCGGGCGAGTCTCCAACACCATACGGACTCGCTCGGCAAGCTCCGCCTCCGGAGAGAGTGGACGAGCATTACTGCCAAGTGTCAAAGCGCAACTCAAGCCCGTTTTCATTCGCCTTCCGCCAATGGTTCTCGCGGTTCCACCGCTGCCTAATTACGCTGGTAGGCTATCGGAAATCACAGACAGTCGGGTCCTGTAGCCTTCATCAGCGTCAAACAAGTGAGTAACTTCCTTGACAATGAACGGGCCTTTCATTGCGTCACAGATCGGATTCTCGAACGAGAGTTGCGCGCCCGTCCGAGCCTGTGCCAAAAACGTAGTCGTGAACTCACCTCGGACAAAGCGTTCGGCCCGACGCTGCAACTCGCCCTTCGCCATAGCGACCAGCTGAGATTGGTCGGCATCATCAGTGTGGTCGATAATCCGCTCGATCTTGCCGAAAGCCTTCTTAGCCAACTTCGTCGCAGTGGCTCCACCAGAGATGCCCATGACGTCAGTTGCCGCCGCAGTACCCTTGAGCCACTTGTTTGCTTTGAGGTCCTTGCCCGTCACCATGACATCTGTGACGACGCCATCTAGAGACTGCTCAACGCCGTACTCCATCACCTCGGACCACTTAACTTTCAGCTTCGTAGCGCCGCCGAGCTTGTTTACACGCGAAAATACAAGCTTGCCATCGTCTACCCGCACGACGTAGTTGTTCCGCTTTGCAATGGCGTTTACGACCTCTGCATTCGTCAAGTTGGCTTGAAGATAGAACTCACCCGTTCCATCCACTCCTTGGACGTCTACGCCCAACCCAGCGGCCTTCGCAATCTTTTTGACCACCGCGGCATCGTCGCCTTCGTGGACTACCGCGAGTTGGCTAGACTTCACCTTGGTCAGATCTGACAATCCCCGGACTAACACACGGAGCCCGGACCCCGCCCCGCCGCTGTAGACAATTTCTACGACGGTGCCTTCAAGGGTTCGGGCAGCTTTGCTGCCATTGCACATCTCTGCCTTAATCTTGACCCCATGTTTCGCGAGTGCAAGCACTTTGTCGCGAGTCGGGCCGTCTTGAGGCACAACGAAGGTCGCTTCGATCATATCCAACTGTTCAATAGACTCGGCTACCACAATGGAGCTCAAGTTGCCGCGAGTGGCAGGCTTAAGTTCTTTTCCCCCCAGCGACAGCTTGATCTGATTGGATGTAGTTTCAGGCATTTGGCCAAACCTCTACTAGTTATTCAGACTGCTCTTCGGTCAAATCGCCAGAGGGAGCACTGCCACCCTTACCCTTGTCCGGCTTAGCCTTGGGCGCCAATATGAGGTCTTTGCCCTTACTTTCACTAGAAGGCGCAAACAGGCCCTTCAGGGAAACGGTGACGACCGCCCTCATGGGGTTGCCCTCGGCAGTGAACATTTCAATGTTCGTCTTCAGCGAAGTCACAACACCAACGAACACCAAGTCTGCCAGCTTCAAACTGACGATAGGCGGGCGAATATCTTTGGCCTCACCCTCACCCTTCACGACGATGTACGGAGTCGCAAGTGCATGGAGATATTCGATATAGGTCAGAACCGAGCCTCCTCCCGTTACTTCCCACTCGGACCCATCTAGCAGAACGGGCACGTCCATCGTGTCTTCACCACCGCCCGCAAATGCCTGCTGTGAGTTGTTCCCGTCTGTATCGCTGGACGACCACTTCACGCTCCGTGAAATGCTGAGACTTTCAGGATTGTAGGCGAGTGTGAGGGTCTTAATGGTTCCCAGTCCAGGCGGGTTGGTGTCTTCCTGAATCGTAAACGAGGCACGATTGACCGAATCCAAGATGAGTTCATCGTAGTACGCACTGTCAGCCAATGCGTTGGGGATGAAAGACAAGAGGTTACTCATTCCAGGAACGCTAAATGACATGACGTGCCACCATTTTCATTGAGTGGTATCGAAGTTTCAAGGTCTCGACAGGCACATTACTGGCCTGCGCATCCATGTTTGGGCTTGTCCATTCTGTGGGAAACGCACCAACAATCGCGAAGACCCGTGTAGGAAGCAACATGCGGTCTTGCAGCATGATGACGAGGTCCTTGCGGAAGCGGTTGCCCGGCTTCACCTCTTCCATCCAGTTGAACATATAGCCGCGTTGGACCAAGCCCCACTTCAGCGTGAGTTCGCCGTAGGTGTGCTGCTTGATCATGTGCACTTGCTGATCAAAACGTCCGCCCTCGGAGACGGCCTTGGTCTCGACACTACGGGACAGCCCTTCCACAGCATGGAATTCCCCTACCGGAAGCCCGCCGATGAAAACGGCAAAGTTGTGGCAGACGTCTATGGTGCGAAGATCAAAGGGATTCATGCCGGCTAGGGCGCCTGCAAGCGCAGGAGGTGCCCCGAGAGCGCTGGCCGCATTTCCGACCGAATCACCCAGCGCTGCGCCCGCTCCAGGAAGCATTGTCGTCAGTCCACCAATCATCGAATCTCCAAAGTCGGGCGGCCACTTGGCCGAATCCCCACTCTTACCGTGACCTTTTGGCTCCAGGGTTGGAGCAAGCCGGTGACATCGGCGTAGAGCGAGGGTGCGGCGGGATTGCGATCAACGCCTCCCCGTATCTCTGGTATTCCCACGCCATCGGGCCCCGTCAAGAGGCCACGCGAAACGAATGGTTTTGTGGCCCCCACCAAGGCCTCAGCCAACAGGGTTGCCTGGAAGGGATGAAGCTTGTCGAATACGAACCGTGATGCAGCCTCTGTGAGCCGCCAATGTAGGGCTTTGACGAAGCGAAGCGACTGAATAGACCACGACCCTACGGGCCGGCGGAAGACAGGTTCAGAGCGAAGCGTCGCGACCCCGCGTTGAATCTGGAATTGAGCGTACTCATCCGACCGAAGAATAGGATCAAACACTGGACCCGTCAGTTCAAGATCTCTAATTCGTCCACGGGAAATCCGACGTCCGGGGGGGAGAACAATCTTTTGATCTTCCATGGCCGTCGTGATGTCGGCACCCGAGGTCAACATGCCACCGAGCAGCGACGCTGCAGAGCGCCAACCATGTTCGCGGTCCCAATGTTCGTTGGGCAAGAACCGGCACAGAGCTAGGTCGCCACCAACCATAGACCGGAACAGGGTCTCTTCGAGCTCGCGCTCCATCCGCGGCGCATCAATCAAGGCGACTTGGTAGCGCTCAACCCATCGAGACGCATTGAGCTGAGCCATCTCAATGACGGGACGGATTTGTTCTTCTCGGGCCATTGTTGGCGAGTTGCGTAGGTCGAAAGGCCCGCCCAAGTCTGGATAGACCAGTATGGTTCCGAGCATGTCACCGAGGAACGGATCCAGGGCTTGGTGCAGGTCTGGGCGATTCAACTCCCAAGGCTTAGCGCCCCCAACCCGAACGAGCAGGACATGCACATCTGGCACGCCCGCGTGCAGAGCTAAGCAGGCAGCGTCATAGACGCGTGAACCATCGCGAAGCTTCGGAAGTGCGTCCAATCCCTCTTGGGAGGACAACCTCACATGCTCAACGCCGAAGTCCCGGTCGCGGAATCGGGTGTCGCGCACGACGAGGTGTGGATACCGATCGGCAAACCACACCGCGTCAGGCGACACCAGAGCAATCAGGCAAAGGGGTGGCGGACGACGACGGTCCGCCTGGGAGACACCCGCTGCGAACTGTACCGATACTCGGCTGTCGCGGTTCAGTGCGGGAAGGTTGGCTGCGGCCATGTCTCTATCGCTCCATTGACTGCAAAATACGTTCGTTAATCTTACTAATCTGGCCCACCCAGCCTACTCGGTCTCCGTGAGAGAGTTCCAAGATGTCCCCTAGCGGCCAATGGAAGTGGTACGCAATGAACGCGCACTCCTCATTGACTTGGGCTGCCGGGTAGGCCACGGTCACCCCGAGGGACCGTCAGGTTCTGGGACGGCTTCAGCACCATAGGTCATGGCGTACACCGCGTATTCAAGGGCTCGAAGGTCTTTGGCGTGCAAGCGCCGAATATCTTCAATACCTATCGTAGTTCGCTCGCCGATGCGTGTGACCACGCGGGACAGCAGAACCGTCTTATATGTCAGGTCATTAGGGTAGCGATTGTACTCGGCAGACATGCCAATGTACAGCTCATCACCACCCGTCACAGCGCGGACCTCCGCCTCTTGCGAGACGTCGCCGGTACCGGAATCCTCAAAGCCCACAGGGAGCATGACGATTTCACGCGCTGATGGCAGTTTTTCTCCCGCCAATTGTTCCTCCTCTGAAGCGTCTTGCGCAACCAGAGCTGACCGGGTTTAGGGACACACCATCCTTCACACCATGTGCAGGACAGGCAAGGGCCTGGCCGCCTTTTCGACGAACCAGGCCCCAAAAGACACCTTCGCCTTTCAGCGAAGCGTCGGTCAGCGGGCCTAGCCCTCGCTGACTTCCGTCTTCATTGGGCTCTGACGGAAGCGGATGCGGACGAACTCGGCCGGGTAGACCGGGCGCATTTCCACGTCCACTGTCAGCAGACCACTACGGACATCGACATCGGGGTTATTCTCGGCGTCACAGCGCACGCTGAACGCTTCGTTCCACGATGCACCGTCAAGGGCACCCTGCGACCAGAGTTGGTACAAGAATGCGCCAATCGTGGTCTTGAGGTCCGAACGGGTCGCTGCCGTATTGGGCAAGAAGACGGCCCAAGTAACTGCGTCACGCACGGAGCGTTCGACGAACAGGAACATGCGGCGAACGGAGATGTACGTCCAGAGCGGATCCGAAGCGATGGTGCGAGCACCCCAGATACGAATTCCGGCCATGGGACGCCAACGGATGATGTTGATGCCCTTAACGTTGAGAGACTCCTGCTCTTTGTCCGAGATGCTCGTGACGAGCTCCGCAGCGCCCAAGAGCGGCTCATTGGCAGGTGCCTTCCAGACGCCGCCACCCGGCTTAAGGTCGGTCGCGGCGATAACGCCTGCAACGTGTCCTGAAGGCGGAGCGATGACGAAACGGTCGTGCGGACCTGTCGAGATGGGGTTGTCCACAACCAGCCAAGGTGCGTAAGCGGCACCGTAGCCCGAGGTGTCACGGGGCACGGCACGGTCAAGAATCTCGTCGGCGCTGTAGCCGCCGAAACGAAGCTCAGTCTGCGTTGGGCTCTGAAGCATCTGCAGGGCTGCTACTTCGTAGGGTGAGTCACCCTCGATCCAGCGGAAAGCATTGAGCTTCACGTGGCGCGGCTGCTTGGTCAGCATGTAGCGGGGGGCTTCAAGAACGGCGAATAGGTCGCCGCGGCCCGACGGGCCCGCGTACTCGAGGATGGCTTGCTGCCAACCAAACTCAAGGCCGGGAGCTGCAACCATGGCCACAGCGCTGACGCCGTCGAAGCTGTCTTCGAGGAACTTACGTTTGCCGGGTCCACCTGCACCATGCGCCTGAACGGCGAGGGCTGGGTACGCGGTCTTGCCACCGTTGCTAAAGAAGCCGGTAATAGCGAGTTCCATGCGGAGCATGCCAGGATGGGCACGAAGCCACTTGGCCCATGCAGCGCGTGCGCTGCCGTCCAATGTTTCCCAGCGCGTGTGCGCCTGATTCTCGGTCATGCCCTTGTTGGCTTGCAGAGCAATCTCAACGTAGAGGTTTTGAGCGAGTTCGCCGCGCCATGCGTCGAAGCCGTCAACGGACATGACGGCCGGTGCGGTTCCGGCGAGTGCCGAGTTGATGATGTCGCAGTCGATGGTCGATGACTTTTTGGCGTCAACGGCATCGAGCGAACCGCTGTGAGCAATTCCTAGCGGGAGTGCGCGACCAGCGATGAGTTGCATCATCTGGTTCTCGTCAGCGCCCCAGGAGAGGTCCCACTCGGACTCGCCATTTTCCTTGGTCTTCACAGACACAAGGGTACGGCGGATGGGTACGCGAATAGCGGCGCCCTTCTCGTCACGCAGAGTGAGCGCGCTGTCGCCGCTCGGCTTGTCGATGCTCCACTTGCCCGGGAGCAGGTCCTGAACGAGGTTTTGAAGCTTATTGCCAGAGTCGGCGGCTTGCGGAGCTGCCTTGCCTTTGGCTTTCGGGTCGGCCTTGGGGTCTGCTGCGGCTTCTACCGGTCCACTCAAGAGTGGGCGGAATGCAAGTGCACGGTTCCAGGTGAGCTGCGTCGCTTCTTCAGCGGCCGGCAGGTACATTCCGGCTGCTGGGCCGGTGCCCGCAAGGAATGTGGTTGGCAACGTCAGAACGCCGACAAAGCCGGTATCAGTGGTTGCAGAGGCTGAAATTGGACGCGCTCCACCGGAGATTTCTTCGATGTAGACGCCAGGGGTACGGTATTCAGGCATTACGCTCGCTCCGCCAAATAATGGCCAGGGTTGGGGTTATGGATTGGGTTCTTGATGATGTCTTGGGTCAAAGACCCGGACTTGAAGTGGCGGGGAGACGACCATGCCGCCAGCCACCACCATTTGAGCGATAATATGTCTTACTGGGCCAGGATTCATGGCCGTTAGCGCCATGAGTGGTTTCCCGTAACTCCGATACCCCATCAACTGACTGATGTGGTCTTTCGCCAGGGCTTGACCCACTCCCCGTTCGTTCGCGAGGCGCCGCGAGTGTACGTGAGAACTCTCTAAAGGGGAACGGCTCAATTGATTTTCACCATGCCACCCTTGATGGTGACCATGGCGCCGCCGGCAATATCTACCTTTGTTCCACCCTTAATCTTGACGTTCATTCCACCCTTGACGATCACATCCTTGGCAGATTTCACCGTCACGTTGCCGCCGGCATCCACGGTGACGTCTTTCGACGCCTTGACGTGGACCATTCCGCTGGCCTTGATCTTCACATCCTTGGTTTCCAGATGAATCAGCTTGGTGCTCTTAATTTTCACGTCTTTGTTGGACGTGATGCTTATGAGTTTCGCCTTCGCATCAAACTTGATTTGAAGTTCCTGATCTTTGCACTCGATGGTGACGGACTCTTTGCCGCTCTTGTCGTCAAAGACAATGCTGTTCCCAGACTTGGTTCGAATCTCCTTGATGAGGTTCTTACCGTCCGGCGCCACCTTGGTCTTCAGCTTACCATTGTGCACTGATCCGATGATCAACATGCTCTGGGGACCGTTGCCGTGTCCCTTCAGAACAATGACCTCGTCCCCTACTTCGGGCATGAAGTAGAAACCGAACTCTTTTGACCCGTAAGGCGTAGTCATCCGGACCCAAGGAAGCTTTACTTCCTTGGCGCCGAAGCCTTCCAGCTTAACCTGAACCTGGCCCATTCCAGCCTTGTCCTTGGTGTCCACCACGGTGGCTGTGTAGAAAATGCGCTCCATTGTGCGCTTGCTCCATGTCCGGTCACCCGGATTCGCCCTGACAATCCGGATGACGGGCTAAGTCGCCCGTCGTCCTTCAAACTTTAGACCGTTCAGCGATGAGCGCTAGAAACCGGTATGAATTTGAGGACCCAACATCCCCGTAAACCGAACTGTGAACCGGCGGCGGTCCAGAGTCAAGCACTCCGTCCGTCATCTGTGACAACTGCACGCAATGTGGTCTGCCCCATGGACATGCATTGACCCGTCGAACCAAGACAACACCGCCATTCACGGGTTTTTGAAGACTCCATCAAAACGTAGACACCCGTTCCAATCGATCGACCCGGACACGTAATTCAGCCTGCTCACGGGCCACCTCTTCGGCGCGCTGCTGTGCCTGCCGTGCAACGCCCAGAGCTTTGCCTGTTCGTCGGATGGAAGTAGCCGCCTCAAAGGCCATACGCATGACCCGGCCGTCGGCAGCCGTCGCATGAACCGTATCGAGAGCAGCAAGCGCCTTGGAATCGCCAAGAATCTTGAGCGCATCGATCGCGGCTAGACTCTCACGAAACCCGCCTTCGACCAGCACATCAACGAGAAATTCGCGCACTATATTATTCTGCGCAGAAATGTGACTGGCGAGTTCTGCCAACGCCGCGAAGGCTGCTGCGCGGACACGTGGACGGTGCGCAGCACCAGCGGCCTCAAACAAATGCGGAAATACATCGGCGTCACGAGTCTCGGCCAAGCCAGCCAGAGCGCGCCCCGCAACGATGTCTGCCCACGTCGGCCCTGTGTGGACATGCCGTGCGATCACATCAACAACGTTCGGTTGGCGAGTTCGACCCAGCGATTTGAGTGCCGAGCCCAGCAGGTGTGGTGTTTTAGGGTTCGCCGCGATGACGTCGCGCAAGGCCGCAGCAGCCGACTCCGACCGGAAGCCACCCAACGCATCGCACGTCGCACGCCGTACCCGCACATCGGGATCGCTAAGAGCGTCATTCACCAGGAAGTGTTCAGCAACACTGTCGTTTCGCGCAGCCAGTAGACCGACCAACTCCCCGCGAACAAACCGGCTGTTGTGACCGCCAGCTGCCGCGTATACAGCGGAGACGGCGGCCGGATGACCGGTATGCAACAACGCACGCGCCGCGCGGACGGCCAAGACGGGGCACGGGTCTGAAGTGGTTGCTATCAACCAATCGCGCGGCCCCTTCAACGTCAGCTTGGCCAGAACTCGGAAGTCGGGATCAACACGCACAGATGCGACCGCCTTCGCTACAGGTATGGCGATGCTGCGCTTGCGCTCGGAGACGGGGAGGTCGACGATCTGCGTAGTTCCATCAACGAAGCACACCTCTACGCGAAGGATGAAGGCAAAGGCGTCTTTACTCACCACTCCATCCTGCTGCTGTTCTAGGTCAAGGCCGACAAAGCCTTCTTGCTTCTTCATCGTGACCTGCAAGACAGGATGCCCGGGAGTGTGAATCCACTGCTCGAAGAATGCTCCGAGATTTTTGCCGGTAGCATCCTCGATGGCGCGCTGAAAATCCACGGTATGGACAGAGCCATGGGCATGTTCGGCTAGGTAACTACGGACGCCATTCCAGAAAGCATCCTCGCCGATCTCTGACTGCAGGGTCGCCAAAACGCTGGCGCCCTTCTGGTAGAGATGACGGTCGAACACGTCTATGGGCTCACGGAAACGATTCTCCACAATGGCACGCACATAGCGGTCATCTGCTTCGGCAAAATAGTCTCGAGCAAGCTTGTAGCGGTACCAGGTCGCTTCGTCTGCAGGACGGGTAGCGGTGATCCAAACGCTCTCCATGTACGTCGCCCAAGACTCGTTGAGCCAACCATGCGACCAGTCAATGCACGTGACCAAGTCGCCGAACCATTGGTGGGCCAGTTCATGCGCCACAAGGGTCTCGGGGTCCCATTCTTCCGCGGCACCTTCGGAGACCAGAAGCAGCTCTGTCATCGTGGTGCAACCAATGTTCTCCATTCCGCCAAAAACGAAGTCATGGACAACCACTTGATCGTACCGAGCCCACGGAAAGTCGATTCCCGTGCGCTCCGCAAACAACGCAATCATGTCCGGTGTACGCCCCATGGAGCGCTTGGCCGCCTCTGCTTGACCCTTGGGAAACAAGTAGCGAACAGCCAAGTCGGCTGTGCCGGCGTCGATGATGTCCAACGGTGCACTCACAGCCGTCATTAAGTAGGCCGGCATTGGCTCCGCTTGTTGGAACGTGGCCATGACCCTGCCAGCCTCCATGCCTTCGGCTATGCGAGCGCCGTTGGACAACAAGGTGTGGCCTTCGGGACCGCTGAGATGAATCGTCCATGCATGCTTTGAGCGCGGATGGTCGTGGCATGGGAAGACAAAGTGACCATCTTCATCTTGGCACTGGGTCCACGCAGTCCGCGGGCGATCCGGAAAAGCTTGGGTCGGTGCTGTGAAGTACAGCCCGTGACGGGGGTGACTGCCCGTCCAGGTCACGGTCACCTCGGAGGGACATTCAGCGCTCTGGATGACCAGTGAGCCATCGGTCAGCTGCCAGGAAAGCGGTTCGCCATCCGGGCCAACTACGGTCGCTACCTCAACCTCGTCCAGGTCCAGCGTCACTTCGCCATTGTAGATGGGAAGGCCGGCCAGCGTAATTCTGGCCTTCCCGTCAAAACTCGCGGTCGTCGGGTACAGGTTCAACCACAACTCAATGTGCTCGATGAGCGTGGTCCGCGAGGGCGCATAGTGAGCGCGAACACCGGGTTCAGCGAATGATGAAAGGGCGGGTGCACTTCCATGCCAACAAGACAAACAGGCCATGAGTTCTCCGACAGCAAGTCGGCTGGCTAACGCACCGGCTCATCGAGACGGCGGATGTCTACGCCGTTTGACCAACCATTCGCGCCGTCGCTGCCTCAACAGCATCCGCATTGCCAATCACAAGCGGCGTCCGGTCGTGTAGTGCGGCGGGAGTAATGTCGAGAATGCGGGTCCGTCCGTCCGTTGCGGCGCCCCCAGCCTTCTCGGCAATGTAGGCAAGTGGAAAAGCCTCGTACAGCAAGCGTAGCTTGCCCTGCGGCTGGTCCAGCGTGCCGGGGTACAAGAAAACACCACCACGCAGCAGGTTGCGGTGGAAATCTGCGACAAGCGACCCAATGTAGCGAGCAGTCCATCCCCCTTCTGCCTTGCAGGCATCCACATAGTCTTGGACGCCTGGGGTCCAGTCGTGGGCATACGCTTCGTTGATGCTAAAGATTTGAGCGCGTTTCGGATAGCGGATGTTGGGGTGGCTCAAGAAGAACTCGCCTACCAGCGGATCTAATGTGAAGCCGTGAACCCCCTGCTCCGTGGCCAAAACCAGCACTGTTCCTGACCCGTAGATGATGTACCCAGCCGCGACTTGGTCACTTCCAGGTCGCAAGGCGTCAGCATCTCCTGCTGGGCTGCCTTCTTCGGACTTGCGACGGAATATGGCGAAGATGGTGCCAATGGTCGCATTCACGTCGATGTTCGAGGACCCGTCTAGGGGGTCGACGGCGACAACGTAGCGCCCGCTGTGCCACTGCTCGGGAACACGGACCACGCCGCCTTCTTCTTCCGACACGATCATGCACGTATGGCCGCGGTGCTCCAGGGCGCGAATGAACACATCATTGGCATATGTATCCAGCTTTTGAACCCGCTCCCCCTGAACATTGGTGGTCCCTGTGGCCCCAAGCATCCCAGACAAACCGGCGCGGTTCACCCGCGACGAGATCAGCTTGGCCGCCAGAGCGATACTCTGCATCAAGTCCACGAAGGTGCCCGTTGCACCTGGATATTCGCGAAGCGTCTCCGACAGGAAACGATCGAGTGGAATGCCTTCTTGGGGTATCATGCGTGCATCCTTTCCGGTGTGAGTCCAGGTACTAGGGGTCGTCTGTGTATCCAAGCGCGTGGAGCATCGCGTCCAGGTCGTCGGGGATATCTGCGCCATTGTCGCCCCACGCGTCCAAGCGGACACGCATGTCGGACCACCAACTGTCGAGTTCAACGCCTAGCTCTGGGTAAGCAGCGGTGCTGCCAAGCTCTGCGGACGTCCGTTCAAAGCAGGATGCCTCGAACACCGGCTTACTGCGGTTGACTTCCGTACCTTGAGCCGTCCCGTCTCCGTAGTCATGCAAGCACGCCGCCGAGGAGCTGAAAACAGCGCCACGCTGGGTATCTGAGAACATAGTCGCTGAAAAAGCACGTTGCCTGCCCGTTACAATCGACGCGTCACGAACGGAAGCAGCCAAGGACTGGCCTTCCCACGTTCCAGCCTGTGGCTCTCCAATGATCTCCATGATCGTAGGAGCAATGTCGACCTGGGACGCGAGCCCCTGAATCCGACCCGAGTCGACTCCCACTCCAGCCATGATCCACACCAGTTTCGTGGTGGTTGGGTACAAATAACGTCCGTGTCCGCGGCCATGGTGTGTCGGCCAAATCAGCCCCTCCCCATGGTCATTAACAACAACAAAAATAGAGTTTTCCGGCGTAATATCACGCTCACTAAGCCCGACCACCAAGGTACTTACCGCAGCATCCAACTTCCGCAGCATGCCACGATAGCGGCCCACGCGCAGCGGTTCTTCGGCGGTACGCCAGAGCCTTCCAGTGCGCTTGGAGACGTCGAAGGGTTGGTGTGCGTCTACGTACACCGCTTGTATAAACACTGGGGTTTCCGTGGGACGGTCATCCAGCGCGGCAAGGACGGACTCCGAGACCTGCATACCGGGGATTTTGGTCACCCCTTGACGCCATGTCTCCGACAGATTGTTGAAGTCGTCAAATCCCTGGTCGAAACCGAATGTACGCGAGACATTTGGGTTTGCGCTGCGCCCAACGGTGTAGAAACCCAGCGCGTTTAGGCGTTCGCTCAAGATGTCGGCAGACTCTGGCACCACGCGGTTGCTGCGTCGTGCGAGGGGCTCGAGAAGTCCCAGGGTACCCGGATGAGCCCCACTTACAATCGCAGTGATGGCAGGTCGGGTCCATGGGGCCGCGGTAATGCCGTCCTCAAACACCACTCCATCTGCCATCGCCGTTCCGAGGGAGGGCATGGTGTCGAACACATCCGAGAACCAAGGCGTCATATCGGCCCGCGTACTGCACAACACAATAAGCACGACATTGGGCAGGTCATCGCGGAGTTCCGTAGGTTCGGCCAGCCAGACAGTCACCCCGACAGTGACGGTGCTGACCACGACAAAGCCAGTCGCTAGCAGCATCGCAAGGTGACGCCTCATGAACGCTCCAGAAGCCAGTTTGTGAGTAACGGCCATACGACGGAAGGCGCTTTGTCCCCTAGGATAATGTCCAGGTGTCCCCAATGCGTCTCGTACTCAAACGGTTCGAGAACAACCAGAGTCTTGTCGTCAGTGGCGGCATCGTCGAAGCAAGGCCGTGCATCCATGGGGCGCGCGAGCGGGTCCGCATCTCCACTCAGAACGAAGAGTGGAACATTGGTCTCGCGAAACGCCTCTGCGTAGGGGAACTCCACCCCGCGTGCCCAACTGCACAACTCCAACCAAACCTCGAGGCTCGTCCAGTCAAAGCCAGTCCGCAGGCGCTCTTCGAGGACGGTGCGTTGTATAGACCCGGGTACCCAGCCTGCGAGGGGCAGTCCGTACCCAGCGATATCGGTCAAGCTGTACAGACGGCCTAGCACATCTCCTGCCCACCCAGTCGACACCCGAACGCGTGCATGACGAAGAACAGACTCCGCTTTAACTGATACGCGTGCCATGCCCCGAAGGACCGGATTGGCTGTGGCGAAGCCGTAGACCCCAGCCAAATGAATGACGCCAGCAAGAGGCGTAACGGTAGCTGCACCAATCGCAGCCGCCGCGCCGAGCGAGTGCCCAATTACGAAGGGTGGAGTCGACAGGCTCTGTGCAACCCGCTCAATGTCCTGCACGTACTCACAAAAAGCCGCCGCATTTCCAGCACCGAGCGCCCGTGAGCGCCCGTGGCCACGAAGCTCAAGGTTGAGAGTCGCCAGTCCCTGCTCCGCGAAGAAAGCCGGTAGAGAACGCTGGCTTACCTGCCAAGTGTGCCGGTTCTGGGCAAGTCCGTGCACCAGTACGACCGTCGCGCGGACGGGGCCAGAAGCGGGGGCAGTATAAATCGCGGCCAACGGCGGCAACGTCTTCGTCTTCGGCCAAGACCACTCTTCCGTGTGCACACGCACGGACCGGCCGTCATCGACCGTCTGTTCCATGACCTGTGGGTTCGCAATGGCGTAGTCTGGCATCCCGGCCCGCCTATCACCTCCAACGCTTCGGAGTGCCCGTGACCGCGCCCGTTCCGCACAATCAAACCCGCCGCCGCGTTCCCATGAGCGCTGTTGGCGACATCAACTCTGACCAATTACCCTCGCCCGACGGCATTATCGGCCACGCTCGCGCCATCGGAGCCCTGACCTTAGGCCTGTCTATACGCTCGCCGGGCTACCATACCTTCGCAATGGGCCGCCCCAATGTGGGCATCCAATCCATGGTGCACACAACGGTGGAATCGGTTGCCGCGCGGCGAAACCCAGCGCCTGATACCGTGCTGCTGCACAACTTCAAAGACCTCCGCCAGCCCTTCGCCGTGCGCTTGCCGACAGGCACCGGCCCAGGATTTCAACGCGCGATGGAAGACGCCATAGAAAAGGCATCGCGTTCTGTACCAGCAGCGTTTGCCCACGACGCCTACCAGGTCGCAAAGCGTGCCGTTGTTGGGCGAGAGCAGGCCAGGAGCGCAAGTCTGTTCCACGAGTTTCAGCAGGCCGCTCGCAGCATGGGTGTGGCGGTTCATCGCAAAGAAGACACTCTGATCGTCGCCCCCATGGACGGCGAAACGTTGCTCGACGCAGCAGCATTTGAAGCGCTGCCAGAGGAAAAGAAGGCTCCGCTACAGCAAGCAATGGAGCGCGTTCAGCAACAGATGACCACACTTGCTAGCCAAGAGCGGGAGCGCATGCAGGAGATCGCCGAGGTCACCGCTAACTTAGACATCCGGACCGCTGCCTCGGGTACTCGCCCGTTGTTCAACGCGTTGAAAGACGCGTGGCCACAGCCGGAGCTGCAGTCATGGTTCAGCCAAGCGGAATCCGCATTGGTCCGGGAAGGACCCGGGGTCTATGGCGAAGATCTGACGCCTTGGACTGTCAACGTGATGGTGACCAACTCTCTCGAAGGTGGCGCACCCGTCATTGACGTCGACGAACCGGCCTGGCCAGCCCTCGCTGGCCGTGTCGAACATATGCCTATCGACGGCGCCCTGAGCACCAACCACACGCTAGTTCGTCCTGGTGCCCTTCACGCTGCCCACGGTGGATTCTTAATTATTGAGGCTCGTCGCCTGTTGTCGCATGCAGGTGCATGGATGGGGCTGAAGCGCGCTCTTCGCCAAGTGCTCATCCGGACGGAAGCGCCAACGCCAGAAGCGGGCGTGGTCAATGCAGTCACTCTCGAGCCGGAACCCATGTCGTTAGACGTGGATGTGGTTCTTGTAGGCACCCATTCCGAATACCGTACCCTGACAGCTAACGACCCCGACTTTGTGCTGCTGTTTGGCGTGGCCGCCGAGTTCGAATCTGACATGCCGTGGACCGATGGCAATGTCGGGCTTCTGGCCAGCCGCCTTGCAGATCTGGGTAGGCGCGATGAACTACAACCGCTCACCCCCGCCGCCATGGCAGCCCTCGTGGAGCACGCTGGACGCATGGCCGAAAACCAGAGCCGATTGTCTCTGGCCATCGAGCCGCTCCGCCGCATACATCGGGAAGCCGACTTTCTTGCGACGACGGACGACGACGAGTTTGTGAGCCATACGCACATCCAGCGCGCCGTCGATGCGCAACGTCACCGTGAGGGCGGGTCTGCAGACCGAAATCGTCGTGGATATCTAGATGGCAGCATTCGCGTGCGCACCGACGGAAGCTCCATCGGTGAAGTCAATGGACTCGCCGTGCTCTCAACCGGACGCATGCGTTTCGGCATGGCCAGTCGCATCTCTGCACGGGCGTGGCCAGGACGTGGGGCCATCATCAACATCGAAGGAGAGTCCGGCCTGTCGGGTTCGTTCCACGACAAAGGAATCCTTGTATTGACCGGGCTTCTCGGTGGTCGATATGCCAACAATGTGCCTCTGTGCGTGACTGCAACCTTGGTATTCGAACAGAGCTACACACCCGTAGATGGTGACAGTGCGTCCATGGCCGAGACCGTTGCTCTACTCTCTGCGTTGTCAGGCGTACCCGTCCTTCAGGGGCGCGCGATTACCGGGTCCATCGATCAAAACGGTGGCGCTCAGGCAATCGGCGGAGTGAATGACAAGGTCGAAGGGTTCTTTGACTTGTGCTCGGCTCGAACGCTGACCGGCCAGCAAGGTGTTGTCATCCCACGAGCCAACGTCTCCGACCTGATGCTGCGAAACGAGGTTGTCCAAGCCATTCAAGACGGCCACTTCCATGTTTGGCCCATGGACACCATCGACGACGCCTTCGAAATGCTCACGGGTGTGCCGGCCGGCGGACTGGACGACGACGGAGGCTTTTTGCCGGGTACACCCAACGCAGCCGTGAAGAAGCGACTGGCAGATTTCGCAGGAATCATGCGGTACCAGCTCGGGGGATGAGCACTACTGGTCGTCGTCGCTCGGCTTGACTCTCTCCCGACGCGCCCGGCGCTCTTCACGCATTCGGGCATACGCCTCGGCAACACTCTCCCCTTCACGGCGCCCACCGCGACGGGGCCGCTGAGATGCTGCTGGGGCGGCGGCTGCATCCGTAGGTGGAGGGCGACGGCGAGATTTTCGCTCCGCACGCAACCGAGCAAACGCGTCTGCACGCGACTCTCCCTCACGCGGCCGAGCAGGTGTCGGTGTTGGCGGCGGTTGGGCGGACACGGACGAGAGGTCGGGACGCTTACCGACAAATGTATCGGCTTCGACCTCGTCGGTTGGCAGCTCGTCGTCGAACGTGTCTTCAAACGGCTGATCCACAGATGAGTCCGGCTCACCAGTAAGGCCCAGCAAGTCAAAGTCGTCATCGAAGACCACCGGCACAGCATCCAACAGCACTTGAACGGCTGCCCTAGCCGAGACCCGCGCCACGTCGACCGACCCTGGAGTCCCGCCTTCAACGGCCGCTTCCAAACGTGCAAGGGCCGCCTCTGCATCGGCCTCTGCACCCGAAGGGGCCGCACTCTTCTGCCGACTATCACGGCCTCGAATGGCTTCGTCCATTACGGCGACTTCTAGGCGAAGCGCACTGAGACGTTCCCGTTCGGCCTTCGCTTCAGCCTCGCGTAGTGCCGCTGCGGCTTGCTCCTGCTCACGAAGGATAGTGACCTCTTCAGCCGCTTTTGCTTCCGCAGCCGCTAGCAGGTGCTGCTCTTCCTCCTGCCGCAAGCGCTCGGCTTCCACACGTGCAGCCTCGGCGTCCACACGAGCTTCGGCGGCGGCTTCTTGAAACGTCTGCTGCGTCTCTTTGACCGCGTCTGCTGCCCGGCGCGCCGCTGGTAAGTCGTCACACTCTGCAACCGCAGCAAGGGCCATCCCCCAAGCCTTATGGGCATCAAGACACGTATGTGGGACCTCCACCGACGAATGCTGCTCGGTAGATCGCTTCAACCCTTTCACAACGCTGGCTATGCCCATCAGAGAGCGCAACCGTTCAGCCTCGCCAGAGGCCTCGGCCATCGAGTGCCCGGCAACAGTAGGACTGTCCGTCACATTGACCCGTTCGATGGCATCCACAGCGCGTGTATGCACCGCCTGAAGACGCTCCAGGAGCGCCGGCGATTCTATTGACACGATGTCGTCTGCGAGCCGCTGTAGCGACTCCAATACAACCGCTGCTGCTGCCCGTTCCGCAGCAATGAACGAAGCATTCGCAGTGTCTGCCTCGTTCGCCAGCGAATGCAGCCGACGGGTCTCCCGCTCCAACAGGTTCCGAACGCTGTCCACCTCGCCGAGGGTCACCGCAGCCCGAAGCGAAACGACTTGCGCCTCAATGGTGGTAAATCGTTCCTGCGCGCGCTGCGCAAATGCGGCGACGCGGTGCTTAGAGGCACGGGACAACAGGGCTTCCGCTCCGGCTGCACCCGCCAGTGCCGCGTCGACAACTTGAGCGACAGCTCGCAAACCGTCCGCCCGTCGAAGGTCTCCGGCAACGAGTGCCGCAGAGGCCTGCTCACGAGCAGTAGACGGTAGACACTTCGCAAGGGCGAGCTCAAGACTGTCTCGTGCTTCTTGCACCGCCTTCGCTGCAAGCTCCTCGCGCATGACCGCGCGAGCAAGAAGCGCATCTTCCACCGCCTCTACTGCCCTGTCTACCGGTTCCTGAACGGTCAATATTGCATGTTCAACCGACCGAAAGCTCTCCGGCAGCGATTCGAGAATGGCGATCAGTTCATCGCGCGCAGCAGCCACCGCCCCGTCGGCCTCTTCGAGACCCGGCTCACCGTAAGGCTGCGCCTGTGTTGCCTCTTTCGCCTCCTCGTGGGCATCTCTAACAATCGTGGCCAACCGCTGCTCGCGGTAGGCACTTCGGACATCTGAGAAGGTCGCTGCCGCCAGCTCAACATCCGATGTTGCCGTGGCCAACTTGCCTGTCAAAATCGCCATTTCGGCGGCGGTGTCAGGAGCGTCCTCTGCTAGGCCAATTAGCGTCCACACCATCTGTACAGCTTGGCCAATGGCCAAGGCGGCGTGTTGAACCCGGTCATCATCCTCGGCGAGTGGCACCTGGGCTTCCGCCGCACTGACGACACTGCGAGCGCGCTCGACGTATTCTTCGAGAGTTGCCGCAGCTAACCGGTTTGCCTGTTCGGCCGTTGCCATTGCAATGGCGTCGACAGTGCCGCGGAGTTGGTCGGTCCCCTGCTCCGCTACTCGCAAGGCGTCTCGGGCGTCGTCGACGCTTCCGCTGGTGGTGTCTGCGGATTGCACACGCTCTAAAGCGTCATCCAACTCCTGCGCAAGAGCGGCGAAGACCGGCTCATCCAGGACATCGAGAACCCGACTCATGCCATCTTCATAGACCAAATCCGCAATATCACGGACCTCGCGCAGCTGGTCGGCGAGGGTCGCCCGTTCCTTGTCGTCGGCATCCGCTTGGGCATCCGCTTGAATGACAGCGCTCTTGAGCTCCGTCCAAAGAACTACGGAGTCATCGTGTTTGGGGACATCGGCGCCCAGGTCGAGCAGGTGTGCCTCAGCGTGACGACAGGCCGCCAAGATAGCCGTCATCATGGACTCAACGGCGGCACTCAACGCCGTCAGTTCCTCCGATCGGGCTGCATCCGCAGCTACTAAGGCAGACAACTCGGGGTGGATGACTTGGACCCGGGCGACCACAGCCCACAACCGCTCACGCTCGCCGTCCATGGCGTCGAGCGCATCAAGAATGGCATCGAGCGGAGCATCCTCGGTTGATTTGGAGTTGGCGCGCAACGTCGAGATCAGTTCGGCAAGGGCCGTGTGGCCCTCTCCAGCTTCAATCGCAGCAGACGTCGCGTCGAGCGCTCCGGCATCCGGTCGACGCTGTTGAATCCTAGCAAGTGTGTCACGATGGGCGTCGCGAAGGGCTTTCTCGGCAATGCGGGCTTCCTCGGCAAGGCGAGCCTCCTCGGCAAGGCGGGCTTCCTCGGCAAGGCGAGCTTCCTGGACGACACGCTGTTCTTCAGCGACACGCTGTTCTTCAGCGACACGCGCTTCTTCAGCGACACGCGCTTCTTCAGCGACACGCGCTTCTTCAGCGACACGCGCTTCTTCAGCGACACGCGCTTCTTCAGCGACACGCGCTTCTTCAGCCAGACGCTGTTCCTTGGCAGCACGCACTTCCGCGGCGATACGCCGCTCTTCGGCGAGAGCCTGCTCTTCGGCGACACGAGCCTCTTCAGCAACACGCGCTTCTTCGGCAATACGCTGTTCTTCGGCGACACGAGCCTCTTCAGCCAAGCGTACTTCGTCAGCAAGACGCGCTTCTGCTGCCAAACGCCCTTCTTCGACGAGGTGCGCTTCTTCAGCAACACGAGCTTCGTCAGCAACACGAGCTTCTTCTGCGACTCGCTGTTCTTCGGCGACGCGCGCTTCTTCAGCAATACGAGCTTCTTCTGCGACTCGCTGTTCTTCGGCAAACCACACTTCTTCAGCAACACGAGCTTCTTCTGCAACTCGCTGTTCTTCGGCAAACCGCACTTCTTCTGCGACTCGCTGTTCTTCGGCAAAGCGCGCTTCGTCAGCAACACGCACTTCTTCAGCAACACGAGCTTCGTCAGCAACACGAGCTTCGTCAGCAACACGAGCTTCGTCAGCAACACGAACTTCTTCTGCGACTCGCTGTTCTTCAGCAACACGCGCTTCTTCTGCAACTCGCTGTTCTTCGGCGAAGCGCGCTTCTTCAGCAACACGAGCTTCTTCTGCGACTCGCTGTTCTTCGGCGACACGAGCTTCTTCAGCAACACGAGCTTCTTCCGCGACTCGCTGTTCTTCGGCAACACGAGCTTCTTCTGCGACTCGCTGTTCTTCTGCGACTCGCTGTTCTTCGGCAAACCGCACTTCTTCAGCAACACGAGCTTCTTCTGCGACTCGCTGCTCTTCTTCAACTCGCTGTTCTTCGGCGAAGCGCACTTCTTCAGCAACACGAGCTTCTTCTGCAACTCGCTGTTCTTCGGCGAAGCGCGCTTCGTCAGCAACACGAGCTTCTTCTGCGACTCGCTGTTCTTCGGCAAAACGCGCTTCTTCAGCAACACGAGCTTCTTCTGCGACTCGCTGTTCTTCGGCAACACGAGCTTCGTCAGCAACACGAGCTTCTTCTGCGACTCGCTGTTCTTCGGCAACACGAGCTTCTTCTGCGACTCGCTGTTCTTCGGCAAAGCGCACTTCTTCTGCGACTCGCTGTGCTTCGGCAAAGCGCACTTCTTCTGCGACTCGCTGTGCTTCGGCAAACCGCACTTCTTCTGCGACTCGCTGTTCTTCGGCAACACGAGCCTCGTCAGCAACACGAGCTTCTTCTGCGACTCGCTGTTCTTCGGCAAAACGCACTTCTTCTGCGACTCGCTGTTCTTCGGCAACACGAGCTTCGTCAGCAACACGGGCTTCTTCTGCGACTCGCTGTTCGGCAGCAACACGGGCTTCTTCTGCGACTCGCTGTTCGTCAGCAACACGGGCTTCTTCTGCGACTCGCTGTTCGTCAGCAACACGCGCTTCGTCAGCAACACGGGCTTCTTCTGCGACTCGCTGTTGGTCAGCAACACGCGCTTCTTCTGCGACTCGCTGTTCGTCAGCAACACGTGCTTCTTCTGCGACTCGCTGTTCTTCAGCAACACGCGCTTCTTCTGCGACTCGCTGTTCTTCGGCAACACGAGCTTCCTCGGCAATACGAACGGCTTCGGCAACGCGCGCTTCGTTGGCGACACGCGCCATTTCGGCAACGCGCGCTTCGTCGGCGACACGCGCCGTTTCAGCAACACGCACTTCTTCAGCTAAACGCGCCTCCTCCGCCACGCGCTCCGCCCGTTCAACCTCATCGACCGCATCAAGAATGTCCTCAATATCTGCATCTTCATCCAGACCGGTCCTGGCGCGGAGCGCGTCGATCACGTCCCATACCGCGGTGTTTGCCGCATTCAAATCTAGCGACAATGCCTCCCGAGCCGCCTGTAGACCTGGGGCACCAGAGCGACGTCCAACAAGGACGTCGACAATAGCTGCAAGCTGCGCCCGTTCTTCGTCGTCCGGGTCCGCCAACAAGCCGCCGTTGCGCTCTTTGGAGAACAACATGAAGATGGCTTCGTCTAAGTCGACGCCTTTCAGCCCGTCGATGACCACTTCGAGTTCCTCGGCAAAGTCCAGAGCAGTCTCGTGTCGCTTGCCGGGCAACACATCCAGCGCGCGTAGCAAGACGGCATCGAGCTCCATCGGTAGCTCTGGCAGACGCTCTGGCCCTTGGCCGTCGAAGGCCTGGTCCGCGACTTCACCGGCGGTACCGTCGTACACCGACAATCCCGTCCCGAGCTCAACCGCGAGCAGCACCAGGGCGTACACATCGGACGATTCGTCGATATCTTCGCCATTCAACTGCTCTGGCGACCGGTACCGGTAGGCATCCGCGGGTGGCACGACAGTCTCATCCGCGTCGTATACGTCATGCTCCACCGCAGGAAGACCGTAGCCGAGCAGTACTGGGAGCCCTTGCTCATCGATGGCGCAGCGCCAGGGCCCAATATTCCCATGGCCTCGAATGCCGTGAGCCCATGCCGGCTCCACAGCCGTCGCGACAGACCGCGCAGACAGTGCGAGCCACTGCATGGCGGCCTTCAGTCCAACGCCGTCCCCTCCTGTTGACGCCATCCACTCGGAGAGCGTGCGAATCTCGGGTGCGCGGTACACCAACGCTGTAGCGGTATGCTCCACCAGCGGTGCAATACCATCCGTTCCTGGGTCGACCAAATACGCATGGCGCTTGTCCAATGCGGCCAGAAAGCCAGCAGTCGACTGGTAGCGCGCGTGCCAGCGCAGCTCCGTGGTGCCGGCACCATGGATGACGTCGAAGGATGGACCGAGAATGCGATGCTTGGGCCTGCCTGTTTCGGCCACGCGCTCTCCTTGCTGCTCTGCCGTTACGTGAACAGATGGTAGCACTACACGCACCACCGCGCGGAGGCCCGAGTGTTCCACCCCAAAGGTCCAAGTTTGGTCGAGCTTGCTCAGCAAGCATTCAGCGGCACGAACCAGGGCTATGACTTGCTCGCGCCAAAGTTCGACCTCACCCCCTTCCGTACACCCGATGACTTGCTGGACCAGATCGCGCCTTACCTAGGCGCACCGGGCTCCGCGGCCGACGGACTAGACCTTTGCACGGGGACAGGTGCCGCCATGCGAGTGCTGCATCCGGTGTGCACAACAACGGCTACCGGCATTGACCGAAGCCAAGGAATGCTCGACGGGGCACGGTTACAGTCGTTCCCCGGTCCGGCCGCCATCCACTGGGTCCAAGCCAATGCACTGGATGCCTTACCCGCTCAATCGGTCGACGTGGTCACCTGCTTCGGCGCGCACGGACACATCTTGCGCCCCCAGCAACAGCCCTTCGCCGACAACATTTTCTCAGCACTTCGCCCCGGTGGCCGGTACGTCTGCCTGACCGCAGACAGGCCAACGCCCCTGCATCCGGCTTGGTGGCTGGCGCGAAGCTTCAACGCGGTCATGCACGCAAGAAACGCAGTACGACGGCCGCCATTCATCATGTTCTACCTGCTGTTCACAACAAAACGCGCCACCGAAGTCTTGAACGACGCCGGTTTTGACGTGGCCATTGACCGAGACGTCTTGAGCCGGCCCTACCGAAGCCTACACGTTGTCACGGCTACAAAGCCCATCTAAGGTAGGGCTACATGGACTCGATGCGAATGCCGTCAATGCGAATGGGGACGAGCGGACGGTCACGATTGTCTTTAGGAACCGCCGCCATCTCCGCAACCCGCGCCACGGACTCGGCGTCACACTGACCAAAGATGGTGTGCTTACCGTTCAGGTGGGTAGGTGTCCCCTCGGTAATGAACCACTGCGACCCATTGGTTGACGGTCCGGAGTTGGCCATGGCCAACTTTCCAGGCTGATCGAAGGTAAGACCGGTGACGACTTCATCACGGAAGGTGTAGCCGGGGCCACCCATACCGTTACCCGCAGGGTCTCCGCCCTGAATCATGAAGCCAGGAATCACCCGGTGAAAGATGGTACCCGGGTACAGCGGACGCGTTCGGACCGTGTTTTCGCCTGGGTCAATCCATGGCATCGTTCCCTTCGCGAGTGCATTGAAGTTCGCCACAGTGATGGGAGCGTCTTTCTCAAACAGCTCGCAGCGAAGCTCGCCCATGGACGTATCGATGACGGCGACAAGGGTCTGGTTCGGAGTCGCTGAGAACATGGCGTAGTAGGTAATGAGTGGATTTTCGCTTGTGGCAATCCGTCCATCATCGCCGAGCGGCTCCTCATTTTGCGATGCCATGACAAGCGCTTTGTCCAGCTGTCCTGCTGCGAGGTAGCCGTCGTACAAGTAGGTGTCGGGAACGATTCCTGCGGCCACAGCGGCTTCGAGGTGCAGCAGTGCGGCGTCATCGTTGCCGAGCTGAGTCTCAATCTGGTACAGCGACAAGCGGGTGGCGCCATGTTCTGGGAAACGCGCGGCCATGTCTTCCAACGCAGCCTTGAAAGCCTCGGGGTCCTCCGCACGAGTCAGAGCATTGAGAAAACCAGCCTCCGGCTGGTCCGGAGCGAGTTCCCACGCCCGTGCGGACCGTTCCTGTGCTTCTTCTTCATCTCCGGCTTGCGCCGAGACCAGCGCACCAGTCATCAACGCACACCAGTCGTCCGGGGCTTCGTTGAGCACCAAGTCGTAGCGCGTATCGGCGACTTCTAAGTTGCCCACTACCATACTAGTGATGCCGCGAAGAGCTTCGAGCCCAGGATGCTCACCGGCATTGGACAGGCCACCCGCCGCGCGACCTATGTCTCGCTCCTGCAGAGCGCCGACGGCAGCCCACCACGCTTCACGGTCTTCTCCCTTAAGACGACCAGCCTCGCGTACCGGTGACAGGCACAAAGAGACGCCGCCGGGCGGACCTTCAACAAAAATCGGTTCAGGTTCTGGAGACGCCGCAGACGTGGAGCCACCCTTGGGGCAGCCAGTCAGGACAAGAGCAAGAAGGAGGGAAAGTCGCATGGCCAGGCTTTTAACCAACATCGTCCACGGTGCATCTCTGCAGCACTTCGAAGATTGGAGATTTTAGTAAGGTGAGCTGTCCACCAGTGGCGGTCAACCCGCCGACGTGGCCGAGCCACCAAGATCGCCGTGCCACGTCAAACCCTACGGTTGTTCTGTACCCACCCGTCCCGCGAAGCGAACGGTCAGAGCTGTCCTCTCTCACCATCGGGATTGCCGCAATGCGATTTCCGCTACACCTTCAATGCCGCCTGAACCGCCTGCTTAGCAGCTTTCCCATCGGCCTTTCCACCAGTCGCTTTCATCACCTTGCCGACAAAGAACCCCATCATCCGGCCGTTTCCGTCGCGGAACTTCTGCGCTTCGTCGGGATGGTCGGCCACCGCCTGCTGAGCCATGGCGAGTAGCTCTGTACTGTCCGAAACCACAGTGAGACCGTCACGCTTCGCAATCGTGTGAGGGGCGCCACCAGTCAGCACCTCCGGAAGAATTTTACGCGCCAGCTTGGTGGTCAGCTTGCCGCCATCGACCATCGTCAACAGTGCAGCGATCCCAGGTGCCACTGTAATATCCACCGATTTCTCCGCCATCGGGAGAACTTCGTTCACCAAGAACTTCGCAACGGATGCAGGCTGAGCGTACTTGGCGACAACAGCGGTAAACACCGCATCGTTAGCCGGATCATCGGTCAGGACGCGGGCTGCGTCTTCATCGATACCCAGATCCCGAAGCACTTTGGCACGCCCAGGGTGCAGTGGTTCTGGCTTGTCGCCGACTTTGCCAGGAGCGTTCGCGGCTTTGCGTGCCTGGACATTGGTTTCAGGTTTCTTCCAGCTGTCCTTCAGGGACACGACCTGGTTGAACACGGGCTTCCCGAGCTCCGAGTCTTGCACGTCGGCAAAAAAATAGCCGGCACGAATAAACTGCCAGTGACTGCCCCCCTCTGCGACTGCCAGCGCAGGCTCAATGCGCGCGCTGACCGTTTTCATCGAAGCCGGGTTGAGGTCGAGCAAGAAGTCTTGTTCGGAGCCCGGCTCGGCGGCTGCGAACAGCCGGTCGTAGAGGCGAACCGTGACTTCCACCGACAGATCACGAGCCACCCAGTGAATCGAACCACTAACCTTGCTCTTGGCATCCCCACCACGGGTCTCGGGGTCATGTGAGACACGGACCTCGGTGATGATGCCGTCCGCGTCCACATCGTGGCCTGTGTAGGTGACGACATACCCGTTGAGCAATCGCACCGAACGACCCGGAGCCAAGCGCTTGAAACCCTTCTCCGGCTTGGCCTGGAAGTCGTCTCGCTCGATGAACAGGTGCTTCGCGAAGGGAATAGGGCGCTCACCGTCGTAGCCGGTATCGCTGGGCCACAGCGGCGCGTCCATCCAGTCCACATCACCGCTCCAAGTCTCCACAACCATCGGCAGCGGGTCGAGGACCGCCATGACTCGAGGTGCCTCTGCGGTGAGATCCTCGCGGATGATTTGGTCGAAGAGAGCGGGATCAAGCGTTGAGTTCGCTCGCGCTACGCCGACCCGGTCGCACAGTTCACGGACCGCTTCCGGCCGCACACCGCGGCGGCGCAGACCGGCCAATGTTGGCATGCGCGGATCATCCCAGCCGGAGACGTGCCCTTCCAGAACCAATTGCTTCAGCTTCCGCTTGCTGGTGACGGTGTGGGTCAGCGCCAATCGGGCGAACTCGATTTGCTGTGGAGCCGGAGTTGCGCCGGTATCGACATGTTCTACATACCAGTCATACAGCTCACGGTTGTTCTCGAACTCCAGCGTACACAAGCTGTAGGTGATGCCTTCCAGAGCATCTGACAGGCAGTGGGCGTAGTCGTAAAATGGGTAAATGACCCAGGTCTCACCCGTCCGATAGTGCGACTGCTTTTTGATGCGGTACATCAATGGGTCGCGCATCTTCATATTGTTGGACGTTAGGTCAATCTTGGCGCGCAGAACCATCGCCCCTTCATCGAACTCGCCAGCACGCATGCGGCGGAAACGGCCCAGACTTTCGGTCGCTGGACGGTCGCGGAACGGTGTGGGAGTTCCGACCTGGGTGACGGTTCCGCGATGGGCCCGTATTTCTTCTTCCGAGCTCTCATCAACGTAGGCCAAGCCCTGCTCAATGAGGGACTCAGCCCACAGGTAGAGCTGCTCGTAGTAGTCGGACGCGTAGTACTTGTGCTCGCCCCAGTCGAACCCCAACCAGCGAACGTCGTTGGCCAATGCCGCAGCAAACTCTTCGGACTCCCCTTCCGGGTTTGTGTCGTCAAATCGAAGGTGACAGCGGCCACCATAGCTGGCTGCCAAACCGAAGTTCAAACAGATCGATTTGGCATGACCGATGTGCGGCCAGCCGTTGGGCTCGGGCGGAAAGCGCGTAACCACCTGCTGAGCCCGACCATCCGCAAGCTCGGAGTCGATGCGCGTACGAATGAAATTACTGCCGGTTTCCGATGCCACGGGGCCTCCCTGGAGTCTCGTGCCCCGGCATATCTCGCCACGGTCAGACGGTCGCGGCCGCTAAGGCGCGACCGTCACGTCGTCGCCGAAGACCCCATCGCCGTACACCGATGTGCTCACCGTGTAGCGCGCAAAGCTGCGGTAGCAGCTCTCTCGGAAGATCGTGGTGTCAACCGGCGACGCAGTCATGGTCCGCGTCATTGGAGCGGCCATCGCGTAGCGACGAACAGCGCCGGCATCGAGTCGTGCACCGTTGCGCGATAGAGTTGCAGGCAGCCACGACGTCCCCGCCAAGCGGCACCGCGACGCATCTTCAATCACCAGACCGGTACGAGCGCCGGCGGTCAGCGTGCCATCTTCCCCGTCTGCGGTCATCTGGGTAAAGGCGAAGTTGCAGGTCTCAGTGCCAGACCCGATTTGAACGCGGGCAACGCCCATCACGTCAGCGAGAACAGCTTCGGAAGCGTTGCTCCGAAAAACCACACCCGCGGCAGGCCCGCCGTCATCCGTGAACTCGCTGCACCGCGTATCTATGGTCGTGCTGCCTACGAACGATGTGTAGCTACCGGAAGTTCCGATAGTCGTGGTGCGACTAATGTCCTTGATGACCAGGCTACCGTCAACAATTTGAGTGATGACTCCATCCGGATGGCAGGGCAGTCCCCAACAGTCATCGTCCGCGCAGTCGGTCAGACCGTCGCCGTCATCATCCGTGCCGTCGTCACAGAGCAGCTCGGAACACTCATCCGCTTCCGTGCAGTCCGCGTCTTCACAGTCCACCAAGCCGTCGCCGTCGTTATCGCGACCGTCCGAGCACACTTCCGGGCAGTCGCCATCGCAGTCGCTATCGTCACAGTCGGTCTGCCCATCGCCGTCATCGTCTGCCCCATTGGTACACTCGACCTCGATGCACAGCGCTTCGCCCTCGCAGTCATCATCGGCACAATCGACGAGTCCATCCTCGTCTTCGTCGATGTCTCCAGAGCAAATTTCTTGGACTGAACACCGACAAAACGCTTCTTCGCAGTCGATGAGGTTGTCGCCATCATCGTCAATACCGTTGCCGCAGATCTCGATGCCTTCGCCGAAGCATCCGCTGACCGTAAGCGCAAGAAACGCTACCCACTTGAACTTCATTTGTCCTCCCACTGTCCGCGCGCAGACGTGTCGCATTCCCCTTGGTAGCATTGTTCGACTATGGCGTCTGGTTTGACTGGTATTGGAATAGTTGTTGCGGTGGCCGCAGGGGTCATGTTCGCTCGCTCAGCGGTGAATGCGTGGATGCGCCGACGGGCTCGCGCACGGTACAACTCGGTCTGTTCTGCACTTGGCTTGACCCTCGAATGTACCGACGCGCCATTTCCCCGCGCTCATGGCACTCGTCAGACACACACCATCGAGCTTTGGGTCGACGAGTTGCGCACCTTCGGCCTTGACCGCCAGTTCGTGCGGATACGCGTGGGAGTGGCGGATGTTCCAGAGTTGTTCATTCGCACTCGGCGTATCGAGATTGAACAATCCACATGGCGCGAGGTCCTTACGGGAGACCTGGCCTTTGATGACACGGTCCGAGTCAGCACGCCCAAGCCCGCCACAGCGCGAGCTTGGTTGAACTCGGAGCGACGGCTCGCCCTGCTCATTCTGTCGAAGACTGTCGTGAACTGGTCCATCGGAGACGGCGTGATTGGCGTCTCCTCGGAAGGACTCTCTGCAGACACTCGCACCTGGCAAGCCCAACTGGATGCGCTCACTGACGCGGCATCCGCTCTGGAGACCACGTGAGCCCCAGGGAGTTCGCACAAGCTCTTCACGATGGAAGAGAGCGAGAATCGGCGGGAGTCTTGAAGGTACTAGGCCCCATCCTGTTCTCGTACTTCGTCCTGATGGTCGTCGCGCATGGAGCAGTACTGACAAACCCCGCTCGCCCCGTCATGATGATCAGCGCTGGAGTGACCGCCCTTGTGGTCGCGGTCATGGGGGTCAGCGCTCACCGAGGTGCGACATGGGCACTGTCGCATGCCACTCGTTGGCTGACCCTAGCTGGATTGCTGGCGGCCCTCAACGCCTGCCTTCATCTGACCATGATTCCGGAGCCCGTCCAGACAACCAATCTCATGTTGGCGGTAGTTGCAGCCTCCCTCTTCCTCACGAGTCGCCTGGGACTAGGCTTGGTCTTTGCGTGCGTTGGACTCACATTTCTTGGTGTGGCCAGCAGCCACCCGTCCCCCGACTGGGTGCATTTCGGCTTTGCCCTCACGACCACGTACGCGCTCGGGCTTCCGCTATTTATTGCTCGCGCGCGCAAGCAAACGAGCTTGACCCAGGCAAGCCTTGATGAGCAGCAGGCCCGGAAGTCCTTGGAGTCTGCGGTCACTGAGACGCAGATGTCAGAGCTGCGCTACCGCACCCTCGTCGACCGCTGTCCGGACGCCGTGTTCGTCATTCGCGGCGGCGTCATCCAATACGTGAATCCGGCCGCCGAGATCCTGCTCGACATCCGCGAAGGCACGGTTGTAGGCACCCCGGTGACCGATCTGCGTCCGTCCACAACCACGTATAATCTTGGCGACGACTGCGACCGGCTTGAGATTGTCGATGCGTCGGGTCAGACAATCTCCGTGGCTACGTCCTCCACACACGTACAGTTCGACGGCTCCACCGTCGAGGTTGTGTTTGCCCGGGATATGAGCGAGCAGCTCGCATCCGAAAAGCTACAGTCCGATTTCCTCGCTGCCGTCAGTCATGAGCTCCGCACACCGCTCACCTCCATTGTGGGGGCTCTTGGCCTGCTCGGGGGAAGTGGCGGAGACGAACGCGACCGGACCCTGTTAGCCGTGGCCTCACGCAATGCTGGAAAGCTCGGTAAACTCATTGAAGAGTTGCTCGACCTGCGCGATCTAGAGACGGAGGAGACACCGAGTGAAGACCAACTTGGCGACATCACACTTGTCTCCGTGGTTAAGATAGCGGTCGCCTCCTTCGCCGACCCTAGAGGGCGCATTCAGATCCACGCCAACGAAGATATCTGGGTTCACGGTGACCGGCGTGCACTCGCCCGCGTCGTCCACCACTTGATTGACAATGCGGTGAGATTCGGCGGCCCAGGCCACGACATCGACATTCGCATTAGTACTGTGGCAGACGATGCCTGCATTCACGTGAACGACCGCGGCCCAGGCGTTCCCCGCCGGTACCGCGAGACGATGT
>JBLHSN010000007.1:0-47485 GCA_047626195.1 Myxococcota bacterium
ACCGCCGAGGGTCGAGACAATGACCTCGACAGCGCCGTCGCCATCAATATCGCCAACCGCTGGAGTACCGATGACGCCTTCGTGCAATCCGACTGAACCCAGGATTGCGGGTGTGTAAACCGGGAAGCCAGGAAGCAGTGTTCCACTCCCGTCGACCACGCGAACGGTGCCGCCGCCGGACACCAATACCACCTCATAGACCGCATCTCCGTCGAAGTCGGCAAGGATGGGGCTGGCCTCAAGTGAGCCACCGACATCGAACGGCCAGCCGGGAAGCAGGTCGGGGTCGCGGTGCATCCAGAAGGAGCGACGCGTGACCGCAGAGATGCCGTCCGCGTCAGTCGCGGTGAGGCGAGCCGTGACCATCGGTTCGTGGGCCCGGTACATGCGGCCGGGGACGTCTTCGTCATCGAGGTCCGACACCGCAGCCGCGTCGAAATCCTGAGGCGAGAGGGTAGTCAATACGCCGGAAATCGGGGTCACACCTGAGGCTACGGACTGCCAGCTATCGGGCTCAGCACCCCGCCCGAGTTCTAGCGTCCAAGACAGCGAACCCGACCGTGGGGCGTCTACGAATCCGACCACCTCGACGTCTTCTCCACGGTCTGGCCAAGCGAACCAGCGTGGGGAGTCGAAGTGAACTTCTGGAGGAATCTCGCCAGCAACCACTGCTTCAACGGCGTTTCCAATATCGAGGCGACCGGCGCCATGAAAGGCGTCCCAGCCGGGCTTGCTTGGGTAGGCCTCTGAGATCTCGCGTTCGGCCGCGGTCAGAAAGACGTCGTCGACGGTGCCCAACAGCAGAGCGCGGACTTCGTCGCCGGACAGGTCCATACCGAGCAAGCGACCGGCTGAAATAAGCAGCGCAGCGGAACCGGTAGTTGCGGAAGAGGCACCCGATGCACACGCGTTGGATGAGGCCACCATGTCTACGCGAGGGCCGAAGTTGTTGCAGTTCCACGAGTTGAAGAAGCTGTAGGCGCCGTCACTTCCACGGTTGTCACTGGTGATCGAGCGCACATACAAGATGCCGTCATCGAGTCCTGGGAGGTTGTGGTGGTAGCCGTTCTCGTCTCCGGCAGCGCCCACCACGATGACATTGCTATCCATCGCGTAGCGCACGGCTTCTCGCGCCCCTTCTGGATGGGTCAGCGCGCCCAGCGACATGTTTATGGCCACCGCACCGCGGTCCACAGCGTAGCGAATGCCTTGGGCTACACGGTCTCCGTCTACGATGAAGGTGTCACCAACACGAACCGGAATCAGCGCGCAGTTTGGACAGCTCCCCACCCCGCCCCCGTTGCCAGCCGGGTCGGTGGTGTCGAGGGCCATGCCGGTGCCGTGGTTGCTGAAGGAGTTGTCCAGCACAGCGTAGGGGTCGTTGTCGTTGCCGTAGAAATCCCAGCCAGCGATGTCGTCAACAAAGCCGTTGCCGTCGTCATCTACGCCATCACTGAACACGGCCAGCAGGTCGCTGGGGTCCAAGCGGTCGTCGGCCACGTCGTTGCCAGCGTCGACCGAGACGCGCGGATCCCAACGGTAATCGCTCAGGTTGAAGATGCCATTTCCGTCTGCGTCTCGGACTGCAGCGCCGGCTTCGTCCAATGGTACGGGGAGTTCTGCTGCATTCAGCCAGATTTTCTCGTACAGTCGCCTCTGATCCCACTCGATACCACTGTCAAGAATCGCCACAGGTGCGCCAAAATCACCCAGGGTCGTCCGAAGTGCGACATCGAGCCCAATGCCAGAACCCAAGGGGATTTCTGCGGCACGCACCGTGTTGATGCTGTCATCGGGAATCCATGACAAGTGGGACCGCGAGCCAAAATCCGGCGGACACGCATCCGGGTTTTCCGGCCCGCAATCTGGGGTTGGCGGAGACGGCACTTGGGCCAGAGCGAGCAGAGAGAGAGTGAACCACATGCGGCCCGATAACTGCTCCAATCAGGTGATGGAGGCCGCGGACCGATGCCACAACACACATTCGCTCGTTATGGCGACCGGCCATTACGAGGTTCCCCATGAAGCTGTCCATCCGCAACACATTTGCTTGCGACCCCGCCACCCTATGGGAGGTCTTCGACAGCCCCGAGTTCGACGTGCGCTTGGAAGCGGAGTCTGGGGTTCGCCGCGAGCTGATGTCCGAATCTAAGGATGGCGACATTGAAGTACGCGTGTTGCGCTGCACGTCCAAGAAGGAACTCCCTGGCTTCATGGCGAAAGCAATGGGGAGTAAGTACCTCGTCTACAACCAGACCAGCCGCTTCAACCCGGCCACCAATGTGCTGGAATGGAACGTGGTTCCCACCGTCATGGCCGACCGGGTGACAGCCAAGGGTCGCACTGACATCACCGTGAAGGGTGACCAATGTGAGCGCGTCATCAACGGTGAGATCAGGGTGCGACTGCCGCTTATCGGCGGGCGCATTGAGAAGAAGCTGATGGAAGAAATCGGCAGCGGCTACGAGCGTGCAGCTGAGATTGCCAAGTCCCTCATTGCGGCGCGTGGCAAGTGATTACGCTTGTTCTAGGCCTCGCTCTCGCTGACGCGCCGTCCCACGACCTGCCGAGCGAATTCCTTCGCGACCGGCACTGGGACATCCGTCACATGGACCTTGACGTCCGGATTGACCCACTCGCTGGAACCGTTTCCGGAACCGTCACCCACACCGTCACCCCGCTGGGTCGGCGCGCGGCGTGGTTGTCCCTCGACCAAGTAGGCTTGGATATCGGAGAGGTACGTATCGACGGCACCGTCGTCGAAGGCGTTCGCACCGGCGCGACCTGGGTAAAGATTCCGATGCCCGCTGACGGCCATGCCCTCGAAGTGGCGGTCGACTACTCGGGCACCCCCGAGAACGGTCTTCACTTTCGCAGCCCATCCCGCGGCGACGATGCCATCCACGTCTTCAGCCAAGGCGAAGATGAAGACAATCGCTACTGGTACCCGGGCTGGGACTTCCCGAACGACAAGTTCACCGTCAGTACCGCAGTCACCGCCCCAAGCTCGATGGTCGCGTTGGCCTGTGGTGAGCTGCAAGAGACCGAGCCTGCTGAAGACGGCTGGACCACCCACCGCTTCGCCCTCGAACAACCCATCGTCAACTACCTAGTGACCGTTGTTGTTGGAGAATATACGAGCCAAGAGCTTGAAAATGGCGTTTCTGTGTATGCGCCCAAGGGCGTTAATCTCGACGACGCCACCCATTCGCTTCGCTACGCTTCCGAGATGATTCCGTGGATGAACGAACGGGTAGGCGTAGACCATGCCTACCCGCTGTACCGGCAGGTCGTGACCGAGCGATTCCCGTATGGCGCCATGGAAAATCCAACCTTGGTCACCTTCAATACCCGGTACGTGCTTGAGGCCGATGACCCCCGTCCATGGGCGGCAGAGTCCGTAGTAATGCACGAGCTCGCCCACCAATGGTTTGGCAACTTGGTCACCACCTACGGATGGTCGGATTTGTGGCTGAATGAGGGCTTCGCAACACTGCTCGCCCATGACTGGATGAGTGAGAACCACGGAGACGGCTACCAAGCCGAAGACGCATGGAGCGACCGCCGTTCTTCGCTGTATTCGGACCGGCCGATGGCTGCGCGCTCGCACACGCGCGTAGGCAACTCGGAGCACTCCGACCAATACGTTCAGGGCGTTACCGTCCTGCGCTGGCTGCGCTCGATTGTTGGCACGCCTGCCTTCGACGCTGCCGTTCACCAGTACCTCGTTCGCAATCGCGATGGTCTGGTCGCCAGCGAAGATCTGCGACGCAGCCTGGAAGAGACTGGCGGACGAGATCTGACCTGGCTGTTCGACCAGTTCGTTCATGGCGAAGGGCACCCCACAGTAAAGACGAGCTGGACGCATGATGAGGGCGCGCTGACGGTGGAGCTGGCCATGGAAGAAGCCTGGGACTTCCCCGTGGACATCGCCATTGGAACGGCGGACGGTATTGTTCGCCGGACCGTTTGGGTGTCGAATGACGGTGCCAAGCTCTCGCTGGACCTCGATTCTCCACCCAACTTCGTCATCGTCGACCCGCAAGCCCTAGTTCCGGCGACGTTTGAACAAGAGCAACCCGCTGAAGCCTGGGCCGCCGCCCTCAACAGCGAAGACGCTTTCGTCCAGGTCGCGGCGCTGTACATGATCACCGATGAGACCGGGGGCTACGTGGTCCCTGCACTCGAGCGCTATGCGACATCAAACGCCCACGTGCGGGCACGCGCCATTGCGGTCACTGACCTAGGCGAGATCGGTACGGAAGACGCTGTAGCGGCCTTGCTAGCGCTCGCTAGCGATGGCCACGCCGTCATTCGTGAAGCCGCCGTAGATGCCTTGGATGGTGCTCCGACCAGTGCCGCGGTGACCGCCGCCCTGACGCGCGTTGCCAAGACCGATGCCGACGAGCGCACCCGTGCCTCTGCCATGGCTGCCCTGGCCAGCCATGACACAGATGCGGCTGTGAAGATGGCTCGAAGCGCCATTCGCACCGACTCCAGCTGGATGGCGAGTCTCGCAGCCGGCATCCTGGGCGAAGACGGGGGCAAGCGGGACATCCGCGACCTGACACGAGCGCTAAATCCGTCATTGTCCCGCTACACAAACAGTTCTTCTCAGTCGGCACTTATCGACATTGCCCTGCGCCTGGACGACCCTGACATCATCGACCAAGTGCGCGCGTCCGTCGCGGAGCTGTTGAACGATCGGGACCTGCGTTCCAGACAGTCTGCCGTTCGCGCACTGGGCACCCTTCCGGACAGTGGCGCTATCCTTCGAGCCTACGCAAACAGTACTGATTCGCCCGAGCTGGCTGATAGCGCCCGAACCGCCGCCGAGCGGAGCGCACGCCTGGGCCAGCCCAGCGATGAGTCGGAGCCAGAAGGCGATGAAGCAGACGAGCAGGAGACCCTGAAGGACCGGCTGGATGCCGTCATTGAGCGTCTGGACCGCCTGGAACAGTGGCGATAAATAGGGGGGCAAGGTCGATTGTAAGAACCGAGTCCCCTTCCCGCGGTCCGGTCGTCAACACGCCGGCCCGCGACAGCACGGCGGACCGGCCAGAGAAGCAGGTGTCGTCTTCCTGACCATACCGATTCGCAGCAACCAAGACTGTGTGGGTCGGTGCGAGTCTTTCCTGCCAGTAGGTGTGCACGTCCATGACATCGTCATGAACCCAGTTTGTCGGGAAGGCACAGATGTCGATGCGAGCATCTGCCAGCCACTGCACGAAGTGTGGGTTGTTCAAGTCCATGCAGATGCCCACACTCACCCGTAGGCCGCCAATCTCCACAATGGCCACACCCGAGTCTCCAGGCTGGGCCCAGTTGTAGTCCGGGTCGTACAGCAACAGCTTTCGGTAAACGAAGGCCAAGCTCCCATCTGGTGCAATCACCATGGCGCTATTGTACAGCGACTCTCCAGCATCTTCGGCAAAGCCACAGACCACCCAGCACTGGTGTTGCTGGGCGATCGGCGAGAGTGCCTGAAACGTAGGCCCTGTGGGTGTCTCTGCGACTGCGCGGGCTTCGTCAACGGAGGCAAAAAGGTACCCGGTGGCCGCCATTTCGGGGCACACCACAAGGTCAGCACCCGCTGCCGCCTGCTCGACGAGAGGCACCAAACGTAAAAGCGACCCCAAAGAGGGGCCGCGAGTCGGTTCAAATTGAATGGCCGCGACGCGCATGCTCTCCGCTATCGAGCGGGGCCGCGCGTCGCATGTCACTTCCTATGCAGCTAGGTCTTCGTCTTCGTCTTCGCGACGACGACGCCAGCCTAGGCCTAGCATCAACATCAGCAGCGACATGGCGCCGGTGCTCTGGATGCCACCGGTCGACGAGGACGAGCAACCGCCAACGCTACAGGCGTCAGCACCGCAGCCGCCAGAGGATTGGCCGACGTAGCAGCGGGCACAGGCGGGTTCGAGGCAGTCGATTGTGCCATTGCAGTTGTTGTCGATGCCATCCGTACAGACGTCACAGTCGACGGCGCGGCCATCGAAGACAGCCAGCAGGTCATCAGGACCTTCGTATCGGCCACGGTTCTGTGCTTCGAGCACACCCTCTAGAGAAGGCTCAGCCTCCAACGCGTCCGCATCTGCACAGTCGCCGCCCACAATCGAACCCGTAGTGGTTTCTTCAAAGCCACTCAAGACTTCATCGCCCCAGCAACCGAGCAACAGGCCATCTGTATGTGCAAGCGGGGAGAACCGGTTGAACATCAGGTCATTGTCGCTGTCGGAGCTCAACTGCGCGCCGGTCATGGCCCGCCACCTATCGTCATTGGCGTTGAAACCACCGGGTCGGCGGAAGCCGTAGTCACGCAGTACCAAGTCTTCGCGCTTCCGGTCAGCAAGGTCATCGACACCGCCACAACCGAAGTCGCCGGTCGAGCGGTAACACTCCCACTCGGTCACCAAGCGACGGGAATCGCGGATGCGAGCGCGGGTCCACAGTGAACGCAGCACGACTTGCTCCGGGTACCATGAATCACCATTCGTCTCTAGACATCCTGGGTACTCGGTCTGCAGGTCGCCAAAGCGCATCTCATCATCCGAGTTGTCAGCCGAGAGAAGGGTGAACACGCCTCCGTCATCATCTCGACTGAGGGTCAGCTGACTGATGACACAGCGATGACGGTCCAGTTCCTCGGCGGCAGGGCAGAACGCGGGAAGCTCCAGACCGTTGCGGTCCATGTCCCGACAGACGTCCAGCTCCACACACACCGACAGCAGGTCGGCGAGGCCTTGGCCGTCATTAAACACATTCTCTACTCCGAGCAGACCATTGAGTGCGTCGAACTGGGCCGCATCGCATTCAGCCGGCTCGCCAGAGGCGAGACGTTCGCGCGGCATAAGCAATGGAATGACGTCCCACACTTCGTCTTCGAGTTCGCTCTGGACGATGGTGTTGAAGGCGTAAGCCAAGACGAAGAGGGTCTCGTCGCTTGCCGAGTCGTCATCGCCGTAAACGCCGCACGTCGAGTAGCCGTCGCCGTCTTCATCAACTGTGGTCGGAGGCAGGTTGCCACATTCGGCAAAGCCGGCGCAGTCGACGGCCGGTTCTTCAACCGTCATCAACGAGCAGAGGTTGTTGCAGTCCCCGCCGTCATTCAAGATGGCTTCGCCACCGATGAGCGAGACGTCCCGGCCGGTCTGATTGACCCGGGCGTCGCTGATGCAGGCCAGCTCACCGTCACCGTCATAGTCAATTTCGTCTTCATAGACGTAGCCGGGAGTCACCGAGCCCTCTTCCATGTGGTCAGGAAGACCATTCAGATTCAGGTCGAGGTGGACATCGAGCTGTGTCGCATCGATACAGTCATTGTCGACACCGTCGCAGCGTTCGGCCCGACCCTTCTCACGGTTGGCGGAAATGTCATCGCAGTCGCCTTGGGGCAAGGTCTGAATGCCGATATCTTCGGTCAACCGGAAACCGCCATTGAACAGAATGTCGTCGAGGCTGCCGACCGATACTTCCCACAAGCCACTGGGGGGGGCACCGCTGTCAAGCTCGTCGCGACAGATCAGCGTGAGCGACTCTGCACCCAACCGCACCTGCGGCTTGTCGGCGGCGGCGACGTCATGACAGTCCACAAAGCCAAGTCCAACAGCAAGGTTGGGCTGACCATAGTCAGGGTCGGCGGGGTCGGCGATGCTAGAGGCTCCCGCTAGCACGTTGAGTTCAGCGACGTTTAAGAACGTGTCCGACGAGGTCCATTCGCCTTCCGGGCGAACGGCACCGGCCACCGAAGGTCCGGACGCAATTGGCAAGAGCGGCAGCTGACCATCATTGTCGAGGTCCAGCTCAATGACCGGGATGAAACCATCGCAGTCATTGTCCCAGCCGTCGAGCTGCTCCAGCTGCGGCTCACCTGGGTACACCGGATGAATACGGACTTCATCGTCGTAGCAGTCAGTGGACACCACCGAGTAGCACTCGCCACCAAACTTGATGCCGTAGCGCTGCAGCAAGTCGTTATCGATGGCATTCGGGTTAATCGCCGGCACACCGTCGTGCGCACACTCGATACGCTCAGACAACGGGGCATTGGTAATGAAGCCGTCGCAGAACTGCAAAGTGTCCCCGCCCTCCATGCCGTAGCCGTCTTGGTCATTGTCGATGTAGTAGGTCTCGGTATCCAACGGCGGCTCACCAGCCGTATTCGGCTCGTCGATACTGTCATTGCAGTTGTCGTCGAAGTTGTTGCAGCTCTCTTCAGCACCTGGGTTAATCGAGCCGTCATTATCATTACAGTCTGTCTTGGTGGTTGAGTAGAACGCTTCCGCCGGTCCAGCCCGGCACAAATAGATGGCCTCGGTGGCTGTCACATCTGCGAAACCGTCTTCATCGCCGTCGATGTAGAAGGGGCGACTCGAAGACAGGTTGCCGACGGTTCCACCCAGAGCCGTCATCGCTACATCACCGACGAAGCTGGTAACGTACTCGGAAACGAACAGGTCCACCAGTCCGTCGCCGTCTGTGTCAATCGGGACACCAACCTTGTTGACGTTGCCATCGCAGTCGTTGTCGATCTGTAAGCCCTGCTCACACCGCTCACCCGCACCTGGGTAGACGAGTGGGTTGTCGTCGTCGCAGTCATCGGCAATGTTGAAGCCGTCTCCGTCGCCGTCAACACCAGCGGTACCGTCGCAGTTGTTGTCGATACCGTTGGTGATGTCATCGACGACCGAAGGGTTGATATCAAATTCGTTGTCGTTGCAATCTGACGTAGGCAGGCCGCCCAAGTAGTTACCGAACTTATTGGTTGGGTCATTCGTAAGGTCTGAGGCCGTGTTGTATGCAGGAACCTGTGTGTCACTTGCGAAACCATCTTCATCGACGTCGAAGTCATCCTTGCCGTCGCAGTTCTGGTCGATGCCATCGTATGCGGCATCCAATGCACCCGGACGAATGTTCGAGGCCAAGATGCCGAGCGGACGAACCGCCGACTGCACCGAGCCCGAGGTCATCGCATTCGGCGGTGACGTTCGGTAGAGGCCGTCTTCTAGAGTGGGGCCGCTAATGTCCACTTCACCGTCTTCACAGTCTTCCTGCTGCAGAGCCTGAAGTTGGTAGGACACGGAGGTTGGCCGCGTGTCATCGCCCAAGTAGCTCCAAGTCGGACGGTTAGCGCGGTACTCGTCAATCTTGTCGATACTGGCGGACAAGTCACCGTCGCGGTCAAAGTCGTTCTTGTCGTCGCAGTTCTGGTCCACGTCGTCGTAGTAGCGCTCAACGGCCGCACTCTTCACGAAGCCCACGGTGGTGTTGCGGCCAAAGATTTGATCAGCCGCGACAGTGAGGTCTATGACACCGTCGTTCGAGCCAAGAACAACCGTCGGGTCGTCGACGCAATCAAAGCCGCCACTCTCGACACTCGGCACGCCATCGCCATCGCGGTCGTCTCCTGGGACGCCATCACAATCGCTATCGATACCGTCCGAGGCCAAGTCGCCATTGAATGGGTTCGTGCCATCACCGATGTAGTCCGGGTTGATGGTGGCGTCGGCATCATTGCAGTCCCCGACTGGCAAGTCGGCGCCGGTAAACGTACCGCTATCGCGATACAGGTCAAAGTAGGTGCTGACACCCGTCGAGTCCCCGTCAACGCCAAACGCAGAGGCGATAGCCGAGTCCGACGCGTAGCCGTCGCCGTCTTTGTCGAAGTCGTTTCGGTCGAACGCACAATCGGCGATGATGGCGTCGTAGACGGCATCCGTGATGCCTGGATTGATCAGACTTGCATCGAGTGTGGCTACGCCTTCACGAGCCGAGACGGTCACCGCGTCATCTTCACAGTCGTTGTTGGTCTCGGAGAACTGTGTAGCGCCCTGAACAGAGGGATTCCTGCAGCCGTTTATCACTTCCGAAACACCCGAAGCATCCAAGGCGCCGAAGCCGTCTTCATCGCGGTCGATGAAGTAATCGGTGAAGCTCAGCTGGCTATTTTCGTCGATCTGACCATCGCAGTCGTTGTCAATAAGGTCGCACGCTTCGCCGCCTGGGAGCTCGGTCACACCATCGTCTTCAAACTGACGGCCAGGATTGGACTCGCGAGCCGTGACATCGGGGTCATCCGGATCTGCGTTACCCGGGGCTACAGCTGCGAGGACCTCGTCGCCGTTGTCGAGACAGTCGGTTGCAGGCAAGGGGTCCCAGCCTTCGATTGCCACAGCCGCGTTGTACGCCGAGACGTCACCGCCGTAAAAGGCCGCCACTTCAGCAATGCTGGCGTAGCCATCGCCGTCGGCGTCGAAGTCGTTGCGGACGTCACAATCCTGAACGATACCGTTGTAATAAGTCTCGTCTGCTTCCGGATAAATCTCATCACCGCGAACGCCGGTAGTCCCAACCTCACCAACGGTGTCGTTGCAGTCACGCCCCGTGGAGATGAAGTCAAGGTTGACGTCTAGCTTGCCCTCGGCATTGGGCTGGTCACAAGCGTACGCGGCCGCATTCTCGTCGCCGAAGCCATCTCCGTCGAAGTCTGGGTAGAACGTAAAGGATTGCGTGAATGCAGCGTCACTGTTCAGCACATTGCCGAAGTCATCCAAGGCACCACTACAATCCTCATCAACATCGTTGTTGCAGATTTCAAAGGCGGCAGGGCTGATACCAGCTCCCGTAAGCGCGTCATCGTTGCAGTCGGTCGCAGGGGGCCGGAGGATGTCGTAGCTGTAGCCCCCACCAACCGCCTCTTGAACCGCGTCCGAGTCGCTGAAGCCGTCGCCGTCTTGGTCGAAGTCATCGAAGACGACGTCCACACCATTGATTGTGTCGCCGCGGCAGGTCTGATTGACCCCGTCGTACGAGATGTCAGTAATTCCGCGAGGATTACTCTCGCCAGAGACCACCAAGATGTCGTAGGCCGTAATCACCCCGAAAATGGCATCTCCATTGTTTTCGTATCCGGTGATGGAGACTTGGTCTTCAGCATCAACACAGTCCGAACCCGCAAAGTAGATTGGACAGGAGGGTACCGGGTAGACGACAGAACCGTCGCACACCTGACGGTCACCATCTTGATCACCATCGACTAGCGAGCCTGCCCTTTGAAGCGAAGACTCAAAGCAGTCCTGGTCAATTTCGTCGTAGAACACTTCGGTCTCGCCCGGATTGATGTTCTGGGCGGTGATGGTCTTGTCTCGAGCTCCGGGACGCTCGGTAATAAAGCCACCCGTAGCATCCGTACCGTTGACGAAAATCTCGTAGCCAGTGCGACTGGTGCCACTAGCATCCACGCAGTCCCGGCTATCGCGGGTGAGTGCGGGTGAGGGACCGATCTGGTAGTTCAACCGGTTACATTCGACAATTTCGTCGACCTGCTGGCTCGACCCATATCCGTCACGGTCGCTGTCCGGGTACCAGAGCTTGCTCGGGTGATCGTTCGGCGTGTCCGTATCAATCACGCCGTCACAGTTGTCGTCACGGCTGTTGCAGACCTCGTCCGCGCTTGTGTTGACCGCAGGATCGGAATCATCGCAGTCAGTACCGAGCAATGAGTAGCCAAGGACTTCGCCATTGGTGTCGGGACAGGCGGCCAAGGGGACCAAGGCGGGGGCGCCGAAGCCATCACCATCGACGTCGATATAGTAGTCATCGGTAGCAGTGCCGGCGATAGTGTCGTCAGTAACCCCATTACAGTCGTCGTCTAGGCCGTTACAGACCTCGGCACCGCCATCCAAGTCGTCAGCTGTTCCGGAGCCACTGTCACAGTTGTTGTCGAAGCCGTCGTTACAGTCTTCGGTCTGACCCGGGTAGACCGACGCCACACGTGGCTGGCAGTCTGTTGCTACGGTGCTTGCACCCTCGACCACAGCGTCAATGCAGAACTGGCCAATCGTGACGCCCGCACCGAAACCATCGCCATCCAGGTCGTTGTAGAAGGGGACCAGAAGTGAGACTTCGTCGATGCTGCCATCGCAGTTGTTGTCAACGCCGTCGCACTCTTCAACGTCAAATACGCCATTAACGTTGGTTTGACCTGTCACGCCGTTGCAGTTGGTATCGAGGTGGGTGAAGTTATCACTCTCAAAGTCATCGCAGACTTCCACCGCTCCGGGGTACACGCGTGCGTCCAATACGCCGCAGTCGGCATCACGGACGCCCGCCTCATAAACTGCGTAGCCTTCGATAGAGACGCCGTCACAGGCATAGATGGGGTCTTCGGAGATATCGCCGAACCCGTCTCCATCAACGTCTGGGTAGTAAGGCAAACGGTTGTCTTGGAGGTCGGAGAGTGAGTTGATTTCGAAGCCGCCGTCTTCGTCAATCTCACCATCACCATCGTTATCGACGCCATCGCAGACATCCGGGGCCGCGGTGCCGCGAGACACATCACAGTTGTTGTCGATCTGAACGGCGGCCGGAACGCCATTGGCCATCTCGATAACTTCGAAGGCGTCCGGGTTGATAGCAGGATTGGTGTCATCACAGTCGAGCGTGTTCTTCGAGCGCGACACTCCGCCGATACTTGACGGGTCCGCCTCCGCGCAGGCCAACACACCAACACCTTGATTGAACTGGCCGAAACCGTCACGGTCTAGGTCGGAGTACCAAAGTACCCGGACCGCATCTTCATCAATACTGCCATCGCAGTCATCATCGAAGCCATTGCATGTATCAAGGCCCGGTAATGCACCTGGGCCATCGCCGAGTCCGTCGCAGTTGTTGTCGATGCCATCGCCGCAGACTTCACGAGCGTCTGGATTTACAGCCGGATCACTTGAGTTACAGTCACCTATGACCAGTGTTGCGTTCGGGAACTCAACATCTACGCAGTACTTTGGCGACCCTGAATTATCAGATGCTTCTTTGTACACCAAGTACGTACCGGGCGCGTTGGGGTTGAGGTCACCGAAGCCATCATCGTCGGCGTCTACGTAGAACGTGGCGCGCGGCAGTCCATCGTCGATGCCATTGGTGCAGTTGTTGTCGAAGCCATCGCAGACTTCAAAGGCAGCGGCGTCATTTGTTCCGCTATTACAGTCGTCGTCGATCAGGTTGGCGCAGATCTCCACCACACCAGGGCTCCGGTCGGGGTTCGCGTCGTCGCAGTCACCCGCGACCGAAGAGTATCCTGGAACGGTCGAAAATTTACAGGCGCTTACGTTGGTGTTTGTGAGGTTGACACCGTAGCCATCCGAATCCACATCCAAGTAGAAGGTTGCCGTAGCTGGGGCGCCTTCGTCGACAGTTCCGTCGCAGTTGTCATCGATGCCGTTGCAGACGAGCTCGGCGCCGCCACCACCGCCACCGGAGTCTGCGGTCGCTGGGTCACAGTCATTGTCGTCACCGTCGCCGCAGATTTCCGCCGCATCTGGGTTGGTGAGCGGCTCCGTGTCATCACAGTCACCGTTGTTGGCGACCTTGCCTGCGATGGACGCGTCCACACAGGCCTGAATCGACGCTCCAAGCTCGGCGCCAAAGCCGTCAACATCACCATCGTCATAGAAAGAGGCGAGCACAAAGCTGTCATCCACCCCGTTCTGACAGTCGTTGTCAACACCGTCGCAGACTTCCGGCACACCAACGTCGCCATCTCCTCCACAATTTTGGTCGATACCGTCCGCACAGACTTCATTCGCACCGAGGAAAGTATTGGCCGCACAAGAACCGGTATCGGCGCAATCGTTCGTGTCATTCCCCGCGTCGTCATCGCAGTCGGTACCGGCAGTAGTCTGGCTCGCTTGTCCATCGCCGTCAGCATCCACGCCGGGTACGCCGTCACAGTTGTTGTCGACGGCGCCATCGGGGCCATCCGCGCGGTCGTCGCTGATGCTCGTATTGATATCTTCCGTGGTGTCATCGCAGTCCAGCCCACCGCTGAGTTCGGACGCTTCGAGGTCGCCATCACCATCAACGCCGGGAATACCATCACAGTTGGTGTCGACGAGACCATCCACGCCGTCCGTCCGGTCGCTGGTGTTGTTGGTGTTGATGTCGTCTCGAACGTCATCGCAGTCCAGCCCACCGCTCGCTTCGGATGCTTCGAGGTCGCCATCGCCGTCAATACCAGGAACATTATCGCAGTTGTTGTCTACGCTATTGTCCACGTCGTCGTCGGTGACGCCTGGGTTTACGAGGTCTGCACATGTGACATCGTCGATGCAGCTACCTGTGTTGTCCTGGGGATTGTCATCGCAGTCCGTAGCAGAGAGCGTTCCGCCGATGCAGCCACTGAACTGACCAGCGCAGGTCTCGGAGTCTGAGCCAGAGTAAGCGGCTGACTGAACAAGAGACGCGTACAAATCTCCATCTTGGTCGAAGTCGTTTGCGCCGTCGCAGTTCTGATCGATGTCATCGTACCAGATCTCGGTTGCCGTGGTGAGCACGTCCACCGCTTCCAGAACCGAGGGACCTAGATCAGTATTGGGGTCATCGATACAGTCACCGCCACCCGAGGCAACGCTCGCTTCACCATCGTTGTCCGCATCCACGCCCGGCAAGCCATCACAGTCGTTGTCGATTCCGTTGACATTGGTGTCGTCAAGCACATCCGGATTGACATCAGCGTCATTATCGCCGCAATCCGTGGCGGGCATCGGGTCGTTGAAGAAGCTCCGCGAGAGCTCGTACGCGTCGGTATCCGCAAAATCCATCCCGACGTTACTTAAGTCGGCAAAGCCGTCACCATCTGCATCGTAGTCGTTCAGCTGATCGCAGTTTTCATCGATGTCGTCGTAGGGATCATCATTTGCAACCTGAATGCCCGGATTGATTAAGTTGCCATTGATGGTGATGGAGGGGATGTCTGCCGAGTCTTGACCCTCGGTAGCATCAACACAGTCATCAGCCGACGTTGAGAAGGTGCCGGCGTGAAGCGGAATGACACGGCCCGGCTCCAACGGTGAACAGGCTTGGAACTGCGACGTACCATTCAGTACGCCATAGCTGTCGTCGTCTGCGTCGACGTACCAATCAACCACGCTACCAACGACCACGACATTGGACGTCTCATCTTCGTCGACGAGACCGTCGCAGTCATTGTCTACGCTGTCACAGATCTCGGGTAGGGTGTCACCGATAAACTGGTCGGTATCCACACAGTCGGTGCTGTTGGTGACGTGCCCCGCCACCGGGTCGCATGAGAAAACCGACATAGACGACCCTTGCTCGCCCTCTCCATCCCCATCAGAGTCCGGAAAGTACTCCAGAACACCGGAGATGGAGGATGACACGGTGTCATCGCAGTCTGTGGCGGGCAGCGGCTCATCGCCATTACTTCGTGAAGACACGTAGGCGGCATTGTTCACGAAGTCCGCATTGACTTCGGTCGCGCTTGCTAAGTCATCGTTTTCCGCATCGTAGTCATTCTCGTTGTCGCAGTTCGCGTCAATGTCGTCGTAGGCAACATCTGTCGCACCCGGCTTAATATCGAACCCTGTAATGGTGGTGGGCGCAGCATCTGCAGATATCTGGCCCGCGGGGTCGTCTACGCAGTCCAGAGCGTTCTCCGAGTACCCAGTTTGCGGTACAGCGAGGTTCGCTCTGACCAGTGGCGAACATGCCTGAAACACAGCGCTGCTGCCTTCCAAGCCGTAGGTGTCAACATCCTCATCCGTGAAGAAATTAACGAGGTTTCCCGTATCGTTCGTGCCTGGGACTTCATCAATGAGTGCGTCGCAGTCATTGTCCACGCCGTCACAGATCTCGGGCAAGCCAACCCCGATCAAGTCGTCACCGTCGTTGCAGTCAGTGCTGTTAGTGACACGGCCAGCGACCGCGACGCAGGACATCACACTCACACCGTTAAATTCGCCCTCATTGTCGATGTCCGCATCGAGGTAGTAGGCAACTGCCACTTCGGGGCTTCCGTTCACCGTGTCGTCGCAGTCGGTCGGCGGGGTGCTGTCGTCAAGGTAGTGCGGCGGAATAGGGCTGACGGCTGAGCAGAACGAGTCGACCACTAGCGGGAAGCCAGGGTTGCCGTCAGCGTCACGGTCCTGGTAGAAATCGGCTAGGCCCAGGCCCTCGTCGACCGTTTGATCGCAGTTATTGTCGATGGCGTCGCACGTTTCGGCGGCGGCGATCAGCTCGGTGACCGACGCTACAACAACGCCACCGTCTGCGCTACCGTCACAGTTGTTGTCGCGGCCATCACCAAGACCAGTAGGACCACAGGTCTCGGGGATTGCCGCGTCGAATCGAACATCGGCATCTTGGTCGTCACAGTCATCGGTGTCGTTTGTGGAGCCAGCAGCAACAGCGGGGAATGGAGGTGGCGTCGCGCCACAGTCGATGGGCCGACCCGGGTCTCCCTGGCCGTCGTTGTCGAGGTCAGCGAAGTAGTCGACGACGGTATCGCCCGGGAAGTTGTTGTCGATGAAACCGTCACCGTCGTTGTCGAAGCCGTCGCACACTTCTGTGGTTGCGCTGCCATCATCCGGCGAGGTGATTTGGTTGTCACAGTCGTTGTCGAGTCCATCCCAGGCAATTTCCGTCATCGCGGGATTCTTCAACGGCTTTTCATCATCACAATCACCGGTGACCAAGTCCGGTTCCGGGTACCAGCCCAGGTCTGCCAAGGCGGCTTCGGCGACAGGGTTGTCGCTTCTCATAATGGCCAGCACCGACGCCTTGAAGAAGAAGTCGCCATCGGCATCTTCCCGGTAAGCGACTTCAGACGAGCCATCTACAGTGGCTCCGCCAGCATCGCAGTCGTCGTCGATACCGTTGTCAGCGACCTCACCTGTCCCGTCTCCGCCTGCGGTCGGGTCGAGGTCATCGCAGTCCGTATTGTTGTCCGCGTAGCCGGCGATGGGGCCGTGAAGGCAGAAGCTGACGGCCGCGCCTACGCCGAAACCATCACCGTCAAAGTCTTCGTACCAATTGCCGGTAGGCCAGCCTTCATCGACCGTGCCGTCATCGTCGTCGTCGATGCCATTGCACAGCTCTGGCAACTGCCGGTTAAGGCCATCGTTGCAATCTGAATCGCTGCCATCCTCGGGAGCTCCTGGGTAAATGGCGCCGTCAGCATCATCACAGTCGCCTGCTACGCGCGATGCGCGGTCGGTGTTGGGACCGTAGGCAGAAGCACAAGCGAGGAAGGCCGTTGCGGTGACGCCGAATCCGTCTTGGTCATCGTCGACGTACCAGACGGCGGTCTCCAGAATGCCGTCATCGATGGTGCCGTTGCAGTCGTTGTCGAGGGTGTCACACAGCTCTACGCCGGCACCACTGGTGCCATCGTCTCCAAAGGCGAGCGGCGAGTCGTCATCACAGTCGGTGAAGGTCGAAAGATCATCATCGTTTGGATGGAGATCAACAGGATCGTCAAAGACGCCAGGGACAACGGTTTGACACGTTGTACCGACCTGGCAATAACAGGCAATCTCATAGCGAACGCCGTCGCCGTCTGTGTCCGCAGCCCAGATGACATCGTTTTCGGCAAAGTTTAGGTTGCCAGGACTCGCGGCGTCGAAGAGAACACCGCCATTGGCGGTACATGTCGAACCATCAGGTTGTTCTGCGATCGCAGTTCCTACCACCGGGTCCGACCAGAGCAGCGGAGAGAGCGCAATCACTCCGCAGGCGGAGACAGTGGTGAAGGCAAGTGCGGCGACGCGAGAGGTCCAGCTCGAAAGCATGCAGGAATCCTTGGCAAACGCATCTGCGCGCACGACGAGCGACGCAGGATGACGGGAGTCTAATGACAGTACCTCTATTGTGACACGAGGTGTCGCCGCCCGCCTACTTACCGTTGCGCAACAATATTGATCACAAGGCTTGTTTGAACACAATCGTCCTTACAAAGATGCAGCCAAGGCCCTGCCGGTTGGTGTATCCAATCGAGCGATTGCCGATGGTGGTCCTTCACCAACTACAGCGCCGCCGCCGAATCCGCCTTCGGGGCCAACATCCAGCACCCAGTCCGCCTGCTTGAGAACATCCAAGTGATGCTCGATGGTGATGACGGTATGTCCCTGGGTCACGAGCCGATGCAACACAGCCACCAGCTTCCGCACGTCCGAGAGATGAAGCCCGGTGGTGGGTTCATCCAGCACATACAGGGCGTGCCCTTTTCGGCTGGTCAGCTCTGCCGCCAACTTGACCCGTTGGGCTTCACCACCTGAAAGCGTAGTCGCTGGCTGACCAAGACTGATGTATCCGAGGCCCACATCGACCAACGCGGTCAGCTTTCGACTGAGGCCTCGGTGGTGGGTGAACAGCTCTGCCGTCTCGTCGATTCTCATTCCAAGGGCATCCGCTATCGAGCGGCCCCGGTAGGTGACAGCCAGGGTGTCTCGGTTGAACCGACGCCCCTTGCAGGAGTCACAAACAATCCACACATCTGGAAGAAAGTGCATCTCCACCAAGATGGAGCCCCGTCCTTCACAGGTCTCACAGCGTCCGCCTTTGCTATTGAAACTGAAGCGGCCCGGCTTCCACCCGCGAGCGCGCGCCCCGGGCGTATCTGCATACAGCTTGCGAATCGCGTCCATCACCTTTGTGTAGGTCGCTGGCGTGGAGCGAGGCGTGCGCCCAAGCGGCGACTGATCGACGACCACCAAACGGTCCACAGGGTCTCTGACGGTGAATGACTTGTGCGGCAGCGGCGTGTCGGGTGTGCCCATGGCTTCCCGAAGGGCTGGAACCAGCGTATCCATGATGAGGCTCGACTTTCCAGAGCCGGAGACACCACTCACTGCAACCCACACACCGCTGGGGACTGTGACGTTGACCGACTTGAGATTGTGTCCAGTGGCACCGGTCAGCCGCATGCCGGCGCGACGGGTGCGAGGTGCTGGCCGCTCCGGCATGGTCTCACGACCCGAGAGCCACGCACCGGTGACCGAACCTGGCGTGTCTTTTACCTCTTGCGGCGTTCCCATGGCCAACAGCCGTCCACCTTCAGCACCCGCACCAGGACCAAGATCAATGACGCGGTCCGCACGAAGGATGGTGTCCGGGTCATGCTCTACAACGACGAGGGTGTTGCCTTGGTCCCGTAGGTCTTCCAGCGTCTTGAGCAAGCGTTCGGTGTCGCGTGGGTGCAGGCCAATGGTGGGTTCGTCCAGCACATAAATGACTCCGGTAAGCCCCACTCCGAGCTGCGAAGCGAGTCGAATCCGCTGAGCTTCGCCGCCCGACAGTGTCGCTGCACCTCGGTCGAGTGACAGATACCCAAGCCCTACGTTGGACAAGAACGCCAATCGACGCTGCAGCTCCATGACTGGACGCTCGGCAATCACCGCGCGGGACCCTTCAAAGGACCACCGCCCGAGCTCGCCCAGTGCGGAGTCCACGGTCAGCTTCGAGAAGGTATCGATACCAATGCCGGAGACGTCAACCGCCAACACCGCCGGACGCAGACGCCCACCGTTGCAGCCGGGACACTCGGCCTCGATGGTCAGCCAGTCCAGCTGGGTATTCCACCCTTCCAAAATCGGAACAATGCCAGCCCACTCGCGTTCTTCCTCCACGTGCTTGACCGACCGGCCCCACCGCTTGGACCAATGAATCGCGAACTGGCCGGGAAGGCCGTAAAGCAGGCCCCTGCGCTGTGCGGGCGACCACTTCCTGACGGGAGTGTCCGACTTGAGGCTGAGATGCTCAAGAACCGCCTCAATAAGGGCACCGTTGCGGGCCGACCGCTCCATGACTGAGCGTACGCGGGGGTCGAGAGAGTCCCAGAAGCCGGCCTTGGGATCTGGGAAGACCCGCTGGATATCGATCTGACGAGACTGCCCCAGACCATCACACCGCGTACATGCCCCAAGCTGACTGTTGAAGCTGAAGTGACGTGGGGTGATTTCATCCGGCAACACATCGCCATGCTCTGGACAGCGAGGACGGGCGTTCAATACCGTCTGCACACCCGACGTACGATCGACGAACCGAGCGCGTCCCAAGCCCATGGCGTAGCCAGCCGAAATAGCCTCGGACACGCGTGTTGCGGCGGCCTTCGTGGGCGCAAAACGGTCGATGACCAAGGTGGCTCCCAACGCCAACAACCCCAGCGCCTCGGCAGTCTCTAGGCGGACTTCCGCACCTTCATGCAACAGCCGCGACCACCCATCTGCAACCAGTGCATCTCGGCGCTCCTCGGTACTTGCGACCGGACGAAGATCGGTAACTAGCCAGCCTGCTTCCGAGGCTTCCTCGGCCAACCAACGTGCGGCGACGGAAGGCGAGCGGCCGGACACTTCACGGCGACACACTGGGCAGTGGGGTTGACCTACACGAGCCCAAAGCAACCGCAGAACATCATGAATTTCAGTGACCGTAGCCACCGTTGACCGCGGATTTCTCGACGCCGCTCGCTGATCGATCGCAATCGCTGGAGCGAGGCCTTCGATACGGTCAACAGCTGCACGCTCCGTGCGTCCGAGGAACCGACGCGCGTACGTCGACAGACTCTCCACGTACTGGCGCTGGCCTTCCGAGAAGATGGTGTCGAAGGCCAACGACGTCTTTCCGGAGCCAGAAGGCCCGGTGATGACGGTCATGGTGCCGTGTGGAATCGTGATGTCCACACCGGTCAGGTTGTGGTGCCTAGCGCCCTTTACGACAAGTTCTTTGGCTCGCTTTGCTGGGCGCTTGGCGTTCTTCCTAGACCGTGCCACATCCGCTGCAATGACCGCGCCGAACTCCGGCAGTGCGGCTAGGGCGCGACCGGTTGGGGTATCCAAGGTCGCAATGTGCTCGGGAGTCCCCTCCCCTACCAGCCTACCACCGGCATTTCCGCCCTCAGGCCCTAGGTCGATGAGGTGGTCGGCAACCTTCATGATATCCGTGTGGTGTTCGACGATAATGACGCTGTTCCCTGCGTCTACAAGCCGCTGAATGGCGTTGATCAGCCGCTCGACGTCTTCAAAGTGCAAGCCGGTCGTGGGCTCGTCCAACAAGTACAGAGTCTGACCCGTGCTAGGCCGGTGCAGCTCACTAGCCAGCTTGATGCGCTGAGCTTCGCCCCCTGAGAGGGTTGTAGACGGCTGTCCCAGCGGGATGTAGCCAAGCCCAACGCTGACCAAGGTATCGAGGATTCGCGAGAGTGTACGATGGTTCTTGAAGAACTCTGCCCCCTCACCCACGGTCATCTTCAGAACATCCGCGATGGTGTGGCCGCGGTAGCTAATCTCCAGCGTCTCGGCGTTGTAGCGCTTGCCATTACAGACGTCGCAGGTCACCTCTACACTGGGAAGGAACTGCATTTCAACAGTCTGAACACCAGCACCACTGCACGCTTCACACCGCCCGCCGACAACGTTGAATGAGAACCGTCCACGCTTGTATCCGCGGGCCTTGGATTCAGGTATTTGAGCGAACAAATCACGAATCTTGTCAAAGGCTCCGGTGTAAGTAGCGGGGTTGCTTCGGGGTGTCCGGCCAATTGGCTGCTGACTGATACGGATGAGCTTGTCGACGTGCTGTACGCCGTCCACGGTCACGCTCGAGCCCGAAAGCCGCTCCTTGTTCAGCGTAGCAACAACGGCCGGTTCGAGGCTTCGAAACACGAGGGATGACTTGCCAGAGCCCGACACACCCGTAACGACAGTCAGCGCGCCTAACGGGAAATCAACCGATACGTCCTTGAGATTATTAGCTCTTGCACCACGGACTTTCAGCGCCTTGCCATTGCCGACTCGCCGCTTCTCGGGCATGGCAATCACCCGTTCCCGCCGCATCCACTTGGCGGTAGGCGCATTGGAGCGAAGGAAGCGTGCGCCGGTCATTGCGGCGACAACTTCCCCCCCTTGTGAGCCTGCTCCGGGACCGACATCGACCACGTAATCGGCAGCGGCAATGGTCTCCGCGTCATGCTCGACCACCAACACCGAGTTTCCACGAGCTTGCAGACGACGCAAGGTAGTCAACAAGCGCTGGTTGTCGCGCGGGTGTAGACCAATCGACGGTTCGTCGAGCACATAGGTGACGCCCTGAAGCGCACTTCCGACCTGAGAAGCAAGACGAATGCGTTGAGCTTCGCCGCCGGAGAGCGTGGCTGCGGACCGGTTGAGGGTCAAGTATCCGAGGCCCACTTCGTCCAAGAACTGCAGACGGTCGCGAATCTCGGCGATGAGCAGCTCACCGACCTCTTTCTCGTTGCCTTCAAGGGTGACATCACGGAAAAACGCAGCGGCATCCTCCACTGTGGCGCGGGTTTGGTCCACAATATTCGTGCCGCGGAATCGGACGGCTCGCCCGTACTGGCTTAACCGCGCCCCTTCGCATTCCGGGCATGGAGTCCGGGAGCGGAACGCTTGGAATCCGCTGTAGCTGGTGTACTTCCACACCATCTTCACAATGCCCAACAAGCCTCGCCACGGACGAGAGCGATGGTCAATGCGACCATCCGGCCGGTGAACAACCTCTTCAATGATGAGGTTGGGATCCCCATGTACCAACTGCTCGAGCTTGGCAATGGGCCACTTCACCAGTGGCTTTGATGCAGGCCCTTTGAGCTGCTTGACCACATGCGCCAGGTTGTCTCGGTCGAATCCTGCGAACGGCACCTTCCCATCGTCATTGAAGGCCAAAAAAGCGGACGCTGCGGGCTTTGACAAGTCGAACAACCGCTCCAGATCAAATGACTCGAGCGCTCCGAGACCGCTGCACGTAGGACACGCGCCTTGAGGGGCGTTGAACGAGAATAACCTGGGTTCCAGCTCTGGAAATGACAGCTCTGGATGCTTTGCACAGGCGCGAGACGTGGCGAAGGTCAGTTCCTCTTCTGGACCGCTGACGATGACAATGCCCTCGGACATAACCAAGCCCTTCTCGATGGCTTCGACCAGGCGAGTTCGGTCTGATTCCCGAGGGATGATGCGGTCAACCACCACCTCGATGGTGTGCTTTTCGTACCGAGCCAACACAATTTCTTCGTCTAGCCGGCGTTCCTCGCCATCAATTCGCGCTCGCAGCCAGCCGTCTCGGGCAAGGTCTTGAAGCTCCTTACGGTACTCACCTTTGCGTTCGCGCACGACCGGTGCATAGATGTGCGCCTTCTGCCCACCGAACCGCTCTAAGACGGCCTTCACAATGTCATCTACGCCCAGTCGCTCAACAGGCGCATCACACTTCGGACAGTGCGGGGTCCCCAGACGGGCAAACAAGAGACGGATGTGGTCGTAGATCTCAGTGACCGTGCCGACGGTACTACGCGGATTACGATTGACGGTCTTCTGGTCGATGGAGAGGGTGGGACTCACGCCCTCTACCGACTCCACATCCGGCCGCTCCATCTGGCCCAAGAACTGCCGCGCGTACGACGACAGCGACTCCATGAACCGCCGCTGACCCTCTTTGTAGATGGTGTCGAACGCGAGCGACGACTTGCCGCTCCCACTCACACCCGTAAAGACCACCAGCGAGTCCCGAGGGATGCTTAGGTCAACGTTCTTGAGGTTGTGGACGCGCGCGCCGCGGATATCAATGTGGGTCGGTTCAGACATGACCGGCTGCTAACCGTGCGCTCTGCCCGGAATTGTCCGCATGCGTCTCGACAAGCGAGCCATACCGCTGCCATGACTATTCGGGACGGTCGGCGCGCACTTCGAGGATGTGGATCGAGGCGGCGGTAAACTCTTCCGCCGTCATCACCACTTCCACCCCGTCGCTATAGCGGAGCTGCAGATCCGGGTCGTCTTCAGCAAGCATCTGGAAGCTTACAGCAGTCAGCAATTGCGGCGCAGCCTCGGGGTCGTCACCACTGGGGTCGGGGTGCAGCGTTCCAACGAAGGAGCGTTCGCCTGCTGGAATGATGCCATCTACGGCAACTTCCAAGCGCTCAAGTTCGGCGCCGTTGCCGTCCTTGATGGTGACCAACAAGACAAGGTCCGTCATGGGGTACTGCGACTCGTTCTCTAGCTGAAAACGAAACACGGTGAGCTGGGTGTTCGCGCGGTCCAGCTGAAGCCAGCTAGCATTGCTGACGAATACGTAGTCGTCTGGGTTGTAGACCGGGTCAAGCTCCCGCTCCATCTCACCGCCAGCAAGTCGGTACGCCGGAATGACCTGGGTGACATCGATCCAGCCCTCTTGACCCATGGGAGTCCGAGCGCGGTACCAATCCCCACGCTTCATCAGCATCTCTAGCCGACTGTCTTTGTCGATCGGTGCGACCACGCTGGATGTACCGTCGGCTTCGGTACGCAGTGTTGCGCCGTCCGCCGTGACCAGCATCTCATTCTCAGCCAAGCCACCTTCGCCGACAATGGCGCCGGGATCGGTGTTGACCATCTGGGTGAACACCACAATAGCGCCCATGGCCGAGACTAAGACCGCCAACAACGCGACGGTTGCGATGATGGTGACAACGCCAGCACCCCCACGAACCTTGTAGTCAAGGTCGTCGTCGTCTATGGCGAGTGTGTCGTTTAAGACACCGGCAAGCTCGGGAATCTCCACGGCATACATCCACTCGGACGCACCGGGTGGCTGAACCATGTCCCCGCCCGAGAGGCGACCTTGTTCGGCCATCTCACGCAGCTCTGCGAGGCTCGGTACCGAGAATTGCTCATCGTTTTGTGTGACTAACCAGGGGCCCATGGACCGCTCCACCGTATGAAGGCTGCGCCTATCGTGAAGACTTTCATGCGACGACCGCCATAGCTGACCTGTGTCCGACCTTTTACCGCGTCCTGACCACTCGTCGATCAGCGGACCCCGTGCTTCACCATGTCAATGGCAGCCAAACGGTAGTGTTCAGCCCCGCATTGAACGGGTCACCCCAGTTGTTGGGGAAGTGGTCGCAGAAGTAAATATCTCCTCCGCAGAATCCCGACGCAAAGCCGATCTCCACGCGGTCCGCGGCAAGATCGAGCGTTTCGAGGGGCAAGTCGATCTGAATCGTGGTCTCGTTGACATTGGTCACGATGGGCGGAGGCGACAGCGGCGTGAAGCTGAAACGGAAGCCACGCAGGCTGCCGACACCCGATTGCCCAACGGCCTGGTAGAAGTCGAACTCCGAGCCGGGACTCTGCATCCACATCTCAACAAAGGCCGTTGCTGGGTCGTACGGCGCACTCGAGAAGAGGCGAACTTGAAGGAACCCACCTTCGACGCGGTACTGACCGTTGACGATGTCGAAGTCGTACCCGTTGGCGTCTCCGATGGGGTCGTTGGCGCCGGATAGCCCAAGCCATGGACGCTCACCGACTACAACCTCAAACGAGGTGACATAGTCGACGGCGCCGTCGTTGCAGCTCAACTCAAAGCCGAGGCCAGTCCCTACTGCCGAGGCGGGCGCAATGATCTCTAGGTCATCGTCACTGTCGCGCTCTCCAGGGTCGAGGCTACTGAAGCCAACACCGGATGTGCCGCCGGACACGATTGTGGCGGTCGGTCCACTGGTCTGTTCAACGGTACACCGCAGTGACCCGAACGTGACCCGTGAGCCGACGTTGGACACTTCGATGTCAACGAGGACCTGTTCGCCGGAGTCCATCAGTTCATCGTCGTCGCCGAAGTCAAAGTCGTCGATTTCAATACTCTGCACCTGAAGTACGGGCCATGGGACGTCCACGGAGGTCTCGACAGTCAGCGTCTCGGCTTCGTCTGTGACCTGGACTTCAAACAGCGCGGGCAAGGCATCGACCTTTCCGTCGAGGACGTCGACACCGAAGGTCACCGGGGTATCGCCGACCCAAGCGGGACCGAGGTCTACGATGATGGGGTCCACAACATCCACGTTGGGGTCCAATGACACCAGGGTAGCTGTGGTCATACCTGTGGTGGGTGTGCCCGTGTTCGACAGCGTCATCGCCAGCGTGCCAGTAGAGCCCGGGGCAAACGGATTGGGCGTCGGGATCAGGGCCCCAATGGTGACTTCCGGAGGGGCCGGCAAGAAGAACCGCCCCGTCTCACCAATGATGGGACTGCCGAGGTCGTTCCCAACGAAGGTCTCGCCGTCGAAGTCGATCTCAAAAACAGTCAGGCTGCTCGCTACCGTACTGTTGAGCGAAACCCACCAGCGATCCTCACCGGGTCCTGGCGGAAGCTGGGCCGAAAACGGCGTAAGGTCGACGGTGTAGCTGTGGGTACCGCCATCCAGCACGTCAGAGATGACCGAGCGACGCGCAGTCGGAGCGTTCGGGTCGCCAGCACCAACAACCACTTGGACAAGACCACGTTGGAACGTATTGAACGCGATGGTGGCACTCGATGGATCACCCACGACGAGGTCCTCTTCCCAAGACCACGTCACGTCGCCCGAGACCGCTTCCAAGGACAACGGTAGCCGGGAATTGTCTGGCCAAGCTGCGTCGACCATCAGCTCAAGGTCGATGGCGACCGTACTGTTCCCATCGAGGTCGATTGTGACGGGTGCGGTGAAGGCCCCCCCTTCGGTCATTCCGGTGACCACGACGTCTTCCGCACCAATGCGCGTGCCGTTCTCCAAAGTCACAGACACAGTGGTCGTTCCGCCAGGGTCCACACGGTCCCAGCCAACATCGACTAATTGGATGTCAGGGCCCAAGTCTCCGACCGCAACATCATCAATGAACCACGTATCGGCCGCCTGACCTTCGTAGCGCCATGCCAGGTAAACGGCGGGGCCGCGGACCGAATCGGGAACTTCGACAACTCGGCTTCGTATCCATTGACCGTCCACCGGGGCAGCGAGGTCGCCAAGCGAGATGTAGTCGCCGTCGTTGGGGTCCGCGCTACCCATAGACGCCCACAAGGAGTGGTTGGCACGCTCAACGCTGTCGCCGTACTCGAACCAGCTGACCTCGTACGGGCCCTCTCCCTCAATGGCCAAGGCAGGCGTAATGAGCCAGTCTTCGAGGGCGGCAACATCACCAGAGCTGGGACGTTGGACCACGCTGTACTCACCCGAATTGGTCCGCGACGTGGCGAACTCCCACGGTCCACCGGCAAATCCAAGGCTTACTTCGCGCCAGCCAATGTCGAAGATGGACAGTGCGTCCACTGCCCCCTCGAAGTCTTCCGTCCACGGAATCGTTGCACCTTGGACGTCGATCTGAACCAGGAAAGGCTCGTCATCCCCGGCTTCTGGCGCGAAAGTCTCTACGCGAAAGTTGCTGTCGTCTTCGGCACGTACGTAGTACTCGAGGCCTGGCGCTTCGACCTGCACGCCCGGAATTGTACCGGTGTAATCTCCGTTTTCACCGACATCAAGAAACAGCGTCTCAAAGACGGGCTCCTCCACCGTTCGGTAGAACAGAGACACTCGGAACACGCCGTCGTCTTCGTCTACGGCGTTCACGGAAATGTCGACAGCCGTTCCAGCAATGATGGGACCAGAGACAACCTCATGAACCACAACCGGGCCAATCAACTCCTCCAACGGACCGGTTTCCACGCCCGTCGGCCCCGTTGGGCCGCCAGGGCACCCCACCAAAACAACAGCGAGCGGCAGAGCCGTAAGGGTCAGACCGAAGCGTCCACCAATGCGCATTAGAAGCTCTCATTCAGAGGGGATTCGCCAGGCTCTAGGTCAAGCCGAAGCGGCCCCGTCACGTTGGGTGGCGGCAAGCTGAGCGCACCCGGCTCGTAATCTTCGTACAACCAGCAGAACGTGTAGCACTGGTAGGTCTCAATCTGGCCGACATTGTTCTCAAAAGCAAAGCATTCGAAGCCGCCTGGGCACTCGGCCCCGCCTTCGCAGTTCACCCCGCAGAAGCCACCGATGCACTCATTTCCGCTTCCACAGTCTTGCTCGGCAGTCTGGTTGCGACAAGGCTTGCAATACTGGTCGCCGGCATCGAAACAGTCGCCCGTAGCCACGTTGCAGAACTCACGAAATCCACAGTCGACCTGAGTTTCTGTACATTCGTTGAGGATACATTCGCTGGCCTCTTGGTCGCAGGTAAAGCCGGTACGACAGTCGCCATCGTTCTGACAGCCCGGAATACAGTCACGGCCACGACAGAAGCTCTCGATGGGGCACTGCTGAGAGCTGCTGCATTGCGGATCCGTGCACGTTCCAGCCACACATTGCTCACCAAACTCGCACGGCGTCTCGTCGTCGCATTCGAACTTAGTACCGCAGGAAAACAGCGCCATCACCGGCAGCGCGAAGAGGAAGGACTGCGCGCTCATTCACTGGTCTCCACAATTGGGTCGTTGGTCGTCGATGGGAAGTAGCGAGCGACGACGAACCACTGACTGGGAGGAACTTGGTCCTCTTCAAACACAATGCTGTTTCGTTGCGCATTGTAGGTGTAGTCAGCGTCTCGTTCCAGCTCGGACTCCAGCTCATTTTCCCCAGAGTACAACTCCACGGTGAGCTCGGAGATGTCGTTGGGCACCCGAGACAGCTCAAACTCCAGACGCAGACCACTGATGGTCAAGCCTAGTTGGGTAATAATGGGGGCAAAGTCGTCGGCGCAGATACTCTCGGTCAGTCCGCCTGTGACGGTGGCCGCTTCGAGGTAGCGACGCCCATAGTATCCCGAGCCGTTGTCGCTCTGGCAAGACGGGAGGTCTGCGCGAGGTGGCTGCTCCTTTCCGACGACAGCGGACAGACTGAACGCCGACGGGTCCCGGTAACCGGCATCCCCTTTCAGCTCGGCGAAGTAGCGCAAGTACCCATCCACTGGGAACGGGCTGCGGTCGTCTTCGTCCGATACAATAAGCACGGCGAAGCCGGCGTCATCGCGCAAGAACCCTTGGTTGGACTCGGTCCAGTACGGCTCTTCGAACACCAAACGACCCGCTTCGAGCCCCATCTCAATGCCCGCACCGATGGTTCCTTGGGCAACCTGCTCTGCGAATACCTCCGGGGCGTCCGGAGTCTCTGGAGTGATCCAGCGGACATCGTCATTAAGGGTGAAGTTCGTATCGAACGCGACGTCTACTGGCGCTCCACAGTTGTTGCTCATGGCGCGTCCGAGAACGACCACATCACCGGGCGCGACGGTCCGACCTGCAGGAATGGCCGCAGGGCCAAATACGGTGTCGTATTCAGGGCGATCGATGGAGTTTCGACCGAGGTCCGCGATCACAATGCCATCGAGGCTGAGGGTATCGTCTGAGAGATTGGTGAGTTCGACCCACTCACAGCGACTGTCTACGGCATCACCGGTCTGCGAGCTTTGCGAAAGCACCTCGGAGATGATGAGATCACCGGCCAACGGCGTTCGCGGACCGTCGTCAACGCCGTTGCCTTCGAAGGTCATGGGCGTTCCAGAGCACGCGCCATTGCGTTCACCTGGAGTGCCTCGGTGGCCGTCACTGTAAGACGCTTCCGGCGCACACCAGTTCAGTGGGCTGTCGTTGCTCGTGACTGCGAAGTTCTCCGCGCCGAGAGCCATAGACTGACCGTTCTCGAAGCCCCAGGTTCGGTTGTACTCAATGCGGTCGAGCTCGCCGTTGGGGCCACGCACAATGATTTCGTCGTCTCCGCCGAGGAGCAAACCCTTGTAGCGGTCCGACTCAACGTCCGTTGTCGTGACGCCAATGCGCCAGTCCACTTCAGCATCGGTGAACGTGCGGATAAGCGCGTCGAAGTTCGTTGACAAGCTGTCTTGTTCTTCAACCATAGAGCACGAATTATCGACAATAACGAGCAGGTCCACCGCGTTCCGACGCTCCTGTTGGAACGTGTCGATGGTGAAGATGCGGTTGAGGTTGATGTCGTTGCAGTCTGCACCAAGGCACAGCACTACCCCAACGAGCAGCGCCTTATTCGATGTTCGCATTGGTCGTCTCCACCTCAAAATCGCCAAAGAAATGCAGCAACATCTCGTCCATCAACGCCGCGTTTTGCGCGTCTACATGGAAGGTCGAGTAGTACACGGTACCGCCATTATCGCCGAAGGGCTGGAAGCTGACGAGTAGTGGAACACCTGTGAGTGCGATGGGTTCCGCCAGCTCGTCCGGTCGGTACGAGACATCGCCGCGAACGTGCACGGTGACGTCCGGGCCCACACTCTCAATGACCGCGAAATTGCTGTACGGGAAGTCCACGCCCATGGTGTCAGACCCCAGCGCCGCGGCAAGGTCATCGTCGACAATCTCAGCGGTGATGTTGTCGATGACGCCAAGCTGAGCAAGGTCGAGGTTCACCCAACGGGTTCCCTGCCGAGATGGGTCGTCCTCAATGAATGTCATGGCATCCGGCCAGATGGCGTCGACCAGCTCGTAGGCCCAGTCGGTCACCAACAGTGGACCGCCGCGCTCGACATACCGAGATGTATTGTCCAGTGTTCGGATGTCTTGAATCAGCTGGTCGTCGTTATCTAGGCCGTTGTATTGACGGTCACCAAAGCCGCGAGTGCCGGAACCGACAAAGATGGCGGAATTTCCGCTCATCTGGCCTGCGCCTTCGCTGCCAATGAACAAGTCTTCCACCTTGAGGTCGACATTGTCCGGGTTGAAGGTCACATCCCAAGTCGCGTTGGAGATAAGTCCCTCAAACAGCTCGTGCCGGGCATCCATGCGCTTGAGCGGCGCCGAGACATCGTCAAAGTCCCCGGCGACGACCGCAACCTTGTTGCCGAAATCGCTAGTAATGTTGTCGTCGCGCGTGCAGGCCGCACCGGCAGCGACCACAGCCACCAGAACCAAGCCGGTTCTTGTGAGCAGGGGGTGAGTCATGTTGGCTCCTTGACTGTCTGTGTCCGTGCCCCGGACCCGCGACCGTGCCGTCTACTCCAGTACAAGCTGGGCCGACGTCGAGAGCGTTGAGTCAGACTGTGACTGGAAGATTGAGAAGGGCAGCGAGAATACCGGGCCCTGAATGTAGCTGGATACGCCAAAGGATACGGGCCCTGGATTGAGCTGGCCCATTTCGGTCGACGAATACGCATGCGCACCGTCATCCCACGGGATGCTACCGGCGAAACCGCCTTCGTCATCGACCACCAGCGTGCCGCTGATCTGCGTGCTGAAGATGGCTTCCGGATAGGTCTGCGCGGGCGTCCAAGTGTACTGGAAGTCCTGCGTCCGATCGTGGGTGTAGTCGCCGGAGAGCTCGGGCGACGTCAGGTAGTAGTCGGCCGGGACAGTTGGCTGAACGCGCTCTACCAACACTTCCGGGATTCCCTGAGGGTCCCCCTGGGTGTGCAGGTCGTACAGGGTATCGAAGCGGTAGTCGCCCAACACAAGGTCGCGGTTGATGTAGATGATTTGACCCGTGGACTGAATGACGTCCTTAGGCATTGTCACCACGTTCTCCGGACCTTCAAACCAAACGAAGTCGCCAGCACTGACGGTCTCGGCGTTCGGGCAGTCGACAGGCTGAGCCGGCGGTGGCACCGGCCAGACTCCGTTGTTGTCGTAGGGCATCGGTCCCTGGCCCGGAGGCGAAGCGGCGCCACAGGGCGGGCTCAATGGAATGATGAAGTAGACGAACGCTTCGACCTGTTCAAGAAGCTCGCCAGTGCCGTTATCGATTGCACGGGAGACGTCGAAGTTGGTGACCGGCACGACGTTCGACAGGTCCGGCGGCGCGTCGAGAATGGTGATGGCCTCCGGCAAAAGAATAGATTCTTCGCCAGCGGTAACCAGCACATCGCGTGGTCCGAGCGCTGCCGCGTTGCTGACGCGGATGCGGCCGAACACATTTTCGACATCGATGACTTGAAGCTCGACAACCTGGATGTCCGCATTCGCACCTCCGTCGTCCCAGAACTCGATGACGAGGTCTTCGGTAAAGGCAGTATCGAGTCCCGTAATGTCGAACGCTTTGGTCTCGCCCTGGAATGCCTCGGGTGGGTCGAAAAATGCAGTGATGACGGCACGGTCAACGGTGAACCCTTCGTACAGGGTGACGACCTCCGGCCCCTCTTCCACCGAGACGTCTCGCGGGCCAGCGGGTGCGTCAGGCCGGATAGCAATGCGTGCCGTAGCAAGATTAGCCGCGATGACGCGGTAGTCCAACACCCGGATCCCGGGGCCGAAGTTCGTCCAGGTGCGGCCGTCTTCCCACTCGGTATTAATACCCACCATGTCGACAAAGAGCGTTTCCCCTAGCTTGCCGTTGGACGGCTCGATGAGGAACGACTGGTCTGTGATGGAAAACACGTCCGTCAGGAGGGTCTCGTCGCCTGCGATGTCGACGATGATGTCACGCTCACCGACTTCAGCATCGACGTCAATCGTGATGCGCGCAACGGTCTGAAAGCCGTCCTGTACGGTCACAGCGTCGACCACGATGCCTTCGCCAAAATCAACTTCCGTATCCCCGAACTCGAAGGCGGAGCGGTTGGTGGAGAACACAACATCCATGGATGTACCGGTTCCACCATTGTTTGGAGTGACCGTGAACTGTAGACCCGTGGGTGCCTCGGAGTCCGTGTCCGGGTCGATCTCTACGGTATCCTTGTCCGTGCATGCGAAGGCCAACAGCGGGAGGAGAAGGCTGAGCCGGCTTAGGCGCATATCGGTTGTCCTTGGGCGTGGTTGGAGGCGTGTCCAGTTGACGTCAAGCCACCTGTCGGACCATACCCGCAACGGAAGCCCGGCAGCAATGATTCAAGAGGGAAATACGAGGTGACAAAAGGTCTAGTGATGGTGCCTCGGATTCGGATTGCCGATTTGAGCGAGGCGGACCATTGGGTCGTCTGATGGACACAGGTCCTGCTCTTTTTTCGGGCAGGCCCCACACGACAACGGATTGCCGCTAGCGTCCATGACCGTGTCTCCGCCGCAAGAACCCTTGAGGCTTCGACCTGACACCATGACGCCGATGGACATCGCCGCAAAAAAGCTCGCGAACATTCCGACTGCAATGATGGTCTGCATGTGGCCTCCTGTGGCTACCCTCACATTACTGGTGTCCGGACGCACCCGGCTGGATCAATTCCGTCACCACTTGTAACCTGAACCCGGATGTCTCTTCGGTGCGGCTGCCCGAGGCATCCACCCAAATCAAGCCGGCTTCTACCCCTTCCATTCGTTCGATCAGCGGCAGGCCCTCTTCACCGAGCACCATCAACGCCGTGGCCAGCCCATCCGCTAGAGAGCAGGTTGGCGCAATGACCGTCGCCGATCCCACTCCGCTCGTTGCAGGTCGCCCGGTGCGTGGATCCAAAGTGTGATGAACCTCCACCCCTCCTACGGTGCGGGACTGCCGGTAGTTACCGCTGGTCGCGACTGACGCGTTGACGGTCTGAACAACACCGAACAGAGCTGACCCTGGAATGTTGCCGGGAAGCGGCGCTTCCACACCAACCGTCCACAGGCCTTCCGCAGGACCGGGGCCACTGACGCGAATTTCACCACCAATCTCGACCAAGTGCGAGCCGACTCCCAACTCGCTGATCGCCTGGGACACACGGTCGACTGCGTAGCCCTTAGCAATTGCCGAGAGGTCCAACGCCGTTCCTCCCCCGTTGACGACCGCCTGTCCATCTACATGAGACACCTGCACCCGCTGCCACCCCACCTGAGAGCGTGCAGCGGTAATTTCCTGCTCCGTGGGCGGCACAGTCAGTGGCATCCCATGAAATCCCCACAGCTCGACCAGCGGTTGAACCGTAGGGTCAAAAGCGCCTTCAGTCTGTTCGGACAACCACAGCGCCTCACGAACCACAGCTGCAGTCGCTTCAGAGACTGCGACCGGTTCTGACGACCCACGGATCGCAGAGAGTTCAGAATCAGATCGCCAGGTCGACATTTGACCATCAACCAGCATGAGCGCCGCGACCACCGATTCTGCTACTGCGTCTTCTTGCGAAGAATCCCCGTCCCATCTCACCGACCACGTGGTCCCCAATGCCTCGCCACGCAGCGATTGCGAGGTATTTTCCGACCTACACGCGGAAACGAAAGTCAAGCATGAAAATCCGATAACGTACCGGTGAAACGTGCCATAACGAGAGGTGGATCCACTTCCCTGTTCCGTTTGAAACCCCAGAATAACGTTCTCCCACTAGCCGAACCGTTGATGCACGATTAACATGCCGGCGCCCCAGACCGGGCAAGGAGACACAAACCATGAAGCGCTTTGCAATTGTCGCGGCCATGTTCGCCGCTGCCTGTGGATACTCGGAAGACAAGTTTGCGGAAGAGACCGCAGAGGCCACCTGTGCCGTTACCGTAACCTGCTTCGAAAGCCACGCTGACGTTGACGCCTGCCTCGCAGAAGGCGACGACGTCGAAGAAACCGATGACGCCGAATGCATCAACTTCGACAGCGCCGCTGCACAGGATTGCGTCGAAGGCCTCGAAGCCCTCGAGACAACCTGTCCCGAAGACATCCTCGACTTCTTCGCACAGTTCCCCGCAGATTGCGGAAACGTCTGTGACCTCGAAGCCGACACGGGCATGGACACCGATACCGATTCCGGTACCGCAGCCATGTAGTTGGAGCGTCGCTCGTTTATTCGAGTGACACCCACCTATTGAAAGGGCGTTTCCATAACGGGAGCGCCCTTTCTTTTTGTCCGCACCGCAGCGAGGCGTACAGATCCCGATAGGCAAAGCTCACCGATAGCCCAGCTTATCACCACGCACCGACGCCGAGCCTTGCTCTGGTAAGGCACGCGCCGACACTGGCAGCCGCAGACGCACGGCCCGAAGCAGGGCCTAGCTGGACCACGGCGATGGACGCACGCCGGTCGAGGCATTGCCAGCACGAGCAGCTTGCTGTGCCTACCTGGCCTACCGGCGGTGTGAGACGCAGGCTCCACCAATGCAGTCGATGTCCACGAATCTGTCCCCCATCACCAACGGACTTCCCAGGCAAGAAAAAAAAGCCGCCCCCAACTGGGAGCGGCCTGTTCTATCCGACGGGCTAAATCAGCCGCCGAAGTCGTCATATCGGATGTTCTCATCCGGGACACCGAGCATGTCGAGCATACGCTCAACCGCTTGCAGCATCATGGGTGGCCCACAGATGTAGTACTCACAGTCTTCCGGCGCTTCGTGCTTCGACAGATACTCGTCTAGAAGAACTTGGTGGATGAAGCCTTGGTAGCCTTCCCAGTTGTCTTCCGGCATGGGGTTCGAGAGAGCGAGGTTGAATTCGAAGTTTTCGAACTCCTTCTCAATCTCTTCGAACTGTTCCATGTAGAACATCTCGCGCATGGAGCGAGCGCCATACCAGTAGGAAACCTTGCGGCTCCGGTCCTTTTCCGTGTGGAAAATATGGAACAGGTGCGAACGAAGAGGCGCCATTCCAGCACCACCGCCAATGTAGATCATCTCCCGCTGGGTGCGGTTGATGTGGAAGTCGCCGTAGGGGCCTGACACCACAACGGGGTCGCCTGGCTTCAGGTTGAAGATGTACGATGACGCGATGCCCGGAGGCACGTCCAAGCCACGCGGAGGCGTCGCAATACGTACGTTCAACATGACAATGTTGCCCTCTGCAGGGTGGTTTGCCATGGAGTACGCACGATAGACTTCTTCTTCGTCATTCGTACAGTTCAAGTCCCACAGCTTAAACGTGTCCCAGTCATCCCGGTACTCCTTCTCGACTTCAAATTCCTTGAAGGACAACCTGTACTTCGGAATGTCGATCTGGATGTAGCCACCCGGCTCGAAGTCCATCTCCGCACCCTTGAGTTCAATGACGAACTCCTTGATGAAGGTCGCAACATTTTCGTTGCTTCGGACCACAGCGGTGAACTTCTGGATGCCGAAGATTTCTTCCGGCACCTTGACCAGCATGTCCTGCTTGACCTTGACCTGGCAGCCGAGGCGCCAGTTATCTTTCCGCTCGGAGCGAGTCAGCAACCCAACTTCCGTGGGGAGAATATCCCCGCCGCCGTCGAGCACTTGGCACTTGCACATCGCGCAGGTGCCGCCGCCCCCGCAGGCGGAGGGTAGGAAAATCTTCTGGGCAGACAGAGCTGAAAGCAATGTCTGACCTGGTGAAACTTCCATGACGTTGTCGTCGTTCACCACAAGCTTGACCAAGCCTTGGGGCACAAGTTGCTGCTTAGCAACGGTCAAGATGGCAACGAGGCCGAGCACGACTGCGGCAAACACCGCGGTAGACATGCCGACAAATAGAACGAGCTCCATGAGTGAACTCCTAGCCGGTGAGCTTGATGCCGGAAAACGCCATGAAAGCGATGGACATCAGGCCCGTGACGAGCATGGTAATGCCGAGGCCGCGAAGCCCAGCAGGGATGTGTGCGTAGCGAAGCTTGTACCGAATCGCTGCCATCGCAACGATGGCCAAAGCCCAGCCAACACCAGACGAAAAGCCGAACACAAGAGACTCAACCGGGCCATACTCGCGCTGCACCAAAAACAGTGAAGCACCCAGGATGGAGCAGTTCACCGCGATAAGCGGCAAAAAGATACCCAGCTGGTTGTACAGGGTCGGCGAGTACTTATCGAGGAACATCTCCACGATTTGGACCATGGCCGCAATGACTGCGATGAACGCAACCAGGCCAAGGAAGGATAAGTCTAAGTCTGGAAGACCCGCCCATGCCATTGCCCCATCCTTCAATAGGAACTCATTGAGCGCCCAGTTGACTGGAGACGTAATGGTCAGGACGAAGATGACAGCGAGCCCGAGGCCCATCGCGGTCTCAACCTTCTTAGATACGGCCAAGAAGGAACACATGCCGAGGAAGTACGCGAGAAGAATATTCTCGACGAAGATGCTCTGCACGGCAAGCGAAAGATAAGATTCTAGCAGTACCATTGCTTATTCCTCCGTGTACCCGGTCCAGGTTCGCTGGGCCCAAATAAGAAGTCCGAGGAGGATGAAGGCGCCTGGTGCGAGCACCATGAGCCCCATGTTCTGGTAACCAAGTTCGTAGGCCACTTCTGGCACCACCGGAAAGCCAAAAAACTTGCCCGCCCCGAGTACTTCCCGACCAATCGCAACTATGACCAAGATGACGCCATAGCCGATTCCATTACCGAGTCCGTCGAGGAAGGCAGGCCATGGCGGGTTGGCCATGGCATACGCCTCAGCCCGCCCCATCACAATGCAGTTGGTAATGATAAGCCCGACGAACACCGACAATGACTTGCTGATGTCGTACAAAAAGGCTTGTAGGAACTGGTCGACCAAGATGACCAGCGACGCAATAATCGACAGCTGGACGATGATTCGAATGGACGGCGGGATGTAGTTGCGCAGCATGGAGATGACGACATTGCTGCCGCAAATCACAAACGTCACGGCAATGGCCATGACCAATGCTTGCTTGACGGCGACGGTCACCGCCAGTGCAGAGCAGATGCCGAGCACCTGCACAGTGATGGGATTGTTATCGAGAAACGGGTCGATGACCGCTCGACGCTCTTTCTTTCCAAACCACGGTTTCGGCGCAGCCTTGGGGGCCGGCGCAGTTGTGGGGTCAACAGCTGGTGCGCTCATTAGGACCCTCCTCCGGCACGAATCTGGTCAAGGTAGGGCTTGTACGCAGTGAGCAAACCCTCAAACATGTAGTCGACGCCGTTCGACGTAATCGTAGCGCCGGAGACACCTTGGACGCAGTACTCAGTCGCTCCAGAGCAGGCGAGGTCTACGCCGCCCTTCACCACGCTGATAGACGCAAGGTCGCCATTGTCCCGGTAGATTTCCTTCCCAGGAAACTGTCCAGTAAACCCAGTATTTACAATCTCAAATCCGAGACCCGGAGTCTCCGCAGGTGCGGAAAACGTTGCACCAACGACCGTGTTCAAGTCTGGCTGAAGCGCCAAGTAGCCGTAGATCGGGCCCCAGAGTCCGACGCCGTGAACGGGGACCGCGTAAGCGACGACGTCTTGGTTGCTGTCCACCTGCTGGTAGACGGCTAGAATGGCGTCTTCTCTGTACTCGGCCCACTGCTCTTCGCTGAGCTCTCCAGACTTGCCAAGGAGCCTGGACAGGTTGTCTTTGAGGCGGAAGGCCTCCACGCGGTCCATCATGTCGGCCCACTCGCCGTCATCGAAGCCGTCGGTCGGTACCGAAGTCCCGTTGCCATCAATGATGACTACGCGGATCTGTTCGGCGTACGCCGCGTCAATCGCTTCGCCAGAGAGTCCGGTGATATCGAAAGCGGTCAGAATGCTTCCACGCCGGTCGCGGGCCTTGTTGACGTCCTGAATGTCCTTCAAGGAGGCCGCAGCGAAGCTGACGGCCAAACTGCAGGTGACGCAGATGACGGCAGAAAAACCGAAGGTATAGCTGGTGCTAAATGCCATGACGTTCTCCTAGGCCGCGACGGCGAGGCGCGAAGCCCGACGGCGCTTGCTAGCGTTCACTACGTAGTAGTCGATGAGCGGAGCGAAGACGTTCATGAACAGAATCGCGAGCATCATCCCTTCTGGATACGCCGGGTTGATGGCGCGAATGACGACGCACAAGGCACCAATCATGATGCCGTAGATCCAGCGGCCGGTGTTGGTTGACGCAGCGGACACGGGGTCCGTTGCCATGAAGACTGCGCCGAAGGCGAAGCCACCAATCACAAGGTGGTACCAAGGCGGAATCGTGAAGAGCGCCATGGTCTCGGGACCGACCGGGACGAGGAAGTAAAATAGGCTAGCCATTCCGAGCAAGCCCACGACACAACCCGCGATGATGCGCCACGAGGCGATGCCCGCAGACACGAGGACAACGGCGCCAATCAATGCGCCCAGTGCGCTAACTTCGCCCATACAGCCAGGAATGAAGCCGATAAACGCGTCCATCCAGCTCCAGCCATTCTCCGCAAAGATAGTGACTGCTGACGCACCCTCGGGAGCTCCAGACACAGCCTGAAGCGCAGTAGCGCCGGTGTAGCCGTCGACCGTTGCAGCGGCTTCGCCCGTCAGTGGGTTCCACGAGGAAGCCGTCGACCAGACGTACCCGCCCTCGGCGAGCTTTGCGCCAGAGATGTACATTGGGTAGGCGAAGAAGACGAAGGCCCGGGCGGTCAGTGCCGGGTTGAGGATGTTCATCCCCACGCCACCAAACACTTCTTTGCCGATAACCACGCCGAAGATGATGCCCATCGCGACGACCCAGAGAGGCGTCGTTGGGGACAGCGTCAACGGGAAGAGCATGGCCGAGACGAGGAAGCCCTCGTTGATCTCGTGCTTACGGACAACTGCGAAGATAAGTTCGGCAATGCCGCCAGCGGTGTAGCTGACAATGACAATGGGCAACCAGTGCCACAGGCCACGTGCCAGACTCTGGAAGATTGTCGCGTCGACACCCTCGGCGGCGTAGCCCTGCATGCCAATGTTGTACATGCCCAGTAAGATGGTGGGAATGAGCGCGTAGATGACAAACATCATCAGACGCTTCATGTCCATCGGGTCGCGAACATGGGCACCCGAATGGGTCTTGGTGCCTGGGGTAAGCACGAACGTCTCGCCGCCCTCGTACATGGGCCATGCCCATTCGAGCTTGCCACCCTTTTCAAACATAGGGCGGGCACGGTCGAACATGGATTCCAACATGCTCATCACGCCTCCTGAATGTACTGGCGGACGCCACTACGCAGCATCTCGTCAAATTCGATCTTGGACGGGCAGATAAAGGTACACAAAGCAGCCTCTTCTTCTGACATGTCCAGCATTCCGAGTTCAACACTCTCTTCAATGTCGCCAGCCGAAATGGACTTGAACAAGAAGGGAACGTCAATATCTGGTGTTGCGACTACCTTGCGGTACACCCCAATAGGCACCATTCCGCGATGACCGCCAAAAATACCCGGGCGCAAGTCACGCGGTTTGTTGCCACCGAAGAAGCCCGACAAGAAGGCGCGGTGAAAGCTGTAGCGACCGAGCTGTGGCATGGTCCAGCCGAACAATTCGCGCTTCACTTGATTCGGAAGCACGTGAATGGCACTGCGGTAGAAGGACATCCACCGGTCCGAGCTGGTCACATCGCCCGTAAGAACGGAACCGCGAATCCATCGCACATCTTCGGGAATGACTTCCCCAGCAACGTGAGCGACCGGCGCGCCGAGAACGGTGCGAACAAATCGAGGATTCTTACAACCAACGCCGACTGCCGCATAGACCCGTTGAGTCGGGAAGGCGCCTTCGAGAAGAAGCTTGCCAATCCGAGCCGCATCCCATGCGCTGATGTACCAGACCTGACCGGCACCGCGAGGCGGATCCAGCAGATTAACTTGGACGACGACATCACCGGCAGGGTGCGGTCCCTTGAAGGTGTGCTCTTCCACGCCCGTTAGCCCTTGCAGCGCGGGATGGGAGTTGCCGGCCGGGGCGGTGAAAAACACCGTGCCGTCGGTGAGCGCCTTCAGCGCGAACAAGCCCGCCTGAAGCGCTTCCTTGTCCGAGGCATCGAGCAACACATCCGCGCCAGGCTGGAGCGGACCGGTCTCGGTGGCCGAGACAACAATGCTCTGCGGCGTGTTGGTAGGGTCGGCAATCTGGGAGAGCGGACGGGTACGAAGCGCAGCCCAGAGTCCGCCAGCCAAAATAGCTGACCGCGCTTCATCCCGGGACATACCCTGGATTTGCGCTGCTGTGAATGACGGAAAGCTCGCCGCGTCGGTTCCATCTACATCTACGATGTAGTCAGTGATGACGCGACGCTCGCCGCGGCGAACCTCACGAACCGTTCCACAAACCGGGGAGAGGAAGACCATCTCCTTATGGTTTTTATCGTGGAACAGGACATCACCGGCACGAACTTTCGTACCTGGCTTTGCGACGATTCGGGGGGTAACCCCTGGGAACTCAGTCGGGGTGTACGCGACAGCATCGGGGACGGGCAAGTCGGCGATATCGCCTGTTGCTCGACCAGCGATGGGGATGTCGAGACCGCGCTTCACGACGTGTTGCGACATGCGCTTTGACCCTCCGGTTGGGGACGGCCCTAATAGTCCATTCTACCGACCCGTCCAGCGGCGCCATCGGTGGTAGCGTGCTGAGGCTGTTGTCTGATCTCGTTTGCGTTGGAGCCATGATGTCCGAGTCCCATGACGCCCTGTTCGCCGAACTAGCGGCGGGAGAGGCCGAAGTACCCGCAGACCCTCGTCTGGTTGGCGCGATGCGGCAACGGGTCGCCGATGCGCAACGCGGCGGCACTCTGGAGGAACGGCGTGATGCCCTCGCAGTCTCGAAAGGCATGATTTCACGCGGAGGACTCGAATGGCTTGCAGGGTTTTCAGCAGACCCAGACGTCACAATCCGCCGCGAGGCGCTGCACGTTGGTGAAGAAAATGGTGAGGCTGGCATGCCAATCGTCCGCGCCTTTCTTTGTGATAATGACCCCGGTCTGTCGCTCCACGTCCTGGCCATCCTCACGCAAAAGCTGGAACGAACTGCCACGACACGCGTGCGGTCCCTGCTGTCCTCACGCAACGCCCAAGTTCGCGCAGCAGCTGCACACTTACTTGGCTACATCGCAGGTCCCGTGGTGAAACTCCAGCTCCAGGCGTTAGCGAATGACGATGCGTCTCCGGGGGTCCGTCAGAGTGCGTCTGCAGCACTTGATCGCATCGAAGGGTTGCTTTCCCGCAACAATCCGATGCCGTGGGCCCCAACGGACGAGGAACATCCCGATCCGACACCGCAGACACCCGTCTCGACATCAACCGTTCTGCCAACGTCAGAGCCGAGCGGCACCGACGCCGCGGAGCCCGTCCAGGGACGGGCAACTCAACCTTCCGACCTGTTGGCCACCCTTGGAGCGAATGACGCTGACGATGCGACTCGCTCCGCTCTGGCTGCACTTCCCGAAGCAGATGTGCGCAATGCAATTCGTGAGTACCGTGCTGGAGCCTCCCCACTCCTGGCCGTTGGCGGCGCACGAGCAGCAACACACCTGGGCCTCAAAACGATCGTTGGAGATCTGCGCCGACGGCTAGACGACCCGCACCCAGATGTCCGAAGCGCATCGGTGCTCGCCGTGGCCCGCTTAGGAGGGCCAGCAGTCCTTCCGCAGCTCTCGAAACTTCTCCATGACTCCGAGCCAGACGTAGTCACCAGCGCTATCCAGGCGGTCACTCACGCCATCAAGCGCCTGGACATGGTCCACATGGCAGGTCAGTGGCTCACTCCCCTCACCCGGTCCCAAAACGCCACCATTCAAGAAGCGGCCAAGGCTGCACTGGCGGACCTCGGAGTCTCGTAATGCGTGTCCTAGGAATCGATGAAGCAGGACGCGGCTGTGTCTTCGGCGACTTGGTTATTGGTGGGTTCTTCCAGGAAGTGCTCGACGATGAGCTGCTAAAGGCGAGCGGTGCTGCGGACTCGAAGAAGCTGAGTCACAAACGACGCGTCGCTGCGCGAGCCAAACTCGTAGACGCCGGACAATTCGATGTCCGCTGCGTCTCGCCGGCCCAAATCGACGTCGGCAATCTCAATACGCTCGAGGAAGACGTCATCGTCGACCTTGTCCGCACGTGGAAGCCAGACACCGTCATCATCGATGCCCTCGGCCATCCATCGACGATTGGTAAGACCATTGACCGCCTCAAGGCTCGGGTAGGTCCACGCGGTCCATCGTCGTGGATCATGGAGCCCAAGGCCGACCACAACTATCCCATCGTAGGTGCCGCTAGCATCTTCGCAAAGACCACCCGCGACCAGCTGCTTGCCGATCATGCAGAGACTTACGGCACGATTGGCAGCGGCTACCCGTCAGACCCGAAAGTACGAGCGTGGCTCACAGAATGGTCGAAGACCGGTGAGCCGTGGCCCTCGTTCGTGAGAACCCGCTGGGAGACCGTGCGTCTGTGCTCCCAACAGAGTCTGACCTAGCTGTAGGCCTTGCCTAGCTCCAGTTGTGTTCGCTACGCCCTTGAATTCCAGCGTCTGCTAGGCGGTCTGCGCGTTCATTGCCGGCAACACCCACATGCCCAGCTACCCAGTAGATCGTGAGGTTTGGCCAAGCCTTGAGACGTTCGCGAAGCCCCATGATGAGCTCGGTATTTTTCTTCGCCTTCCAGTTCTTGACCAAGACACCGTTGGTGTAGCTACTGTCGCTAAACAGAGCGACAGCGGTCTGCTGGTCAACATCCTTCGACTCCAACAGGTCCATGGCGAGGCCGACGGCAGCCAGCTCTGCGATGTTGTTGGTGCCACGCCCCAGGGACTCACAGGCTTCTCCAACCTGGCCGTCCGGAAGCTCAACCCGCGCGCCCGAACCTGCGGGACCTGGGTTCCCTTTACAGCCGCCATCCGTATAGGCCCGAATGGTTGTCTCTGGCAGCGACGCGAGGAGCTCTCGAAAGGCGCCCGCAGCCATCGCCGCTTGCGCCGCTGTACGGGTTCCGGCCTTCCCGAACCCACTCCCCTTCTTGGCGCCCGTCTTGGCCTTCTTGGGCCGAGTGTCTGCGTCAACACCTCCAGGTAGTGCCGCAGCTTTTGCTCCAGCAACCAGTGTGATGGCCCGAGCCCCACCCTTGTAGACGGTCGCACCCTCCTTGTTGCTGTAGCGCATGGGAACGCGCCCACCGGCGGCGTCGGGAATACCATCAGAGTCCACGGCAACCCAGACTTTCTTGCCTTTGAACATTGCTTCACACCAGTTCATACGGAGCTTCCTTGTGGCTCAACATCTTGTGAGCCCTTGAGTTCAGCGGAAATATCTTTGTCGAGCAGGACAACAAATCTTATCACGCCAACAATCATGCCAAAGAGAATTTCGACGCCGACAATCCCGAAAAATGAGTCCAGCAAGACGGGACCACGGCTTTCGCCCCCGCAGGCCCCAAGCGGTCGCAAAGTCGGGCGCGGTAAGCGCCACGATCATGAACGCGGCAAAACAAAGACCGGCTGTCACACCACCGAGCATGAAGCGCAGCGCCCCAGGGTCCATTGCCAGGTCCTCAAGAATCACGACAACAGCAGCGACTCCGTAGCCTGCCACAAGCAACGACTTTACTCTCATCAAGAGGAGAGCCTGGCCGCCCATCGCCAGAGCGACGCCGTTGATCCCAATGCGCTTCGCCCAGGGTTCGTCGTCAGCCAATTTGGGCAACTCCGTTTGCAATGACAGCCTTACCGTCACTGTTCTCGGTCACGAATGAGACGCTAGACCCATCACGCCACACCTTGAGCGTCAACGTGTCGCCAGGGAACACCGTCTTCGCGAATCGCACGCCAACCCGCTTCAACTTACGCGGATCTCCACCGGCAACCTCGGTAATCAGGTCACGTTGGGCAAAGGCCATGGTGCACAACCCATGAAGAATCACGCCTGGTAGGCCCGCCGCTTTCGCAGTCGCTTCGTTTACATGAATCGGATTGTCGTCGCCACTCGCGACGGCGTAGCGGTCAGCCTGGTCCGCATCTACCACCTGGGAAACACGGATATCAGCCGGTGGTGCTGCCGGAGGAACCGGACGAGGTGTCTTGGAGCCACTCGACTTCGTGGCACCGCGAACAAAGAAGGTGGTTCCGCCTTCCATCGCCAAGGAACCGTCTACGAAGCCGAACAAGCGGTATTTGGCAACCCGTCCAGAAGACTTCTCCTCCAACGACTCCAACTCTCCGCGCACATGCAAGATGTCCCCATGCTTAAGAACGTGGTGGAACTGCATGTCGTGCTCGCCATGGACCAAACGAAGCAAGTCCAGCTCCAGCGCCGGGTCTGTGGCCATCTTCATCAACAACGGATGAAAGGCACGGACGTGGTACATGGGCGGGGCCACGGCATCCTCCCCTTGATAGGCCGGATTCGTGTCATTCGTTGCCGCAGCGTACGCTTGAAAAAGCTCCCGGTCGACCATGTGGTAGCCGCCATCATACCGCTTGCCGATTGGAACCTCACGAGAAGTAGGAGCCTCCGCAAGGGTCTCCGTCACCGCCTCTACTGCTGGAGCATTCCCAAGGTACGCCTTCTCGATCTTACCAAAGTCAAAGGCGGTCGCGAGCTTCATCAGGTCGCCCATATTGTCGGCCGCTGCCTTGCCGGTCATGAACGCCTTCTGTGGGTCGAGCTCCCCGGTAAACATGGCCACAAGGTCGTCACGAGACACGGTGATAGTGCAGGTCGCGGCTCCAGCTAGTCCAGCCGTCACGGTGCACACTCCAGCATCAATAGTCAGTGTCTGGTCAGTGCCCCCTTTCACCGCCCAATGGACGACCGCCGTCCACTCACCTGCAGCGGCGGCACGAAAGCCAGCTGGGAAGTGAACAAACACGTCGCTCACCACGTCACCGTCGGACGAATCGGTGGTCACCTCTGGCTCGTCCCATGCGGTGATCTGAGACATTGCAGCGTCGATCTCGGCTGCGGTCCACAGCGCGTCTCCATCCTTTTCGGCGCCGTCGTTGACCTTCACTTCATACAGGTGAATGCGCTGTCCTTGGACGCCAAAGACCTTTCCGGTATGCGCGGCTCCCTTTTCAGAAGCCAGGTACACTACAATCGGGCTGATGTGCTCGGGGCCCCACTCGTCTTCCACCATGGCAATGTCTTCGGTCATGCGAGTCTTGGCCACGGGAGCCACACAGTTCACCGACACACCATATTTCCGCAATTCCAGAGCTAGGACGCGGGAAAAACCGTAGGTTCCGGCCTTAGCAGCCGCATAGTTGGATTGACCGAAGTTCCCAATCATGCCCGAGTACGACGTGGTGTTGACAATGGCGCCCTTGGACGCCTTCAACGCGTCCAACGCCGCAGCACACACATTGCGCGTACCGTTCAAGTGCACGTCCAACACCGGGTGCCACTCAGCATCTGTCATCTTGGCGAAGGTCTTGTCGCGTAGGATGCCGGCATTGTTGACGACGACGTCCAGCTGTCCAAACGTATCGATGGCCGTCTTCACCATGCGCGCGCAGCCGTCGGCATCTGTCACAGAGTCGTAGTTCGATGCCGCTTCACCGCCGGCAGCAACAATTTCTGCAACCACCTGGTCGGCCATCGCGGCGTCTCCACCCACACCATCGCGCGTGCCGCCAAGGTCATTGACGACGACCTTTGCCCCCTCTGCCGCCATAGCCAGTGCATGTGCTCGTCCGATTCCGCCACCGGCTCCGGTGATGAGAACTACCTTGCCGTCGAGAACACCCATGTCACCCTCCAAGAAGCGGCGCTGGAGGTATCCCACTGGATACGACGATGCCGGAGGCCCGTATGACCCCGTTGTGGTTGGAGCTCACAGCGCTGTATGTCTATGGCCCCCTAATCGTGCTATTCCACGAGCTCGGCCACGCCGTATTCGCCCGGCGGGGTGGGTTTCGCGTGACTAGTTTTGCGGTTGGATTGGGACGCCCACTCGTGCGTCTCGGCACCATACGAGGCGCCGTGGTGTGGGTAGGACGCTGGATTTTTGGCGGCGGCTTCTGTGTGGCGATTCCCATCAGCCCCGCAACACGCCAGCGTGCCTGGTTTTACGGTGGCGGCCTGCTCGTACAGCTAGGTTTGGCCTTGGTGCTGTGGGCGGGTTCCGATATTTGGTGGGTGGCGAGAGCCGCGACGTTCAACGTGCTGGTCTTTCTCACCAATGCCATTCCATGGCGATGGGGGACGTCAGCATCCGACGGCTGGATGCTGCTCGATCTGATGCGCGGTGCACGTCGTCAATCGGAAATTTTGCCCCAGCGCGCCGCGCTAAAGAAGGTCGCTATTCGCGAGTCGGTGGTCGAGAGTCCACTCGGCGAAGCTTGGGCGGGTCTGTGTTTGGCCTGGGGAGACGTTGTTGCCGGCGACACGGACGCAGCGGGGAGCTTTCTCGAGACGCCCCCCGCCGCACTCCGACTCGAACCTTACGTTCACGCGCTCTCGACCTATGTGACTGCCGAGTGGCACCGCCGAGCACATCGCCCCGAAGACGCTTTGGCGACGACAACCGGCTTCGCATCCCCCAACGCAAGCGACGCAACACAAGGATTCGTTGCTCTCGCCCATGCAGGCGCCCTGCTCGACGTGGGTGACCGTGCAGAGGCATGCCGGGTGCTCGGGAGCCTGCTAAGTGGCCCGGATTTTTTGGTACGACAAGCACTCGTCCTTCTTCTCCGCGCCACACTCGAGGGTCCAACTGAGGACATCGAACACGCCGCATGGCGCGTCCTACGCCATATCGATGCGGCCTGGCTAGACCCGGTGCGAACCGCGACAACGCTTCAAGAAGCCGCCAACAGATTGTCGTGTGCAAACCGCGCCACAGCCGCCACAGGTATCCAACAAGCGGTACAAACACTGGTGGCGCGGACCCTGAGCACGGCGCACAGCGACCACAAATCGGTTCTGCAAGACTATTTCGCCGGCCTCAGCGCTTCGGAAGCCAGTCAACCGAACGCTCTGTGAGATAGTGGCCGGGCATGACTCCCGACGCTCTGCGACACCTTCTGGCTGACCTCCCCGGTGCTTGGCCTCCAACGACCGACCCCGTCGCTCTGCTGCGCGCACTCGAAGACCGCGCAGACGCCGACCCCGGTCACCGTCCACTGGCCCATGCCGTAGAGCTGGCGCATGCATTGGCGATGGCCGACCAAGAGCTGCCGCTGATCATCGCAGCCGTACGTCGAAGTCATCTGGTTCGTTGGGACACCTGGACCACCACTTGGATTGGTAGTGATGTTGCGTCTGGCGTGCGCACCATGGCTCGGGTCTTAAGGCCCTCCTTCTCGAGAGACCCGGTGGTCAGGCGCGCTCTTCGCCGCGATGCCCGTGCCCTCGGTGCCATTGATACCGAACTGCGCTGGGTCGAACACCCCCTTCCCGCCTTGCGCCGCCCAATGCCAGGCGCGACCCTTA
>JBLHSN010000008.1:0-46624 GCA_047626195.1 Myxococcota bacterium
CCCACGTAATGAGACGCTCGCTCACTAAGGCTGGCTCTCTCATTACTGTGGCCGCCGAGTTGGGAAGACTTCGCGGCCGCTTTTTGGTCGGTGTCGCGAATGCTCGCGAGCGAGTCTACTCGTCTGCCCTCATGAGGCCGAGCTCTTCGATTATCTCGGCCAAGTCGCCGAAGACAAACGGCACTCGGAGTACGCGAGTGTCGGTATCTACCGGTGTGCCGCGGGCGACCAGCTGGACGACGGGCTGCAGGATGCGCCGCTCGACGACCGGGGCATGTGCCTTCTCCACGAAGGCTGCGAGGGCGTGTCGCCCAAGAGATGGGGTAATCTGATCAGGGTCGGTCAGCTCACGAGCCGGAAGTCCGAGTTGGGCGACCGAGGCAGCGACAGTCGCCCGTGTACGGTCGTCAGAATGCACGATGAGGACCACTTTGAGGTCGTCGTCTTGGTTGAACGCGGCGATCTGGCCTTGCTGGCTGTAGGAAAGTGGCTCATCTGCTGGCAAGTAGGCCATCAGGCGGGCGGATTCATCCGTCTGTTCAGAGTGCAGGAAGCCACCAAGGGCATGCGCGATTTCCTCGCAAACATTCCAACCGCCAATCGTCTGCAGTGGGCCGTTTAGACCCTGTACAGCGACTTCGATCAAGATGTGGTCGCCAGCAGCCGCGCGGTTGATAGGCGCGGCCTCTTGTTTCGACAGCTTGGCTGGACCCACACTGAGGGTCAACTCTCCGATGCCTGGAAGCAGGTCACGGCCTGCGAAGACTAGGTTCACTACCAACAGCTGGAACCGGTCAGCGTTGCCGCGGTACTCCAGAGCTTCGTCGATGTACGGCATGAACGTTACCGCTGACGGCAGTGTCTCCTGTAGGGCAGGAAGGAGGGGGCCAGCAATGGCTGTCACGGCGACAGTGGTCGAGAGGTTTTCCGGCAGGGCCATCGGCGTTGCCGAGGGGATCGGCGTTATCGTGCCGAGATCTTCGGGAGCGCCCCACTGAGGCAGAGTCAAGCCAAGCTGGTTGGCGTAGTTTTGGCTGGCGTCGTGATGGGCCTTTGCATTGGCGGGGTCCGTCGCTTCGGTCAGGCTCGCGAGGTGCAAGTGTGCCTGCATCATCGAATGCGATTCGCGGTGGACTGATCGGGTCTCAATAACGCTCTCGAACCGCTTGCGGGCTTCTACTGGACGTCCTCGCATCAGGTCTGCGCGACCGGCGAGGATGCGCCAGTTGGCAAGCTGACCCGGCGAGCGGCGGACAGAAATCCATACCAAGAATAGTTCTCGGCGGACGGCCCACCACTCCGACGGCCGCGACGCGCTGCGCGACAGGAGAATTTCCAGGCGGGACATCAGCGGTTCCATCATGAACGACATGTTCGGAAACCGACCCACGCCAACCACTCCTTGGTTGGCTCGGGCGAGCGCATCATTTGCGCGTCCCAAGTAAAGCAGCGCTCGGGACAGGTAGCCGTAGGCCAGCGATACGGACAAGGAATGGTCTTCAATAGCGTCGAGTCGTGCGAGCAGCGAGTCGGTGAGTGCTTCAGCGCTAGGCTCTCCGCGTCGAGCCAGCAAGACCGCTCGTAGGGCTCCGGCCATGCAGATAGCGTCTTGTGCTCGTTGACGGACGGCGGCTACTTCGCAGCGTCGCAATCCGACGAGGATACGTTCGGCATGGTCGCGATTGTAGCTGTGCATGGCTCGACTCAACAGGGACAGGACGCCGACGGTCATGTCGCCAGACGCCGCAAACGAGCTCACGGCTAGACCCATAGAGGTCTGCCCGGCCTGCCATTCGCCGTCGTTGAACTCGATGAGCCCGCGCATGTGATGAACGACGCCGATGGCCCATGGGTCGTCGTGAGTCGTGGCCAACTGGGCGGCACGGTCGATGATGCGGCGTTCGAATGACCGGACGAATGGAAATAGCGTGCCGACGACAGCGAGGCCTTGAGCCGCAAACATCAGTGCAGTCGACGCATTGGGCGTAGTGAGCCCGCGGGCGTGTTTGGCTCCGCGGGAGACGTACAGCATGAGTAGCGACGGTGTGGTGTTGCTAACAACAGCCGCAAGTACCGGGTACAACTGGCACAGGGCATCGCGCTCGGCAGCACCTAGGGTCGGACGACGCCAGAACGTCAGCACAGTCCACGAAGCTAGAAGGACAGCAGAGAAACCGGCCCGTGGAACCGGCTCTCCGGCCTGACGTAGGGCCGCAGCGCCGAGTCGGAGAGCGAGCTTGGTGGAGCCACGGCGGTAGAAACCGTACACCGCCTTGCTCGCGATTTGAAGGCTCCTCTCTGTGGAACCGGCTCGTTCCATGGCATCGAGGTAGCCTTGGATAGCGTTCTCGGTACGTCCGGTGAGTAGGTCGATGTCCGCAAGACCCTCCACGGCATCCACGTCTAGGTCTTCGGCCGATGTGCGCTCGCGGGCGCGCTCGTAGTGCCACTTAGAACGGTCAATATTATAGACGTTCATCAACTGGTGGCCCGCTTCGACATGCCAGCTACATAGCTCCTCGTTCTTTCCAGGCGGGGTGGCGTGTTCTTCGTGCCACGCGAGCTGGGTTAGGTCGCCAGTGTTTCGGCTTCGTAGCCAGAGAGCGATCTGACGATGTGCAGATTGCAGACGTCGTTGTCCGCTCGCGTCGCGAATCATGCTGGCCAGCGCGCCATTGGGCACCCGCAAGCGTCCCCCCGATTCTTCGACAGCTACGCCGCGGGACACCAAGCTGTAGGTGGCGCGGCCCACGCGGTCGGCGGCCCAGGCGGTGACTTCGGCAAACCATTGCCGGGTGACGGGACTGGGCTGGATGGATGCCAAGAGACCCAGGTAGCGCGCGTCTAGGGATAGTTGACGGTAGTGGTGACGGAACAGGTCGACCACGCCAGTCGTTGTGGAAGGTGACCCGTCGAGAAACCAAGACCGGCTGTCTGGGCGATACACGAGGTACCCTTCATTGGTCCACGCTTGAATGGTCGCCCAGACGGTCATGGGAATGCCGCGCGAGTGTTTCCACAGGGTCTGCGCTAGGTCTCGCCGGGACTCAACGTGGCCGGGGAGGGTGGCACTTGTGAGCCTTTCGATGTCTGAAACGGTGAATGCTGTCAGTGCATACAGCGTGGGGATGACCGCATCGAGGGTGTGCGGGATTGGCGAGAGTGAGCAGGCGACGACCATCGTGTGGTGCGAGACGGTTTCGTCCAGCAGGTACCGAAGGATGGTTTGGTCTGCGGGCGTAATCTCATGGGCATCATCCAACAGTACGATGAGCGGCCGCTCAGAGGTACCGACGGAGCGGATGACATTGGCGATCGTGGAGGCATGGCGGACAAATTGTTCGTCGAGGTGCAGCTCGGGCGGCCGCGTCTCTGCTCCAAGTAGCTGCGATAAGCCAGTGGACAAAGACGCGATAAGTGACGTGAGTGGACCTGCGGCGTCGCGAATGCGATGCGCAAGTACGGTCCGGTCTTTTGGGCTTCCGAGCAAGCTTGCCAGCGCGAGTGTGTCGAGCGCGCCGACAAATCCGGGGACCCGTGCATCTGCGGCAACACCAAAGCTCGCAAGGGCTGTCCGGCATGGGGCATAGCGAGCGAGCTCGTCCTGCAATTGCTCGAGCAGGCGCGATTTGCCCATGCCTTCCGCGCCAACCACGCCTACGATCTGCGCTTCGCCTCGCCTCGCGGCTTCGAAGTGTTTAAGCATGGAGCGAAGGGTGGTCTCGCGTCCGATGAATGGCGCACGAGACGGCAGAAGTTCCGCCAGCAGGGTCTCGACAGGTTGGCGGTTTAGTGCACGTACTCGGTCTAAAAGCTGCTTGGCAGTTCGTGGGATGGGCCGAAGTGCATCCTTCACCGACTCGTCTACAAAGGGGTCCAGGACAGAGATGAGCGATTGGATGTCATTGCTGGCAGAGCCCGTGTGGAGGATGTGTTGAAAGCCAGTCAGCGTGACCTTGTCGCGGGAGAGTTGAATCTGGTCTTGCTGAATGCCAACTCCGACAACGCCGGCCTCGTGCAGTCGTGCAAGAAGGTCGGTAAGGGCGCTCGCCACAAGAATCGAGTCACCTGGCGAAAGTGGTGCTTGTAGATTGAGTGAGCGCGCTGATTGGGTAAGGAGAAGTGTGCCCGATGGCTGGCTCATCCAATGATATACGTGCGACTGGGTTGCACTGTCGACCGCGGCTGCGAGGCGGATCTTGGCAGCGACATCACCGCCGGTCATGATGTGTTGAACGTGTAGGCGGTGATGTGGAGCTTCGCCGAGGACGCGCTCGACATCGGAGACGACCAGGCTCCAAGTATCGGTGGAGAACTGCGCTGGTTCTACTACGCAGAATCGGCCTCCGAATAACAACACGCCGGGCTCGACGGAGAACGGGTCGACAACATCAGGACCGTCTAGTTGGGTTGGCAACGGCAACAGTGCAGGGCTCACGGAGTTCCCGCGCGCGAATCTTTCTGTGACCCTTGCCAACGTCGCACTGAACTTTCTCCCACGTTGGGCTTGCCATGACAGACGAACCCTCACCCGCATGAGTGCATCCGCATCGTCTTCGAACCGTAGTCACTCGGTAGCTCATCGTTCGCTTGGCGACGCACTTGAGATCTTTTCTGTGCCGGACTCACTTTTGTCTGTCACCGGTACGAAGATGGTACGTAACAACCTCGGCTCGGTGGCTGTGATACGCCGAAGGCCGCGGAGGCCATCGATGGCGAGAGTGAAATCAGGTGTTTCAGTAGTGGTTGGGGTCCTATCTGCGGGTTGGGCCATGGCTGGAGAAGGAACACCCGAGCCCCCAGTAGACCTGTCTACCGTTGCTGCATCAGCCTCGATCCGGCCGTTGAATCTCAATGATGAGCCGCATGAAGCCAAGGCTTCTCTGCTGCTGGATCAGACCCACCTAGTCCCTGGACAGACGGTGCGCGTTGGCGTGCACTTGGATCCAGATGAGGGGTGGCACGCCTACTGGAAATCACCGGGTGAGACCGGCGAATCTATGACCTTGGACTGGGAGTATCCGGCTGGATTTACGCCGGGGGAAGTGGCATTCCCCGTCCCGGTCCGTTTTGACGACCAGGGCATTGTCTCCTTTGGCTACGAAAAAAGCGTGCTGTTGTACACGGACATCGTCATTCCGGATGACTTCGCCCCAGGCACGCACACCATCGCGGTCGATGCGTCATGGTTGGTGTGTGAATCCCAGTGTATCAAGGGCGAAGTCTCGTTACGGACCGAGGTTTCGGTTGCCGACGCAAGCGAGCCTACACCGTGGGCACCGCTGTTTGACCACTACGCGTCGTTGCATCCGGCGCCGCTTGCTTCTGTCGACACCGTCGCTGTCGAGTCGGCACTTTCCCAGAGTGCGATTGTCCCTGGCGATTCGTTTCAGGCAGTGTTTAGAGTTGTTGCGACAGGAGACGAACCCGTGTCGCTCGACATGGAAGAGGGCCAAGGAACCTGGCCTGCGTTCACGCCGATCTCCGATGCTACATCGATGTGGGTTGAGCCTTCCGAGGTCAAGGTAGCGGAAGATGGCAGTACGCTTATCGTGATGACCGTAGAGTCGTACGAGCTGGATGAACTGCCCACAAACGCCGTGATTGGCGGACTGTTGCAGCTCAAGGTGGGCGACGAGTACATCGCTACCGAAATCACAATCCCACTGCCATGGGTGCCGGCCGAGACTGCGACCCAAGTATCGACGTCTCCGCTGTTTGCGATGGCTGGCATCGCGCTCGATGGTGCCGCTCCCGTGGTCGACACCACTGGGGAAGCCCTGTCCGCAGCCGGCAATACCGAGCCCGCAGCAGCCTTGACCCTCACCGAGCGCTTCAATGGCTGGTTCACCACGCTGTCCACCACCATGCAGACACTGGTGATGCTGGCTGGTGCGTTCGCTGGCGGTATGATTTTGAACATCATGCCGTGCGTGTTGCCGGTGCTTGCGCTCAAGTTGTTCGGGCTGGTGCATCACTCGGGAGCCAGTGCGAGAACTCAGCGTCGCGCTGGAATTGCGTACACTGCGGGTGTCCTGGTGTCGTTCTTGGCCCTGGCCGTCGGAATCGTCGCCCTGCAGGCTGCAACGGGAGCTGCGGGTTGGGGCGTGCAGTTCCAGTCGCCCATCTACGTGGTGAGCCTGTCTACAGTCGTATTTCTGTTCGGCCTGTCGATGTTCGGCGTGTTCGAGATTCCCGCAATTGGCGGCAATGCGGCTGCGAATGCTACGGCACGAGATGGCGTGTCTGGCGACTTCATGTACGGCGTATTCGCCACACTCTTGGCCACGCCCTGTTCTGCGCCACTGCTAGCACCAGCCGTCACCTTCGCCTTCTCCATGCCGAGCGCTTTCGTGCCGGTCTTCTTCTTGGCGATTGGTGCTGGCTTGGCCTTCCCGTTCTTGGTGATTGCCTTCATCCCAGCCTTGTTCCGCATCCTGCCCAAGCCGGGTGCCTGGATGGAGACGTTCAAGCAGGCCATGGGCTTTGCCCTCGTCGGCGCCGCAGTGTGGGTTGCCTACCCATTGCCCGCACTCATTGGTAGTCAGGCCTTCGTTATGTTCTTGGCCTTTCTCACGGTGGTCGGTGCGGCAGCTTGGGTGTTTGGGCGCTTCGCCGGTGTGGCGGAATCCGGCAGCCGTCAGCTCGGCGTGGGTGCCATCTCACTCGGCATGATTGCGCTCGGTGGATTCGCTTTCCTGACCTTCGAGTATGACGATACCGAGCTGTGTGATGACAACAGCTTGGCGGCAAACCTCGAGTTCGAAGAGGAAGTTCCATGGCAGGCTTTCTCGGAGGAGCGGCTCGCGTCAGCGACTGTGGAAGGCCCGGTGTTTATCGACTTCACCGCTGACTGGTGCGTGACGTGCAAGGTCAACGAGCGCGTGATCATCAACACCGAGCCCGTTCGCCAAGCCATGGCTGACTGCGGCATCATTCCGCTCAAGGCCGACTGGACCCGGCGTGACGAAGTCATCACCGACTGGCTGGCTCGCTACGGCCGGGCTGGCGTGCCGTTCTACTTGTTCGTCCCCGAAGGCGGCGGCGAGGCGATTCCACTGCCAGACCTGTTGACCGCTGGCTCCTTGCTGGACACCTTCGAGAAGGGCTGTTGAGCGACTCACCAGGATTTCGCGAGAATCTCCAGTAAGTCGTCCCCAAAGCGAGACAGGCGTGTGGGGCCTATTCCGGGCAATTCACCGAGCTCCGCGAGCGTCGTCGGTCGATCGGCCATCATGGCGTCCAGCGTCTTGTTCGGGAACACCTGATACGGCTTCCAGTTGCGCTTTCGCGCCGTGCGCTGCCGGTAGTTGCGCAGCGCATCGTGCAGCGGCCCCTTGGACCCGCGACGTGGCTTGGCGGGGCCGTCCGACTTGACGCGCACCGGCTTGTTCGGCAGCCAGACCGTTGGGTATTTCTGGCCCTTCTTCGCCAGTCGACCGTCGGCCAACATGGTGTCGATGGTCGCCAGAACAGCCAGTTCGGGAATGCTCTTGAGAAGACCAAAGTGTGGATTTCCAGGAATGCCAAGCTTCTTCGCGGCTTTTGCTTTGCTGCCGCGTAAGCCTAGAGCAATGAGTCGTCGCCCAACAGGGCGCTTGAGTGCCCCTACAAAGTCGATGACTGACTGTTCTTGGCTGTCGTCCAAATCGATCGAAAGGTCGGCTGTACGCTTCTCAACGCGCTCTGTCCGCTTTTCCGTGCGGATAGCTTTCCACGCAGCCGCCGCCCCTTCGACGTCTTCCGGGTCTACGCAGACGTCGCACAGGCCGCAGGGCGCTAGCTGTTCACCGAACCAGTCGCCGAGTATCGATTGCCGGCACCGTGTGCCCACGGCATACTCATGAAGGGCCCACCACGCCGCTTCGGCTCCAGGACCCGGTCTTGAGCCCCACAGCCGCTTCTGGGTGAGGGAGTCTTTGGCCGAGTACAGTAAGACGCATTGGCCCGGAGCGCCATCTCGTCCGGCTCGTCCGGCCTGTTGTAGATAGGCTTCTAGCGACCCCGGGGCTTCGCCGTGGATTACTACCCGTACGTCTGGCCGGTCCATGCCCATACCGAATGCTGATGTGGCGACGAGGACCTTGGCGGCTCCACTTTCATACCGTGCGACCGCGGTTTCCCGAGCGCCGACAGTCCGGCCTGCGTGGTACCAATCGGCCATGATACCGGCTTTGCGTAAGGCTTGGGCGACCGCTCGCGTACGCTTTCGCGTAGCCACGTACACGATGGCTCGACCCGTAATGCGGGGGAAACCCACATCCTTGAGCACGTCAATACAGGCAGTAATGCGGTCCTTGTCGCCGTCGCGTAGCTGAACGGACAGGGCCAGGTTTTCGCGGGCGATGGAGGCGTGGATGTCGATCGGGTCTGCGAGATCGAGGGAGCGTGCAATCTCGGCCGCCACCCGCCCCGTAGCCGTCGCTGTCAGCGCGATGCACGGGATGTCGAAGCCGTCTCGAAGGGCTCCTAGGGTCCGGTACTCGGGGCGGAAGTCGTGCCCCCACTCCGAGATGCAGTGGGCTTCATCTACGGCCAGATAGGCCAAGCCGTTGCGAGCCACCCGCTTTCGAAACGATGGGTTCTTGAGTCGCTCCGGGCTGGCGTAGATGAGTGCTGGCCCCGCATCCAGCTGTCGATGGGCTTCAGCGCGTGCCTCACCGCGTAGACTACCGTGCATGGCGACCGCTGGGATGCCTCTGGCGCGAAGGGCCGCCACCTGGTCGTCCATAAGTGCGACGAGAGGGCTGACAACAAGCGTTGCGCCGCGCCCTTCGGCGTGCGCCCGAACAGCTGGGAGTTGAAAGCACATCGACTTGCCGTAGCCAGTCGGAAGTCGGACCAGTACGTCTCCACCTCGTTCAAGCGCCACAATCGCCTCGCGCTGGGCGTCGTGAAGGCGAGGAAGGTCGAACCAGTGCTGCAGGGATGCGTCAAGTGATGGCATGGCGGGACGGGGAAGTGGGCCTCGGCGGTCTACGTGGATAGTATGCCGCCTATGTCAGGGGACCTCACCATACAACAGGCTCGGCTTGTGCTGCCGGACCGCTGCGTCGTCGGCGACCTGTTAATTCGGGATGGCACGATTGCGGCCATTGCACCAAGGATTGACTCGCCAGAGGGCGAAGTCATCGATGGGACGGGTCTCGTGTGCATGCCTGGCGCAATCGATGCCCACGTGCAGTTTCGCGACCCCGGTCAGACACACAAAGAGGACCTGCGCACGGGCAGTCGTGCCGCAGCGTCGGGTGGCGTGACCGCTTTTTTGGACATGCCGAACACACACCCGGCCACAACATCCGTTGCCGCCCTGGACGACAAGTTTGCCCGCGCATCGGAAGTCTGCTCGGTCCATTACGGATTTTTCATCGGCGCTAACGAGTCGAACCTGGCGGATGTGATTTCCGCGGATCGAGCCTGTGGCATCAAGGTCTCGCTGACCTCCAAGAACGAAAATTTAGTGATTCGGGATCCAGGGCTGCTGGAGCAGGTCTTTGCGGCGTCGAACAAGCTTGTGGCGGTTCACGCAGAAGACCCCATACGCCTTGCTGAACGTCGGTTGCTGTACGCCGACTCCCATGATGTTGCCGACCACTCGCGCATCCGAGATGTGGAGACCGCACTCAACGCCACGTCTCGTGTCATCCGACTTGCGCAAAAGCACGGCACGCGGCTGCACGTTTTGCATGTCACGTCTGAAGAAGAAGCCGACCTGTTGGCCAAGACCGGGAACGACCGCATCAGCGCGGAAGTGTGCATTCAGCACCTGCTCATGGACGCCGAGACTGCCTACGCCCAGCTTGGCACGTTGGCGCAGTGCAACCCTCCGATTCGTGCTGCCCGTCACCGAGACGCTCTGTGGCGGCATCTGGTTGCTGGTACCTTTGGCTTGGTGACCAGCGACCATACGCCGCACACGCGCGACGAAAAAGAGCGGGGATACCCTGAAAGTCCGAGTGGCATGCCGGGTGTGGAGTGGACGCTACCGCTGTTGCTCGACCGGGTGAACGCCGGTGCCTGCTCGCTGACCGACGTTGCTCGATGGGTGTGCGAAGGGCCAGCACAAACCTATCGGATCCCACGGAAAGGGCGTCTTGAAGTCGGTTTTGATGGTGATGTAGTACTCATTGACATGGCCGAGCAGCGCATCATCACCCACGAAGCAGCGCGCACCAAAGTGGGCTGGTCTCCGTATGCGGGGCGTTCTGTCCAGGGTTGGCCGGTGGCGACCATCGTCATGGGTGTGCCGGTGTACCGAGATGGGCAGATCATTGATTCCGTGCGCGGAAGGCAGTTAACCTTCGGGCGCAACGAACTGGGACATCATCGGACCGACCAAGGCTCGGTGCGGTCGTGGCAGTCTGGATAGGGTCTACGCCTTGTTGGAGGCCTAGATGCTAGACGTTGGCGATACCCCCGAAAACTTTGAGCTGAGCAACCAAGCCGGAGAGCCCGTTGTTTGGGCGGATTTCCGCGGTAAGCCTGTTGTGGTGTTTTTCTATCCGAAGGCCAGTACACCCGGCTGTACGACCGAAGCCTGCGCCTTCACCGATTTATCCAAAGACTTTGCCGAACGTGGCGTCGCAATTGTTGGGATGAGCGCCGACACGGTCAAGCGGCAGTCCAACTTTGCGACCAAGTACAGCCTGTCGATGCCCCTCTTGGCGGATATCGAGAAGGAGGTCTTAGAAGCTTGGGGCGTGTGGGGCGAGAAGAAGAACTACGGTCGTACCTACATGGGCATCCATCGCTCTACCTTCCTATTCGACAAGGATGGAACCGTGACCTTCGCTTGGCCTAAGGTGCGCGTCAAAGGGCACGCCGAGGCTGTGTTGGCCAAAGTGGACGAGCTCGAAGCGTAATTTGGAGTCCGTATGCGCGCGCTACTTGCCGATGCTCTGAACCCGGCGGCGCGCGATGCGTTGGTCGCTGCAGGTTGGGAGGTCTTTGACGAGCCCAAGCTGTCAGGCGACACGCTCACCGAGAGGCTCAGTGTGCTGAACCCGGACGCCCTTGTGGTTCGCTCTACCAAGGTCATTGCCGCGCACGTCCATGCGGCGCCGGGCTTGGGTTTGGTGGTCCGTGCGGGTGCGGGGGTCAACACGATCGACTTGGCTACCTGCTCGGATCGTGGCGTCTACGTAGCCAATTGCCCAGGTAAGAACGCGATTGCGGTTGCTGAGCTTGTGTTTGGACTGATGGTCGCGCTGGACCGCAAGATTGTTGCGGCGGCGTCCGATGTGCGAGCTGGCCAGTGGCGAAAATCGCACCACGCGGAGGGGGCACGAGGTCTATTTGGGCGCACTCTGGCAATTGTGGGCATGGGTCAGATTGGCGAAGCCGTCGCGTGGCGAGCTCGAGGCTTTGGCATGGAGGTTCGCGCTTACTCACGGTCCTTGGACCCCAAGCGCGCGCGCCTGCTTCGGGTGACGCACTGCACGTCTCCGGAGGAGGCCGCCCAAGGAGCAGACGTGTTGTCGGTGCACTTGGCCTGCACGGATGACACCCGTGGATGCATCAACGCCACGGTGTTTGACGCACTCCCCGACGGGGCCATGTTCATCAATGCCGCCCGCCATGAAGTCGTCGACGAAGACGCGTTGCTGGATGCGGTGCAGAATCGAGGGCTGCGAGCCGGCCTTGATGTTCTGTCCGTCGAGCCCAAGGGTAGCACCGATGTCGCCCATCCTCTGCTGTTCGAAGACGGTGTTGTAGTGACACCTCATCTCGGTGCTTCCACGTTGCAAGCCGCAGAAGCGGTCGCTGTTTCCGTCGCCGACGTTCTCGGAGAATGGGCGCAGACCGGCCGGGTGTCGACTGCGGTCAATATTGCCGGTCAAGAAGGTCGGGATGGCGTGCTGGTGGTGCGACACCTCGACCGCGTTGGCGTTCTCGCCGGTGTACTGGTCGAGCTGCGGGGGGGAGACGTCAACGTTGGGGAGATGGAGAACATCACCCTGTCTGGACGCAAGGCAGCTATCGCCCGCATCGCCGTTTCAGGGGCGGTACCCAAAGCGCTACTGAAGCGCGTTGAGAGCGTCGAACATGTACTGTCTGCGTCGTACGTATCCTCCAAGGGCACAGGCCTCATCGTTGGTTAGGGCTTGCCCGAGGTGACCCATGGCCCGATTGCACAACTTCTCCGCTGGACCCGCGCTCCTACCCCTGTCGGTGGTCGAAGAGGTTCGCGACAACCTCGTTGACTTCGATGGCACAGGCCTGGGAGCGATGGAGTATTCGCACCGTAGCAAACGGTTTGAGCGCGTCCTCGCCACCGCCAAGGAGCGGATGCACCGGCTCTTGGGCTTGGCAGATGACCAAGAGGTACTGTTCGTTCATGGAGGGGCGAAGAGTCAGTTCTTCTTTGTGCCTATGAACCTCCTCAATGGTGGACACGCTACCTACCTGGACACTGGACTTTGGGCACAGCTCGCCGAGGTCGAAGCGGCTCGCTACGGCAGCGCAAATGTGCCGTTTAGTAGCAAGGCTTCAAACTACAACCGCGTGCCGAAGGCCGGAGAGTGGGGGGCTTTGCCAGAGGGAACGTCGTACCTGCACTACACGTCCAACAACACCGTCGCCGGCACCCAATACCACTACCTACCCGACAGCGAAAATGTCCCGCTTATCTGCGATATGTCGAGCGACATCCTGTCGCGAAAGGTGGATGGCTCCGCATTCGATTTGATCTACGCCGGTGCCCAAAAGAATCTCGGACCCTCTGGACTGTGTGTGGTCATTGTCCGCAAGAGCCTGCTCGAGCGCTGTTCGCCAGACCTTCCACCCATGCTTTCGTACGCGGTCTACGCCAAGAAAGACAGCATGTACAACACGCCAAATACGTGGGCCATTTACGTGATGGAGCGGGTGCTTGCGTGGATCGAAGATCAGGGACTCGCGGCGGTAGAGGCGCGGAATATTGCACAAGCTACTCGTTTTTATGACGCGGTCGATGCCACTGAATTTTGGACGGGTCTCGCAGATGTAGACAGCCGTTCTCATATGACGCCCACCTTTTCTGCTGGGACGCCGGAGCTTGACACCGAGTTCTGGCAGTGGGCCGAGCAGGGTGGGCTCGTTGGGCTTAAGGGGCATCGGAGTCTCGGTGGTCTCCGAGCGAGTATGTACAATGCGCAGACGGATGCGGCGGTAGACGCCCTGATATCTGCAATGCAAGAATTTGAGCGTATGCGCGGCTAGCGCACAATGGAGGGTCACATGGCCGGTGGAAATGGTGAAGGACACGTCGACGAGCTTGACGAAAGCCAAGAGATCGACGGTGAAGACCTGGTGACTTTGGTGGACGAAGACGGCAATGAACACGAGTTTGTGGTTCTTGCGGTGGTCGAAATGGAAGGCGATGAGTTCGCAATGCTCTCCCCGATCGAGCAGGTCGAAGACGAAGAGACGGACGAACTTGAACTCTTCTTGTTCACCTACAACGAAACGGATGAAGGCTACGTCGAGTTTGGCGAAATCGAAGACGACGATGTGTACCAAGCGGTGCAGGCGTATTGTGCCACGCTGCTGGACACCGAAGAAGAAGACGGCTCGGAAGTGGCTGAAGCCTAGTTTTCAGCGTCACAAACGCAGAACGCCGCAAGCATTGTGCTTGCGGCGTTTTTCGTTATGAGAACGGTCGATTCGCTGTGAAGACGCACCCTGTGACAATGTCCAGAGTGTGCTCGCAGATGCGGATCAGGTGTAGACTCGATCTACGCGTCGACAGTGTCGTCGAATCCATCGGGCCGCAACAGCCGGCTCACAACACCCTCCCGTAGTTTCGGCTCAAACCAGGTGCTCTTGGGTGGCATGACCTCACCGGCGTCCGCCACGCGAAGCAGCTGTTCCATGCTGGTCGGGTACAGGTGGAAAGCCACAACACCGGCGCCGCTCTTGACGCCTTCCACCAGGGCTCCTGGCCCGCGAATGCCGCCAACGAAGTTAATTCGCTGGCTCGTGCGTGGGTTGTCGATGCCCAGGATGGGAGAGAGCAGCAGGTCTTGGAGGATGGACGCATCAATGCTCTTGACCGGGTCCTTGGCATTCACCTTGTCTTCGTGCGGCTCCAGTAGGTGCCACTTGCCATCGATGTACATGGTGAAGGTGCCGCGAACGGGTGGGCGCGGGCCTTCTGCCGGGTCGATGTGGAAGGACTCCGCCACCTTGGCCATGAAAGCGGCTTGGTCCAATCCGTTTAGGTCATGCACGACGCGGTTGTACGACATGATGTACAGCTCATCATCGGGGAAGAGACCGGCTAGGAACGTCTGGGCATCAGCACTGCCGAGCTCGTCTCCTGCACGTGCGGCAGCCGCGCTGCGGTGGTGCCCGTCGGCGATGTACAGGGCGCCGGCCTTGCTGAACGCTTCGCGGATGTGAGGGGTGTCGATGTCGGACGCGCGCCACAGGGTGTGCTCAACGCCATCCGTTGTGGTGACTCGCCAGCGTGGTGTGAGCGACGAGATGTCGTCAGCAATAGCCTTGAGCTGGGCATTCTTGCGGTATGCGATGAACACGAGACCCACCTGGGCGTCCAGCGTGAGCAGGTGACGGGTGCGGTCTTCTTCTTTGTCCGGGCGGGTAAACTCGTGCTTCTTGATCCGGCCGCGCTTGTACTCGTCGACCGAGCATCCGGCGATGAAGCCCGTCTGCATGTGGTCGCCCATGCGCAGGCGATACACGTAGTAGCCAGGCACGTCGTCTTCAACGAGCAGACCTTGTTCGAGGAAGCGACGGAGGCTCTCGGCACCGGCCTCGTAGGCCTCGTCGCTGTGGGAGTCCGTGCCCCTCGGAAGGTCGACTTCGGGACGCGTAATGTGCACAAAGCTGCGTGGATTTAACGCTAAATGGCGTGCTTCGGCGTCAGTGAGGGTGTCGTAGGGAGGGGCAATGACCTCTCCAGCTAGGGCGTCGAGTGGGCGTACTGCGCGAATCGGATGGACGTCGGCCATATCTCCTCCAGGGTGCGTGGCGTAGCCCAAAATCGGCGTGAAGGCTCACCGCCCCGCGACACCAGACCCCATGCGTTTACCGACCCATCAGAGGCGGCGCTGCGACCGTGATCATTAACGGGACAGGGCGCGGAGAGGTGACGTGGAGTAGGTTGCGTGGCCCCTGTGATGACCGAAGAGGAGTGCTGACCGATGGCAGTGTCTGACTGGATTGCTAATATTTTTCAATCCGACCAAACCCGAGGCTTGTCCGGTGGTACCGCAGGTCTGGTAGCGCTCGATGACAGCAACCCGTACTACAACTACCGATTGCGCCGGCATTCCGCGGATGGTGACTTGGTCTCCGAGCCGGGACTGATCTGGTACACGTCAGCCTATGCGGCGCGTCGCGGTGGTCTCGGCATGCACATGGAAGGCAACACGGAGGGTCAGCTCATTGGCGTGACCGATGTGTTGATGATTTTGTCTCACGCCGACTACTCGCGCGCCATTCAGTCGGATCCGGAGTGGTTTGCCAGTGCGACTGATGGAATCCGCGAAGCCTTTGCGGAGCTGTGCAAGCGCGACAACTTGTCGTTGCCACATCCGAGCCGTGAGCTTGGAGTGCGCTTTCTGTGCGACGGTTCTGGCGAGATGGGCGGACAGTCGCTGGGCCTACCGGCCGGCGAATTCATCACCGGACTCCTGCCAAACCTGTACACGGGACCCGTTGCATCGAGCACTCCGGTTGTGGGTGTGCTCGTCAACCTACCGGGTGTGTGGGAGGGCTACCAAGAGGTCGGGCGTCTGTATGACGACCAGATCTTGTTCACTCTCGGCAGCCATTGGCTGGACAATTTCAGTCACCCAAGCCTCGAAGAGTCAGCGTTGTACCGTCTTCAACGGTACCCGGATGGCAGCTTCGTCCATCTCATCAACCCGGACCTCCAAGACCGTTTTCAGGTCACCTCCACTGACCAAGATGGTGCCTCGGTTCTGACGATTGCCACCCTCGCGGGTGAACCGCTCGCGTACATGGTGCTGGCCGTCATAGAGGCGGAAGAGCCCACACCAGACGTGGCTCCGCCGATGATGCTGGACGATGAGGTTCAGCTCTCCCACCGCTCAGCCGGTTCGCTGTACGGTAACAAGACCATCATTCCAGACGTCGTTGGTGAGCGCATCTTCACGCTTCAAGAGCGTGGTGCGTTGCTGCAGAAGGTGCACTTTGGCGCCTTCATGGACGGATACGACGTGTACGTAGACGCCCGCGGTCAGATGGGCACCGGTATTGATGATGCCTCTGCTGTCTTCGAGGTTCGCCGTCGCAGCGTGGACTTCCGCGCTCTCGTCCATGGAGCTCAAGTCGGCGGACAGCCGGTAGGGGTAGATGCGCCTGTGCCGATCGTCGGCGACACCATGATCGAGGTCGCTGGACAGCGCTTCGATTACCGTGACCTGCGCGAAGCCGACGTAGAGGGCTGGCCGTATGTGGGGGAAATCCGCCGACCGGCGAGCTCCACCTACATGATGTGGGGCGACCAATATCGCCTCGGTCGGTCGCGCGAGTGTCGCGTCACGCTGCCGGATGAGCCGCGAAATGACAACATTCGCTGGAAGGCCGCCGTGGGCGAAGGAGCGACGATTCGCGCCCGCTCCGGTGATATTCCGAAGTCTAACTTCTACACTGACAGCATCATGGTGGCGTCAGAGCATGCCGAAGTGGATCTAAAGGGCGAGACTGCGGTGCTTCACTGTATGGCTCGTCATTGTTACACTTTTGTCCGTCGTAACGGGGCATTGTGGCCTTTGTATCCAACGAAGAGTGAGAAGACGCCCACGCAGATGTCGTTGGAGCCCGGCGACGAAGTGCTGATTGGCAACTGCTTGTTCCATGTTGGCTTCCCGCCTGCCGGCGAAGCTGTCATGCCGGCACCGGCACCTAGGCTCGCCTTCACTGCCTCTGATGAACTGGTAGAAGCCGTCCAGCAGCCGGATATTGCCGCGTTGGACCAGACTCGCTTGGATCCGGCAGAGATCGGAGTGGATGCCGAACAACTCCCAGAGCCCATGATGATGCGCGCGTCGCGGACACCCTCCTTGTCGGATGCTCCTGTGCCACGTCGCTCGGTTGGGCCAGGTGTCACCAGCAAGCCTCTGGCTGGCGACGCGTTCTCTCGCGAGCTCGTGAAGCAGCGTCAGAGCAAGTACTACGATGCGCCCACCGTTTTGGTAGATGGCGAGGACCTCCCGCCGGGCTTGTTGGACGAGGCACCGCTTCCGGCACCGCCTGCGGCACCGTCTGCGGCACCGTCTGCCACACCGCCAGCGCCACCGTCTGCCACACCGCCTCCGGCACCGTCGTTGGAGGATGCTGGCGTTGGGCGTGTGGTTGCCCGTGCCCCGTCCGAACTCCTCGACCTTCCGCCGCCGCCTTTGGTAGATGAAGACGAGGGAGAAGACTGGGGGCCTCCGCCGATTCCAGGTGGTGATTTTGAGCTGACTCCAGATGTGCCCGCCGCACCTCTTCCGCCAGCCCCCCACACCGACGACTCTATTGTCGAGGTCGACGTCGAGTTTGATGACGACGATGGACCACTAGTTCTGGGCATGCTGCCGCCGCCGGATGACCTTGAAGAAGCTGGCGAGGTTGTTGCGGTAAGCGACTCCAACGCACAGTTTGAGCTGTCGCGTCGCATGCAGGTCGTTCAGGTAGGCTGGATGGTCAAGGGGCAGTTCACCGCTGGCAACCACACCGGCGCGGACCTCATCATCCCTGAAAATCGCATCGAAGACGACCAGACCTTTTCGCCGACCGACTACTTCTTGCTGTCGGTACGCGGCCGAAAAGCGTCGATGACCATTCACCAGGCATCCGAAGTGGTTGTCGACGGTGACCCTGCTGCCGATGGTGAACTTGACCCGACGGGCAAAGCCATCGACATTATCCGCCGAGATGACCTTGGCGACGAAGACTTCGTTGTTCGCATTGCCCTTGCACACGACAAGCGCCTTCCCGACCCGCGGGCACGCTTGTTGGGGATCGACGTCGCAGACCCACTAGCCGCCGCTCTGTTCACCCGTGGTCTACCCGCGGGAACCGAACGTAAACTTGCCTTGGGAAGCCTTACTGTGACTGCCGTTCACGACGGCGACGAGGTCGTGTTGTCGAACTACTTGCCGTCCTACAAGCTCGGCGACGGCTTCCGGCCGTTCTTCGTGCAGAGGGGCGAAGACAAGTACAAGACCGCTCCAGAAGATGGCGTGGATATCCGCCTGTCTATCGGGGACCGCTTGGTCGTCGACGCATCTGTCTTCGAGATTGTCGAGGGCTAGCGCGTGCAACTGAGCTCTGGGGCTGCGTCTGTTGGTGCCCCCAACCTCGACAACTACCTCACCGCATCCGCTGATCGCGTCGTTTGGCGGGTCGGCGATAGTGCTGTGCACACGGTACAGCCGGGAGAAGGTCATCTGCTCGCGGTAGCAGCAGGGGAAGGGCTTGAGACGGGGGAGGTCGCTTCGTTCTCGGCTGTGAGGGTGCTGGCCAAGCTGTTTGGCCCCACCACCCCCCGAAAGCCTGAGCGGGTTCTGCTTCGGTACCTGGCGCAAGCGCATGACGCACTGTTCGCACAGGCCCATCAGTCGGGCCAAGTACTGGGAACGTCCATCGCGTTGCTGTGGGCACCGCAGCATGACGAGCTTGCCTGGGCTCAGGTCGGCGACTGTCGCATTGTTCGACTCAGAGAGGGTCGGGTGTCGCAGCTGTCGATTGAGCACACCCGTCAGGCTTATGCCCAGCGCCACGGACGGGCTGCGCCAGTCGAGCCAGATGTGGTCACTCAGCGATTTATCCAAGGGTCCGCTGGATTGGGCGACGACGCGGCCCTACATCTCGAGCCCGGGCTGGATGTAGGCCACGAGGTGATGGCTCGGGGAGATCGGTACCTGTTGTGTAGCGCACCGGTCTGGCGGGCATTGGACCCCCGGCAACTCGCCGAGGACCTCGGGCAAGGGACTGCCCAACAGGCAGCTCAGCAGATTGTGCAGACCGCGCGTGTGGGTGTGCATCGGGGCTGTCTGACGGCCGCTGTGCTGTTTGCGGACTAGTTGCTGGTAAACAGAGTCGTGGTGAACGTGACCGAGTAGGTCTCGCTACGTGGGACGGACAACGCCGTCAATCGTGTATCCACGCAGCTACGCTGTTCGCGAGACAAGCCGCTCGCTGGGTTCACGAGGGCCTCGGCAATGCTGCCCGTCTCGGAGACCGTCAGTCGCACCGGGATGTCACCGTCAATGGCGCACACCAAGTGGATGCCGCCGCTGGCGCTCGCGACTGCATCGGCGAGGCGTGTCCGCTCTGCAACCAACTCCGGGGCCGTGGCACCATCCAACGGAAAGATTCCGGTACGCTCCGAACCGACACCAGCGGTGAGCTGTGGCGTGGGGACGCTCTCGCCGTCGAACGCGCCCATGTACCAAGCACCGCCACCAATAGCGGCCAAAACGACGAGGGCGGCAACGGCCAGCATTCCCATAGCGCCGACCGCGGCTACGGCACCATTGCTGCGTTGCGGAGGGGCGGCGTCTGGCACAACGGGTTGCGCCGTGGGGCCTGCCTTGGGTTCGGTCTCCGGCGGACCCTCAGCGGCTGGCATGGGGGTTGGAGCGGAAGCAGGACTGGAACGCGGTGACGCCGAATTGGAAGTGGCGGTCTTGCCAATCGGGTGTGCCGACTCTTCGACGGGAATGCCAGCGATCGGCGCGAGCGCCACCAACACCTCTGGGACGGTCAGACGGTCCTCGGGGTATTGGGTCATGATGTTGTTGATGAGTATTTGGAGTGCGCTCTTTGCGTCATTGTCTGGGACCGAGGACGGAATCTGAGGAGGCAGCTGGTCGAGCAGTTCCTGGTAGGTCGTCGGCAGGTCAGTACGCTGGCTGAAGTGCACTGGAAGCTCGCCGGTCAGGCAGAACAAGATCAGGCCGCCCATGGCAAATACATCGGTGGCAGCCGTGGGGTCTGCACCGGAGAACTGCTCGGGGGCGGCATACTCTGGGGTGCCGACGAACATGCCGACACGAGTCAGTCGGTCGCCAATACCGGCCTGTATCTTCGCAATACCGAAGTCCGCCACGCGCACGTGCGGCACCTGTGTGGCCGAGACGGGCTCTTCGAGCAACACGTTGTCTGGCTTGAGGTCTCGGTGAACCACGCCAGCACGGTGCGCCTTGTCCAATCCCGTCAGAATCTGGTGGGCAATGGCGGCGGCAATGCTCGGCCTGACCGGGCCTACGCGCTCGATATGTTCCTGCAGACCGCCGCCGCGTTCGAAGCGGGTGACCAAGTACGGCGCATGGCCGACACGGGTCACGAATCCGTGGCAGGCGACGATGTGCGGGTGCGCCAAGGACTGCAAAATCTGCGCTTCGTTCGACAGACGTTGGAGAAAAGCACCTTTGTCGCGTGCAGCGAACAGGACTTTGATGGCCAAGTCTGGGCCAATGGGCGTGTTGTCTGCGTCTAGCTCACGCGCCTTGTAGGTGAGTCCTGCGCCCCCGACCGCTAGGCACCGTTCGATGAGGTAGTGACGATCGAGAATATCGCCATCGTCGAGCACTGTGTCCCAGCCATCTTCAGGCTGGTTTGACCCGCAGGACATGTTGGTACATGCGGGAGGTTCGCCGGTGAATGTGGTGAGGCATCGCCCACAATAGTTCGCTGCTGCCATTATTGAGCCTCGTCGAGAAAGCGTGTGGCGGGAAGCACGCAGAAGCCATTTGCGCTGAGGTCGCCCCAGGTCGCACGCACAAGACTCGCACCGTCACCGTCTCGCGCATCTGCCCAGCCACAGCCGTTATTAGGGCCATTATCCCGCGCTTGGGCGGGTTCACAGACCGGAAGCCCACCGACAATCGCTCCTGGAGCTTCGCCCTGGATGGGACGACACAGCGACCCGTGGTCGGCGTCGAACACCACGACCTTGTAGCGTCGCCTAGGTTCACTCATTCGTCGACGCAGGCCCAGATGTCGAAGTAATCCGCCGACAGTTGCGCGGTTTTGACTGCCAATCCAGCGTGTCACTTCCGACGTTGGCGTCACCCAGAGGTACTGATTGTTACCCGCCCGTTTCCCGTTCCGGCTGACCCATACGACGGATGTATTGGACGGAATCGAAGGCGGCTCCGCGGCGCATTCCTGGGCGGATACGAAAGCGGTAAGGAGGAGCCACATCATCGTGAGGCTACCTCTCGGATACGCTCGACGAGAGCGCGATGCTGACCGATAACCTCGAGCCCAGGCGGGGGTGGAATGGGGCGACCGTCTGGCAGCAAGAAGGCGCGTTTCCGTAGAGCGTCAAGGCGTGCGACGGAGAGCTCGGTATTGTGGTGGGCGCCTGGGTTGATCTCTTGTGCGCGAACGGCAGCCTCGAAGACTTCCATTTGGACATCTTGGCGGTCACAACACAGCAGAACATCGACCGTGGCCCGAGTCATGCACATGACCTGTTCTTCGGCGGTGTAGCGGCCGCGCACCGCCTTCATCTCCAAGTCATCGCTGAAGATGAGCCCGTCATAGCCAAGCTCTTTCCGTACCAACCCGTTGATGATGGTCTCGGACATTGTGGCCGGAAACGTCTCGTCCCATGCCGGGTAGACCACGTGACTGGTCATGATGGTTGCTACGCCAGCGGCAATAGCGGCGCGGAAGGGGGGCAATTCGGTCTGACGCAAGCTGTGTGCTGAACGGTCCACAGTGGGCAGCGTGTGGTGGCTGTCCGTGTTGGTGTCCCCGTGACCTGGGAAGTGCTTGGCGCAGGCCATCACGAACTCGGCTTGGTGGGCGCGGATGAAGGCGGCGACATGCTCGCCCACCGCCTTGGGGTCCCGCGAGAACGACCGGTCGCCAATCACCGGGTTGTCCGGGTTGCTGTCGACGTCAGCGACAGGGGCGAAGTTGAGGTTGAACCCCATTGCGCGAAGCTCAATCGCCATTGCCCGTGAGACGTCTGCTGTCAGGTTCTTCGCCGCACCCAGCGTTCGCATGGGCGGAAAGCGGGTAGCCGGCTCACGAATGCGCTGGACACGGCCCCCTTCTTGGTCGACAGCGAGGAACGCCGGATGGCTGTCCGGTACCAGGGAAGCCAGCTCTCGATTCAGCTCGCGTACTTGTTCTGGTGATGCCACATTGCGTGCAAACAGAACGAAGCCGCTGGGCCCCACTTCCCGAACCAACTTGCGCAGATCTTCACTGACCGCGTGGCCGTGGAAGCCAACGAAGATGCGTTGTCCGGCTCGCCGCTTGCGCTCGGCAAGGGTGGTTTGCTCGCCGACCGCACCACTCATGCTGGGTGCTCCGCTAGCTCAATGAGTACGCCGCCCGCTGATTTAGGGTGGATGAACGCAATGCGAGTGCCGTGAGCACCTGGTGATGGGGTATCGCTCAAGAAGCGGTATCCGAGACCTTGCAGGCGCGTCATCTCGGCTTCTACATCATCCACTCGGAAACAAAGATGGTGTAGACCGGGCCCACGCTTTGCGAGGGAACTGACCAGCGGACCTTCCCCATTGAGCGGGTGAATCAGTTCAATCTGGGTACCCGAGATGGGTAAGAAGGCGGTCTTGGTCTTTGCCGAGACCACGTCTTCGGTGCCGGCCAACTCAATACCGAAGTCTTTGGCAAACCGTTCGATTCCGCCTTCGAAGTCGTCTACGGCGATAGCAATGTGGTCGAGTCCCAGAATCACGGAGCGCTCCTACGCGTTTGCAACGGATGGATGGGCTTCTCGCAGCCAACGCCACAAGATGAGGTGTGGGTGTCCGGCGGTGACCGGTTGTGCAATGACGTCCCCGACGGCGGATTCTTCAGCATGCCACGCCGCTTCGTCCAAGGAGATGCCACCCTCTGCGCCGACTTCGAGCAACTCGACAACACATTCGCGCTGTGTGTCCCAGCGGACATCACGCCCCGGCATGCCAGCAACCAGCACGCCCCACATCGCCCGAGAAATATTCGCGAGTCGGCCCATGGCATCTGCACGCTGCAACGCTTCTCCAACCCGCTTGCAGTCTTGAACGTCTGCCAGCTGAATCCAAAGTTCGCCGCGCGTCACCTTGCCCGTGTCCGCCAAGCACACGTCTGCACCGATGAGCAGCGCCAAGTTGTACAAGACCTCGACCATTCGGTCTAGCTTGACCGATGCCGTGACTTCCACATGAGCGCGGAGGATGCTGTCTTCCCGAAACACGATGGTCACGGGCAATGCGCGGAGGGTCAGCGCCTCCGGTCCTTCCTGAGTGAAGGGTTCGCCGTTCTCCGTCAGCCAAGTGGCAACGTCATCAATGGGGGTTTGACTCCCGCTGGTCGGGAAGCTCACAGTGTAGGCCATGTAGTCCTCGAAGCGACCCTATCGCGGTCTGCGCTTTGGGCGGGTGCTGCGCTGTCGGAAGTCCTCACCCTGGACCGGCACGAAGTCGCACATTTCCTTGATTCGGCTGTAAACCCTCTCGCCAAGTCGGTCGGAGAGCATAGGGGCGGTTGCTTGCGGGCGCGCTAGGTTTGCGTTGGCGAAACCGCTTGCGGCACCGGGTGTGTAGTTGGTGGTGCCGAGAAGGGGTGTATTGGAATTGTATCGACGGCTAACGACCTCGTCGACCACCGTTCCCTCAAACTCGGTATTGCGGCCTTTGCCGAGCTCATCAATCGCCAGGACATCGACTTCGACCAGCTGTTCAAGCACGTCGGCTGCACCTGACTTTCGTTCAAAAGCCACCTTGAGGTCCGCTACCAAGTGGCTGAACTCGACGAAGCGCGCGCTGACGCCGTGCTCCAAAATCAGCTCGCCGACAAGGGCGCAGAGCAAGTGGGTCTTGCCGCGTCCGACATTTCCATGGAAGACCAAGCCGCGGGTGGGTTCCCCTGGACGAAAGCGCGTCAGAAAATCCATACCGGCCTGCACAGCCATCATCTGAAGCGGGCCGTCGATCTCAAAGTTCGCTAGGCGACTGTTGTAGTGCCTAGCTGGGATGTTTGCGGCTGCGTATAGGCGCATGCGTCGCTGGACATGCTGGCAGTCGCAACGGCCTTTGGGACCGCGCATGTCATCTGTGGTGCTGACCCACCCGGTATCTCTACACTTGGGGCAGGTCTGAACGCATTCGCAGACTTGTGCTTCGGCACGTTCTCCGACTGGACGGATGACGAAACCGCGTTGGTCACAGTGCGGACATTTGGGCTTGGCGCCCGGATGGGGGAGGTAGGTGCTCATCGCTCGGCGAGTTCCCAGAGAGTGTTGGAGGATAGCCAGGGCCACTGACCCAGGTGCTGTAACCGTGCATGTTCCTCGGCTGCTGCCATCACTACGGACTCGTCCAGACCCGTCGGTAGATCACCGAGTGCCTCGATGCCGCCAGAAATGCGCGATCGCCGCTCATTGTCGGTGAGTTCTGTCCAAAGCGTAGCGTAGCAGTTCCGCAGAAGGTCAAGGCCGTTGTCGACGAGGTAGGCGTCGATGTCTAGGGCATGCAGCGCGGTTGCGAGAGCCGTGAAGCTCGGTTGCTCGCCGGCGTGCTTTTCCAGGAGCATGCACAGGGGGGTGAATGGATGAACATCCTCCTCCTGGGACGACTCGGCCCGTGTATCGATCTCGTCCGGCAGCGCTGACAGACGGCCTGACGAGACCTTTGCTAAGTGACGTTTGGCATGGCTGAGCGACAACGGAATCCGACTGGGCCGTTTGCGTCGCGCCTCGGCTGCAGACTCCAATGCCATGCAGATGCGCGGTACAGGCACCTCTTCGTCCAACCACCGCAACAAGAGTTGGCCATCTGCGCTCGAGAAGAAGGGGGCTCCACCGCGGAGACTCACTAAATGAGCTCGGACCTGCTCGGCGGCGTCCTGTCTGGCGTGGTCGTCCACGGTTCACTCCGGTTGCACCTGTACGGGCTCCGGCCTAGTATCCGCGGCCCCCTTGTCCGACGAGGCCCACCTCATGGCTGCTCTGTTTTCCGCCCCTGGTCGCGCCCTCGCTTGCGCACTCCGCCCACTCGCCGTCGCGGCTGTTGTGCTGTCGATAGCTGGATCGCCTGCCTTCGCTCAGGACGAAGGCGACGAGTTCAACTGGGACGAGTCTGCGTTCGACGACTTGGATGATGCCGGCGGTAATGACGCGGAAGATGACACGGACGCAGCCGACAATCCCCCCGCGGATCTAGGTGCAGACGAACTCGACTTTGGCGACGAAGACGAGATGGGTGACTTTGAGTTTCTCGACACTGATGATGACTCTGGCGTTGACCTTCTCGGTGGCGAAGTCGAGCCGCAGTTTGACGACAACGCAGTGGTCTACCGCCGCACCCAAGAGCGCGCGGCTGACATGGCGGCAGAAGAAGAAGTGGAGTTGTGGGAAGCCTACCTGCGGCGCTACGAGAGTTCGGCGTTTGAGGGCCGCATCCGCGACCGCATCGACGAAGTGATTTCAGAGCTGTACGGCGAGACCCTACAGACCGGAGAGGTTGACGCGCTGGACGAGGAAATCGACTTCTCCCAGGGCTTGAATCTTGAGATCATGAACCCGCGCACCACCATTCAGGGCGGTATCGAGCTGGGTTTTCCCGACTACGTCAATCCATACTTTGGCTATGACCACCAGTTGGCACGCAACTTCTCAGTCGGCGGCTCGCTCCGCCGTCGCTACACGGGTGCGAGCGTCGAAGCGACCGCTCGATACGCGATCATCAAGTCGGTGAAGACCAACACCTTGCTGACCGCTATTGGCACCGTGCACTTCAATGCGGACCCAACATTTATTGGCTTCCGCCCCATGATTGCGGCCGGCAAGCGTTTCGCTGACAAGATTGATGTTCAGGGTCAGCTCGGCAGCGAACTCGAGCTCGGTCAGGGGCCGGTCGGCATGCGTTGGTTCTTTGGCGCCAATGTCACGTACCGGGCATCGGACACCGTGGCGGCATTCGTGGAGACCAGCGGCCAGTTGAAGAACATTACCTTCAGCCCACGCCCGTTTAACTTCACCGTGTTCACCTTCGGTATGAAGTTCATGCCGCAGCCGAAGGGCCTAGACCCGGGTCAGCTGCAGTTCAACGTGGGTGCAAACGTTCCGTACGCAACATCGTACTACCGCTTTCACTTCGGTAGCATCATGCTGCAGGTCAACTACTACCCGAAGAGCCGCCGCTAGCGCGTTGGGGTGGTCTGTTGAGCGTCGTCAGTGAATGCCGGCGCTGGCTATGAGCTGCGCAAGTTGCTTCGCGATGGTTGTCTCGATGAAGGCGCGCTTTCCGAAAGTCGGGAGCGTTGCCCTTCTGAACACGAGGCGCTGCTGGGCTCACAACCCGCAGCCCTCCCGCAACGAACGCCATCACCCAACAGCCTAGTCAGGCAGTCGTCCGCCACCGATCAGCAGCCGGCGAATCGGGAATGTCTCGTGCAACACGCTTAGGCGGTTGATGAGGTTTGGAATCGCGTCGAAACGGGCGCGTCCCAAGTCCACCACCGTTGCCACACCACCGTTGCCGACATCTTCGAGGTCGCCGATGTAGTGGAAACGGCCAGAGTCTGCGTCGCCGAAGTCACCGTTGTATCCGGCCAGGTACCAAGACCCAATGGCGTCATCGAGAGCTTCTGCGGCACCATCACTAGGCTGCATCTGAATGATGATGGGGAGCCAATGCCATGGGCAACGGCTGCACACCCAGGTGTCGAAGGGCGGGTCTTCCCAGGGGAAGAGAATCGACAGCTGTGCGAGCGGTTCGAGACCGTCAACTGCGACGACCATCGGCTCGGCTTCCGAGTACACGCCGGCAACTTCACCAGTGGTCGGGTTCACCATGTCCACGCGGACCATGGCGTAGGGACGCGCACCCTCGGCCAAGATGGGCTTGACCTCACCGTCTTCTCCGCGGGCCATTCGGGCCGCTTCCGCGTACCAGTCTGGCTGGTTGGACGCGATGTCGTCGAAGTACTCTTTGTAGGACGACGCGTGGGCCTCGAGGAACACGGTAGGCGGCTCATCGACGTCTAGGAAGGCTTCGATGGCCCCTGCGACGGCTGCTGCTGCTTCACGGCGTTCATCGTCCAGACCGGGGTGCTCGGCGAGCGACTTGTACAGGCGAATGCCCTCGGTGACCTCTGTGGTGTCGAGCAGGAGCTGCCCCAGCTGCAATGCGGCGTCGGGGTGGTCTGGAAAGCGCGACACCGTTTCGCGCAACACCGCTTTGGCATCTGCGACGCGGTCGGTCAGCTGGTAGGCGCTGGCGAGTCCGGTGAAGAAGTGCACCTTCATGTCGGCATGCTCGCCGTCCGGGAAGGCGTCAGACAATGTCTTGGCCTTCTCTAGGTACGGAATGGCTCCGCCAACATCTCCGCGATGCATGTGCGCCATTCCTAGCGCATTGTTCATGTCGGGTCGTTCGGGCGCGATTGCGACGGCTTTCTCAAAGGAAGCAATCGCGGCTTCGTACTGCTGCTCATTGACTGCAGCGATGCCCGCTTGGGCGTGTGTGTCGAGATCGGACATGGCGAACCCCAGTGGTTTGAGCCGTGGGAGTACACCAGGAAACGATTCAACTCAAGGCCGTCTCGTCACGTACGACCGAGTTGTGACGAACATCCTGCTACTTGGAGGCGCGAATGGATTCATTGTTGTTGGAGATGTCGCGGGTCACGAAGTCCAGCAGGGTGGTGGACAGGTCAATGATCTGCTCGTGCGAAAACCCTTCGCGGCGGAGTTCCTTGTAGAAGCTCTTCGCGACGATTTGGTTGCGGTTGTTCTCGAGAGTGCGGGGATTGGTCGCGAGCATGACGGCTCCATGGTGCGTTGGTTGCTTACCTAATGCAATCCCCGTGCCGGACTAGAAGGGATTGATAATGGGGGTTGTACCGTTTTGGGGACGTCAGATGGCGCGAAAGTGCCACTTCAATTACGCACCTGCGTAGTGAAAGCGCGAAATGTATCTCGCACCTCTACAGTCCCTGAAAGTACGAACCGCAACGCCGAGGATCGGCGATGCGGTACAATCAATCGAATGGCTATGCGGCGAATGGTGATCTAGCGACGCGCTTTTTTCTTAGCCATGCTGATGTAGGTCTTGATGTTCGCCAACTCGGGGTTGAGCTGTTGGGCCTTGTTCAGGTCCAACACTGCTGTTCCGTAGTCCTTGCGCGAGTAGTGGCTGATACCTCGCCGGCAAAAGCCCATGGCATGAGATGGGTCAGCGGTCAGGCCCGCATCGTAGTACTCAATGGCGCTTCGGTAATCCTTGCGCTCGAAGTAGAGGTCGCCGATCGCAATGCACGGTTCAGGGTCTTCGGGTGCAGTTTCGGCAGCGATGGTGAAGTCCGACATGGCGCGGGCGAAGTCTCCCAGGACGAGCTGCGCACGGCCTCGGCCAACCAGGGCCTCCACATTCTCGTACTCAGCGTCTAGGACGTCCGAGAACAAATCGATGGCGTCATGCAGGTCGCCCTCTTCGGCGGCTTGTTTTGCTTTCTTTAAAGACTGGGCGATATCGACTTGCGCCAGCTCGGGGACAAGCTCGGGTTCGGCGGTCGGTTCAGCGTCGTCGTCGTAGTCGTCTTCGTCGACTTCTTCGTACTCGGCCACGTTCAATACGAAGCCCGCGTCGGGGTCGTAGTCTTCGGGGTCGTAGTCGTAGTCTTCATCATCTTCGGCGCCGCCGACGGCGATCGGTTCATCTTCTTCTTCGGTTCCGAGGACGACGCTATGGCCTAGGTCGGTGCCGAGTTGGATGGCCGCTGCCCGGGGCTTGGGAGTCGACTGGTCACGGATGAGTGGAACGGCGACGTTGTCGTAGTTGGCTTCGGTTTCTCGGGGGACCGCTACCGCTGCTGCGGTGACCCTGCCTGAAACCGCCAGACCGGCGAACGGCACGGCGGTGACGGTTGCGACGGGCGCAGAGGGGATGGCTGCGTGTTCTTGAGTGATGAACTGCGGGTCATCTTCTTCATCGTGCTTTGTATCAACGGCGTCGTCGAAGGTGTCCTTTTCATCCAATTTGACCTTGGCCCCAGGAGGCAACGACGCGCGCAGGGCTGCAACTTCGGCAGCCGCAGCCTGTTTCGTGACGATGACCTCGGCAACTGATGGGTCGTCCGCGTACGTGGTGTCATCAAAGGCGAGGACTGCGCCCAGCGGACCGACTTCTACCGCTGTGGCTTGATCTTCGGTCTGTTCATCCGCCACGTCTTCGCCGATGAGGTCGAACGAATCCGATCCCTCGGTTCCGTACGGAGAGGAAACGGGGCCCGCAGCGCTCTTGATGGTGATTTCTTCATCCGGAATCGTGCCGTTGATGGCGCTTGGATCGTACTCGACCTCGACAGCCACGTACTCTTCGGGAGGGAATTCGATGAGTGCACTCGCAGCATCCGATATTTCATCCGTTGGAAGCGGTGTCTCGATGTTGGCCACGCCCTCGGGACCTTCATCAAACGGAACGCCTGTACCGAGAGCACGGCCCAAGAGTTCGTCGGTGTCATCGCGCGACACCATGGGAAGGGCCTTCGGAGCATGTCCGAGCTTCTCAAGCGTTTCGGATGCGCGTTGCTGGGCATTTCGGGCCAAGCGCAACGCGCGCTTGGGGGGAAGCTCGCGTGCAGCAATATTTTGGGCATACACAGATGCCGCATCGAGTACGGCGATCAGCGAGCGAATAGAGGGCGAACTCACAGGGCCGACCCTTTCTGAAGATCGGAGGACAGCGCCTCGAGAGTCGTTGTAAGATCGGCCCGGAGCAGTGTCAGATTGCTGACGGCTTCGTCCTCGTTTGCGATCCGGCGGTGCAGGTCATCGCGCGCATCTCCCGAGGTGGTCGCCATCCGTGACTGAAGTCGATCCTTCAGCAACTCGCAACGGGCAATGTCCGTATCGGTATTGTCGATGAGGTCGGCAACTTCTCGAACCGCTTGGACATCCGAAAGTAGCTGCGTGAGCCGCTCTTCGAGCACGGTGTGGATTGTTTGCGTAATGCGGTCAAGACGTTCGGCGTCGGAGGCCATCCAGCTCGCTCCCGGTCGAGCGCTCTAGGCGCCGTGGAGGTGGGACGAGACGCTACCATCCGCTCACAGACCGCGTCAACGCGGGTCAACGCAGTCCGTGACGGCGGAGCATTCGCAGCAAGACCTTGGCTTCAAGTTCGGCAGTAGCCGCTGCAGACTCGACATTGTCGGCGTGGGTTGCCATTAAATCCTCTAGGTAGGAACGTTCGAATGCCTCAACGGCTCGACTTTTTGCTTCTTTCAATGTCAGCCCGCCGCGCACGACTGCGCGCTGGAAGGTGGAGGGGAGGTCGGTGAGTTGCACGGTGTCGGTGTCACAGAATGGAGCTGAGCCCATGAGGACATTGCGTAGTTCACGAACGTTTCCGGGCCACGGCCACTCGGAGAATCGTTCGAGCACCGCGGCGCTTACCGTTTGGATGCTGTGCTCAAAAGGAATCTCGCTGAGTAGCCGCTCGATCAGCAAAGGGAGATCTTCGGGGCGTTCGCGCAGAGCCGGTAGGGGGACTTCGACCACAGCGAGGCGGTAGTACAAGTCCTCGCGGAATCTGCCTGCGGCAACGTCGTCTTCCAAGTTCCGATTGGTGGCTGCAACCACGCGTACATCTACAGGTCGCATGCGTCGGTCACCGACACGGCGCACTTGGCGTTGCTCTAGTACCCGCAACAAGGTGGGTTGAAGCTCCAACGGCAGCTCCCCAAGCTCGTCCAGGAAGATGGTTCCGCCGTGTGCCTGTTCAAACACCCCTGCACGTGGGGCATGGGCGCCGGTAAATGCACCACGCTCGTGGCCGAAGAGTTCACTCTCAACCAGGTTTCGTGCCACTGCGCCACAATCGAAGACGACGAGTGGACCTTTGCTTCGCCGACTACGGGCGTGAATGGCGCGCGACACCAGCTCTTTTCCTGTGCCGGTTTCGCCGGTGATGAGAACCGTCAGATCTGTGGGAGCGACGCGGTCGAGAACGCTGAACAGCTCACGCATGGCTACCGAGCGGCCCACAAGACTCTCGAAGACTTCGACCTCGGAGGGAACGATGTCGACAACTTCGTCTTCTGACGCGAAGCAGATGGTGGTTTGACCCAGCTTAAAGGTGCGCTGACGGTCGCCCAAATAGACCTCACGTACTCGAACGTCTCCCACCCATGTGCCGTTGGTGGAGCCGAGGTCCCGGAGCACGGTTCCGTGTTGAGTGTGGTCAATCTCTGCGTGGTACCGACTGATGGTGTCGTCGGTCAGCTGCAGGTCGTTGTCTTCGTGGGTGCCTAGGTGGACCACATCTCGGTCGAGTTCTCTCTCCAGGCCCCGGTCGGGTCCGTCGAGAACGGTCAGCCTGAGGCGACGCAGATGGATCTGGCGGGGTCGGTTCGGGGCATCGATGACGGAGGTAATGTCGGACATGCGCCCAGCCTACTGCACCTGGGGTCCACTCGTGACGCGCTTGAGGATGCGTTGGATGGAGCGACGGTCCATTCCGCTCGCTCGTGAGGCCGCCGAGACGTTCCCGTCATGCGCGTGTAGAATGGCGGCGACGTACCTCTCTTGGAAATGGTCGAGCCATGCACGCCGGGCCTCGGAGTAGGGCAGCTCCGCATGAATAGGCACGGTGTTGGCGTGTGAGGCTTCGGGTAGTGGGCGCTGAAGGCGCTTCGGCAGGTCGGCCATGTCTACTACGCCACGGGTCATGGCCCACAAGTAGTCGACGACGTTGTTCAGCTCGCGGACGTTGCCGGGCCACGGCCAGCGACGCAGATGTCGCTTGGCCGCGGGTGTCAGTTCTGGCGGCTGTCGCGGGTGGCGCTCGGCGGCGCGCGCGAAGAAGTGTGCCATCAAGAGGTCGAGGTCTCCCCGACGGTCACGAAGGGGAGGGCATGTGAGCTCGACGACGCTGATGCGGTGGTACAGATCTTGGCGGAAAGACCGGTCGGCGACACGCTCATGAAGTCCTCGCCAGGTGGCTGCGATTACACGAATGTCGACGCGTCGGTCCTGTTGTGCGCCGACAGGTCGGAAGGTGTGGTTTTCAAGCAGTCGAAGCAGGCGCGTCTGTGCGTCGAGAGGCAGCTCCCCAATCTCATCAAGGAAGAAAGTGCCGCCATCCGCTGCCGCAATCAATCCTTCGCGTGAGTGATTGGCGCCGGTGAATGCGCCGCGGGTGTGGCCGAACAGTTCGCTCTCCAACACCCCCGCACTGATGGCAGCACAATCGACTGTGACAAACTCGCCGGTCCGTCCAGATGCGGCGTGGATGGCCTGTGCGGCCAGGTCCTTGCCCGTACCGGTTTCGCCCTGCAGCAGTACGGGCAGAGGAGTGGGAGCAATACGCGCAATCTGGTCTCGCAATGTTTGCATGACCGTAGATGTGCCGAGGAGCGTGATCATCTCCGACGGACGGGTTCGAACCGCCCCCGCGGTACCAAGCGACCTCCGCGTTCACGGGCGTCGTCCATGCAGTAGGCCCAAGCGTTGATCATCTCGGTGTCCACTCGGACATTGATACGTCGGCGTTCGTACAGGCCGTCGGAGACTCCCTCATAGGCGTCCAAGATAGACAGCATCGGGTTGCTGACACCTTCGACGAGTTCGCCAAAGACCGTGCGATTTCCGGGAGAAAGCGCCGGGTATCCAGCGGGTAGAGAATACAGTAGACCCTGGGTCCGCGCGGGTCGTCGACGAAGAGAGTTCAGCATGTAGCCGCGGTCAGCATGTCGCATCAGTGTGCCGTAGATGAAGAGTGGATGACTCATGATGCGACCGATGTCACATACGCCTCGACCGCGTCTGCGAGGGGAGTGAGTTGGTCGCGAAGCTCCATCTCTTCGGGCTCACCGCGGAGTGCCACAAAGAAGGTCTCGTCCAACACAATGCGCTGGCTCAGTGGTGCGAGAACACCGAGGACATCCAGCACATCCACAAGGTCTTGTGCAACCAAGCCAGCCCGTGGGCGACGTGCACAGATCCAGTTTCGTGACAGAGCAAAGTCGTCGAGGACGTCGAGCAACCCACCGATGGCACGGCGTCCTTCGCACACGGTCCATCCGGCGCGTGTCCGGCGGATCTCGATTCTGGGATTGCCACGATGAGCGAGCAGTAGTGCAGTGAACAGAGCTGGGTACGGGGAGCGGCTGATGAGGCGCATACGCAGACTACGCATGTCAGGAATACTTCGCGGGGGACGTTCGCCTGGATGCAGCAGGCCAGCGTGTGTGGCAACGCTCATCTCGACAGGAAGCGGAAGCCCCACGCGCTCGCCATGGCGTGTCTCACCGAACATGGAACGGACCGCACCCATGCCGCCACGAAGGGCACCTAGGCTCGGGGGGAGAGCGACGAGCAACCCTGCGTGTTCCCAGAGTTCTAGGAACGGACGCTTGCGAACATCTATGGCGGGTCCAGGCGTTCCGCGTGTGGGCCATGTGTCTATCCCCCGGTCAATTAGTCTCCGCGACAGAAGGTCATGCAGTGTGTCGGGGGTTGGGGATTCGCCGAACAAGCGGGTGTCCCATGGGGCGTAGCGGTGGGCGCGGGAGCGTCTGCGTGCAGCGCTGACTTCGTCGTCTCGGACCAAGTCGTCGAGCCACAGGCGGTAGCCGGGGTCGGACAAAATGACGGCGGGTGTGGACTCTGCCAGCTCGCTATGGGCGGCGGCTTCGGCAGTTAGCACCAGACGATTATCCACCCGAGAAGCGTCTCCGCGGGCGCTGGCCATGGCGATATACCCGCCGACCGGCGCGTCATTGGCACCAGCGCGGTCGAGAAGTGCGCGGATGTGGCCTAAGGTTAGCTCCCCAAACTCCAGTAGGGCACCCAACAAGTAGCGGTAGAGTGCCGGGTCGTGCTCACCTGCTAGATCCGGCATGTTGGTGGGCGGCGCCAAGCTGCGCACGGTGGGCGTGAGTGGAAGGTCGAGCTGTGGCACCACCCGGGCCTGAACCCCGCGGTGCTTGAGTGCCGGCGCAATGAGGCTGCGTACTGAGCTTGCCCGGCGTTGTGCAGTGGATGGTGCCAGCTCGGGGTGAGCGTGCAGGAGTGTGGCTGCGACGTCGGCCGGAGATGGCAGGTCGGTGTGGCCAGCCATGATCTGGCGGACCAGTGGCACGGCCCACACGGCAGTCGCGTAGACCCGCGTGCGCTGATTACCGGCGTAGACGTACTCAAGGCCGAGAGGAGAGAGTGAGACTTCTGTCCCGGGCTCAATCAGTCTCAGCCACTCGCCGGCCCGGACGTAGTACCGCACCGTTCGCGAATCCACGGCCAACGCGCCCTGCAGTCCGCGCGACGAGCGCACACCTCGGGCGACCAACTCCAGCAGCTGCGTGAGCAACTGGGGGCTGTTCGCGTTGGGTACAACATCGTCAGCAGACACGGTCATGTGCTCACTTTAGCTCGATTTAGGGGCAGAGAGTCTCCAATACTGTGAAGTTGTTTCTAGGGCTGCTCTTGACAGGAAAAGGGCGGAACCGCTATGAAGGCAGCGAGCGTTACCCGCTCACCACCGGGTTTGCCATGCATCGGCTCGACAGGCGCCTTCGGATCCTCCGGGGTAAGAAGAACACGCCATTTAATTCGAGGCAGTATGCCGTTGAACGCGCGACGCGAGCGCGGGCGGCTCGTCGTGTTCGGCATCTGCTCCGACGCATGGTCCCGGTGGTTCTCCACACTCCGAGGTGGTCGGAAGCCCGAGCTTTCCTCGATGATGTCTCTGTTGACCTCGGGGTTCGAAAGCCGATCGTTCAGTGCCGTACGCTCGCCATGACCCCCATGGCAGGTCGCACGGTACATGACAGCCGTCAGTACCTGTCTCGCGCAGTCATTGAGTTCTGTGAGCTCTATGTGCCGGGACCCGTTTGGATGGCTGTTGACCGCAATGGCTTTCGAAACGTCATGCGCGATCTGCTGCGTCGTGCCCGTACCGGGCCGCAGCGGGCTTTGCTGGTGCATGGACTGGAGAACCTGCACCGTGAAGCCGTCGAAGACTTTGTGCACGTGTTCAGTGAGCATGTCGAAGAATTCACTGAGGACCGTCGCTTGAACATCTTGTTGGCCGGGACTCAAGCGTCGATGTCACAGATGGTGATTCCTGGAAGTCAGACCGTTCACTTGGCAGACTTCTCCGAAGAGGAAGCGGTCGAAGCACTGGTCGAGTACCTCGGGCCGACCGATAAGAGCCTGTTGAAGGCGGCAACGGATCTGGTCGGCGGTGTGCCGACCCTGGTTGACGCTGTCGGACGTACGGCGGCCTCGGGTCAATGGCTTACATCTAGCAAGGCAGAGTTACTTCGCGGTCTCGGACGTCTGGGTGATGAAGTTCGTACCGCAGTTGAGATTTTATGTGCAGACGGGACCATCTCGGCGCGGCTGGAAGAAGTTGCAATGCGCGGCTCGGCCGTGCGTGAACCGGTAGACGAACGCTTGGTGACCGCCGGGCTGTTCCGCGAGTCGCGTCACAAAGGCGAACTAAAAGTCCACCTGCGCGCCAAAGTGTTCGCCCAGTAGCTTGTCACGCTCTCTTGAGAGATTGTTGGCTAGCTGAACTCGAACCCGAGCTCATCGCCGATTTCTTCTTGTAGGAACTCGCGCAGACGTCTCTTGAGTCGTACCTCTAACTGCCGCACCCGCTCCTTCGATACACCGAATTCTGTGCCCAACCGGGACAGGCTCGCAGGCTCTGGGCTGACCATGCGTCGTCGCCATATCTGGCTGTCGCGTTCGTCATCGATGGTTGCGGCGAAGATGGCGAGCTTGGCTCGAATGAGATCGCCCATTTGCTGGCGAGTGGTGTTGTCTTCGGGGTTGTTGGGCACGGTCTCGGCCACCATCTCAGCAAGGGGCCGACCATCGGCGTCTCCCGCAGGGGCGTGGAGGGACAGTGCCGGCGCGCGCATATGCCGGTCCACGGCAGCGACTTCTTCCTCGGATACGCCCAATCGCTCGGCCAGTGCCTTCGGCGAGGGTTGCACGCCCTCGAGGGTGAGCTGGTCGCGCTCTTTCTTGAGCTGGAAGAACAGCTTTCTACCCGCACGCGAGCTGCCCAAGCGAACCAGCCGAAAGTTGTCGAGCAGGAAGCGGAGAATCATCGCGCGAATCCAATACTGCGCGTAGCTGCTGAATCGAATCTCACGGTACGGGTCGTAGCGAGACAATGCCTCTACCAGACCTACGTTTCCCTCTTGAATGAGGTCCAGCACGTTCGACCACTGACGGTGGTATTGGAACGCAATCTTGATGACCAACCGCAAGTTTGCCGTCACCAAGCGCTCTGCAGCCTCACGGTCACCGTTCTCTTGGTACTGAACAGCCAGGGCCTTTTCTTGCTCCAGACTCAACAGCGGGTAGCGCCGGACCTCTGCCATGTAGAAGTTCAACAGGTCGCGTGAACGGCGGACTCCATTGGGTGGTGGCTTGACGGGCGGAATGGCGACGCTGTTTTGCGGGCGTTCACTCGGTGCATCGTTGGCAGGGTCGTCATTCATTTGGTAGGTCGCGCAGCTCTAATCATGGGTAGGAAGGCTTCAATAGAGCGCGCATCACCGGCGATGAACGCATCTCCTCGGTCTGTCTTAGGATGGTACACCTCGCCGCTGATGTCCACGATGGTTCGACCCGCTTCCGTGACCATGAGACTTCCAGCGCCAACATCCCACATGCGCCATCCTCCTCCTATCACTGTACCAACCGGCCCTCCACCAGCAACGAGAGCCAGGTGAGCGGCCGTGCTGCCGAGCGCGCGCACTTTGCCTTTCCACGGAACAGCGGGGAGGTTGTGAAAGCGACTTGGCACGAGGAAGGCATCATTGGGGCGCAAGGAAGTGCGCGCCTCGATGCGCAGGCGGTGGTCATCCCGCCAGGCGCCTTCGCCTCGCCGCGCGTACCAGAACTCTCCCATGCGAGGGAACCAGGTGGCCCCAACTACGGGACCGTCCTCGTCTACAAGGCAGATCGTAGGGCCCCAGTACGCCATGCCATCAACGAAGGCGCCAGTCCCATCAACGGGATCCACGTACCAGGTGGCATGGCCGACTCCCGATTCGCGGTGGCCTTCTTCCGCCACAATGGACACGCCCGGAGAGTGCTTCAGCAACGCCTCAACGAGGATGGCCTCGGACTCTGTGTCGGCGCGAGTGACCTGCGAGCCGTCGGCTTTAAGCGTGACAGTCGCCTCGTGAAAGTGTCGGAGTCCCGCGCGTCCGGCGGCGGTCAGAATGGCACGTAGTGCTTCCTGTTCTGGCTTGGTGTCCATGACGTCCTTCCTTGGTCACTGTGTAACGGTCGTTCAACCATTCGGCGCATTTCTCGACCGTGGTACCGTATTGACTGAATGGCTACGGAACCGCCTGTACTGCGACTATTAGCTAGGCACGACGCCTGGAGCGGTGCTGCGTGGCGGGGGACTTTTGGGAGTCCAGAAGAGCTAGAAGATGTGCTGATCCAGCTTGGACCTCCACAAACCGGTCCGCGCATGCTCAAGATGGCGCAAGATGCGGCCGAGTATGCGCTAGCCGAGGCGGACGTCGGCGTGCTGCGCCTCAGAGCAGTCGTAGAGCATGACCGTCGGGTCGCCTGGGTATACGAGGCGTTTGACGGTGTAGCTCTACTAAATGTGGCGGGAGACGCCTCCGAGACGGTCGTACCTGCGAGTGTTGCCGCGGAACTGCTCGCGGTGCTCGTTGAAGTGCTGATGCGTCTCCCAGGTGCCCGCCGTCATCCGGGACCCGAAGACTGGGATGTGCTGGTAGACGACACTGGCGGGGTGAAATTAGCGGGCTTTGTGGGGCCTACTCCACGATCGCCGCGTCTGTTTGCACCCTTCGGTGATGTGGGAGATGCCGCATTGGTCTATCGGTTGGGGGTGTACCTAGGGACGATGCTCGCGGGTGCTCCTCCCGGACAGGCGGTCGACGAGCTGGCGCACGCAGCGACCGTTCGCAGGATGCTCGTGCGCGCCATGTCTCGCCCGAATGTTGGACTACCGGATGGTCTAGGTGACGTCTTACGACGAATGTTGTCGTGGGATCCGGATGACCGCCCGCGTCTTCAATCACTACCCAAGTCACTTCGTGACTGCTTGGGTCCACAGCATGTCGGTCTTGAGGCCTGGTGTTCGACGCACATTGGCGGGGTGCGCAGAGCCGTGACGCATGACGCAACTGTGCAGCGAAACGATGTTCCAGCATCGGCAGTCGGTTTTAACGACGCGGGTGATGACCGCACGGCTGTGGAAGATTCAACGATTGTGATGACGACGGATTCGAGAACGGCTGGCCAGCACCACGACAGAACTCAGCAGACGAGTTGGCGAGCACCAGACGTCGGCGATCGGGCCGGGAACTCGCTGTTTCCGGTGCAGGTGGGGCCGCCTCCCGAAATTCTGAAAAAGCGTCCCATGCTACCGGATGGGTTCTTGCATGGTGAGCAGCCTGAACCGACGGTCGTTGAACTTCCTGCGCCCACCCGGCCGTCGCTGAGACCGTTGGTGGTCGGGATGACTCTTGCGCTGTGCTTGGTCGGCGCAATGTTTGCCTTGACTGCCGTTCTGACAAGCGGGCCTAGTTTGGCTCTGGAGATTCGGGAGCCAAGCATCGGGGATGCCTTGCCGGCTGTTGAGTCTGCCGGTGCGCGCTTCGACGTCGAAGTCCTTGTCCGGGGAGGCAAGCCGTTCTCGGTGACCTGTCCAGGTGGCTCCAGCGCTGCGGGTGTAGATGCAGTGACTCTTGTCGACGCCGCTCCCGGACGTTGTCAGTTGTCCGGTCAGCTGGACGGTGAGCATGTGGTGGTCGCCTTCGACGTGTACGAGGCGAGCACGGTGCGTTGTTTTCAAACTAGACAGGCACGTTGTCGATAGTCGAAATTAGCGAAAGAGCTGGACCATTGCGGGTCCTGTGCCGCTGAGATCGCAAGACATTGCATCTTACCCTTGCAAGCAGCGCCAAGATGCGTAAATAGGCGCCGCGCACGGTGGATGTAGCTCAGTTGGTTAGAGCGCCGGATTGTGATTCCGGAGGTCGCGGGTTCGAGACCCGTCTTCCACCCCACGTTTGAACGGGCCTATAGCTCAATTGGCAGAGCACCGGACTCTTAATCCGTAGGTTCCAGGTTCGATTCCTGGTGGGCCCACCACTTCTTTTTAATTTCATTTAACAATGGTCGCGTCGCCCAATATGGGCACCGGGTTGCCTTGCGAGAGTGGCGGAATTGGTAGACGCGCTGGATTTAGGATCCAGTGGGATTTCTCGTGGGGGTTCGATTCCCCCCTCTCGCACCCCGCCGACCTTGGAGACCGACGCATGAAGACTGACATTATCCCTGTTGGGAATTCGCAAAAAAAGCTCCAGATTGTTGTCCCGGCTGCCGCCGTGACAGCGGAGTTTGACCAGGTGTACCGCCGCATTGGCCGCACCACTCGCATGCAGGGCTTTCGCCCGGGCAAGGCGCCTCGCCGCGTCCTTGAGATGCGCTTCAAAGACCAGGTGTCCGACGAAGTCGCGGGCAATCTGATCCAGCGCGGCTATTCTGACGCTCTGGCGAACCATGGCGTTGAACCCGTTGGTCGCCCGGCTGTCGAGAGTGCTCCGATCGTCGCTGCGAAGGACTTCGAGTTCTCGATCACCGTTGACGTGAAGCCCGAGATTGAGCTGTCGACCTACAAGGGCGTCGACGTCTACTTCCCGGCTGTCGAAGTCAGCGATGAAGAAGTCGACCAGCTGGTTGCGCGTCGTCTGGAAGGCAGCGCCAAGCTTGCTGAAGTCACCGATCGCGCCGTTCAAGAAGGCGACCTCGCCCTCGTTGAGTTGTCCGCCAAGGACGGAGACGACGTTGTCGCTTCCGAGCCGGGCACGATGCTCCGCACCGCAGGCGACCCTTACTACCCAGGCGTTGAAGCACTGGTCATCGGCCTAGACATTGGCTCCGAGAACAGCGCTGACGTTGTCTTCCCGGAAGATGCCAAGACCGAAGCCATCGCTGGCAAGACCCTGACCGTCACGGCCAAAGTGTTGTCGATTCAGGCGAACGAAGTTCCCGAGCTGAACGACGAGCTCGCGGAAGAGTTGGGGTTCGAAGGCGGCGCAGACGGAATGCGCACCGCACTTCGCGCTCAGCTGCATGACGCCCGCGAAGCTGCGGCTCGCAATCAAGCACGCGCCAATGCGCTTCAAGCCCTCATTGACGCCAACGAGTTTGACGTTCCCGGTGGCCTGATCGACCAACAGCTCGAAGCTCTGATTCAAGAACTGCGCCTCCAAGCTGCTTACCGTGGTCAAGATCCACGCTCGGTGACGTTCAACGATGCGCAGATGGCTGATCTTCGGGTCCGCGCTCGCTTCGCTGCCAAGGGTGCACTCATTCTTGAGTACGTCACCAAGCAAGAGTCTCTTGAAGTGGCTGACGCTGACGTCGACACTCGTCTGCAGGAACTCGCTGATGAGCGCGGCCAGAGCGTTGAAGCTCTGCGTGGCTACCTGATGCGCGAAGAGGGTGCCGAAGCGGACTTCAAGGCGCGCTTGCTCGAAGAGAAGTGCCTAGACTACTTGCTGGAAAGCGCGAACATCACTGACGTTGCTCCTGAGCCCGCTGCTGCCGCTCCAGCATTGGAAGAGTCTGCCCCTGCGATCGACGCTGCCGAGCCGACGCAGGAAGCGGCTCCCAAGGTGGAAGCTGCCACTGGTGAGGCCGATTTGTCCGTGCTCAAGGGCTCGGTCTCTGCCGTCAAGGAAGCGCTCGCTTCCGGCGACCACGACGGCTCGCTCGACGCACTCCTCGCCGCTGAAGAAGCCGGTAAGGCCCGCAAGGGTGCCATCGCTGCTATTAACGGCCGCATGAGCTAATTGTTCGCCTTGGCATCACCGCCAAAGCGTACTGCAGACCCCGACATCGCCAATGCGCGATGTCGGGGTTTGTCGTTGTGGCGAACTTTGTTCCTCAAGAGAGGTTGTGTGGTGCCGTTCTGCGCACAGGTTACGGGTCTGACCAGATCGAGTCAGGCACGCACTACCGGAGGTCGGCCTTCCCCATGAATCCGATGAACTACTTTACGCCCGTTGTCTCAGAGCAAACCCACCGCGGAGAGACGCGGAGCGACATCTGGTCGCGTTTGTTGCAAGACCGCATCATCTTCCTCGGCACCCAGGTGGACGACACTGTCGCCAATCTGATCATTGCCCAGCTGTTGTTTCTCGACAGCCAAGACCCTGAGAAGGACATCTACTTGTACATCAACAGTCCGGGTGGTGTGATCACCGCTGGAATGGCGATCTACGACACGATGCACCACGTCCGCAGCGACGTCTCCACCATCTGCATCGGCCAAGCCGCCAGCATGGGTGCCACCCTGCTCGCAGCGGGTGCCCCGGGTAAGCGCAAGTCGCTACCGCACTCGCGCGTCCTCATTCACCAGCCACTCGGCGGCTTCCGCGGTCAGGCCAGTGACATTGAGATTCACGCGAAGGAAATGCTTCGCACCAAGCGGCTCATGAACGAGATCTTGGCTAAGCATACCAATCAGACCGTCGAGAAGATCACGCACGACACCGAGCGCGACAACATTATGACGGCACATGAAGCTAAAGATTACGGCCTTATCGACGAAGTCATTGGGGCGGTCGACGCCACCAAGAACGACTAGTCATTTCAGGAGCTTCCGTGCGACGTAAGGGAACTGAGGGCAAGGACCTATGTTGCTCCTTCTGTGGCAAGTCCCAGAAGGATGCGCGGAAGCTTATTGCCGGGCCGTCGGTGTACATCTGTGACGAGTGCGTCGAGTTGTGCAACGACATCATCACTGAAGAATTTGAGCGCGAAGATTACTACGCAACGCGTGGTTCGGTTCCGAAGCCCAAGGAGATCTACGATTTCCTAGACCAGTACGTGGTCGGGCAGCATCGCGCGAAGAAGATTCTCTCCGTCGGTGTGCACAATCACTACAAGCGTATTGATGCGCGTACTGCACACGACGATATTGAGCTTCAAAAGTCTAACATCTTGCTCATTGGCCCCACCGGGTCGGGCAAGACTCTGCTTGCGCAGACGTTGGCGAAGTACCTCAATGTGCCGTTCACCATTGCGGATGCCACGAGCCTTACAGAGGCCGGCTACGTGGGTGAGGACGTCGAGAACATCATTTTGTCTCTGTTCCAAGCTGCCGACTACAACGTCGAGCGGGCGACCAAGGGCATCATCTACATCGACGAGATCGACAAGATCTCCCGGAAGTCCGAGAACCCATCGATCACTCGTGACGTCTCGGGTGAGGGTGTTCAGCAGGCATTGCTTAAGATTATTGAGGGTACCGTTGCCAATGTGCCGCCGAAAGGCGGCCGTAAGCATCCGCAGCAGGAGTTCCTGCAGATTGACACCACGAATGTGCTGTTCATCTGTGGTGGCGCCTTTGTTGGTCTTGAGCGGATTGTTGAGTCGCGGATTGGTGAGCAAGTCATGGGCTTTAGCCAGTCCATCGGCTCCAAAGAGGCGCTCACAAAGAGCCAGCTGTTTGCACGGGCTGAAGCCGAAGACCTCATGCGCTTTGGCTTGATCCCGGAGTTCATTGGTCGCGTACCAGTGGTCGCGACGCTGGATGAACTCGACGAATCAGCGCTGATCGACATCTTGGTTCGTCCGAAGAACGCTCTCATCAAGCAGTATCAAAAGCTGTTTGAGATGGAGAACGTCAAGCTCAAGTTCACGGATGACAGTCTGGTCCATATCGCTCGTGAAGCGATCAAGCGGAATGCGGGAGCGCGAGGGTTGCGCGGCATTATCGAAGAGATCATGCTGGATGTGATGTACGATTTGCCGTCGAAGTCGAATGTGAAAGAGTGCATCATTAGCGAAGATGTCGTGCTCCGGAAGCGTGAACCAATCTTGGTGTACGAGAGTGAAGCAGAGTGGGCATAGAGCACCGATTAGGCGCTTTTCCATCCTACGCTGCGCGGTATGCGCCGAAGGTCTCGTCGCTTGGCTCTCAAGAGCGCTGCTACCTTTATGTCTCGTCACCCTACGTCTGAAACTTCCTGCCTCGTTTACGGCGGCTGCTCGGCAGCCACGCGTAGAGGGGGGTAGTGGATCCCTGTATTTCGGCGTCGCAGACGCCAGGAGAGACAGATGCTCTTCCAGAATAAGAATGATGACGGCGGTGAACGCGTGAACGTTTACCCGGTGCTGCCCCTGAGGGGGGTGGTGGTGTTTCCCCACTCACCCATGTCGCTCATCGTAGGTCGCCCCCGTTCGATTGCGGCGGTTCAGGCCGCGAACATGGCAAACAAGGAAATCTTCTTGGTGGCGCAGCGGTCGAGTGACTCGGAAGACCCTGGCACAGATGACATGCACGCCTTCGGGACCATTGCGGCGGTCGAACAGACATTGCACCTGCCAGATGGCAACACCAAGGTTCTGGTCAGCGGTCAACGTCGCGCGCGCATCAAGCGGTTTGTCGAACGGGATGGCTATTTCGCTGTTGAGCTTGAGGAGTACGCCGCCGTGGGTGCGGGGTCTCCGGAGACCCAAGCACTTGTTCGTTCGGTGAAGACCACCTTTGAGCGGTACGTGAAGCTGAACCGGGCCGTCCCTCCAGAGATGCTGCTTACCGTCAACGCTCTAGAAGACCCAGACCGGTTGGCGGACACCCTTGTAGCGCCGCTTCAGCTCAAGCTAGGCGAGCGTCAAGAGCTGTTGGAGATGGTGGATGTGCGCGAGCGACTGGAGCGCGTCTACAAGGCCCTGCTGACCGAGATCGACTTTCTGCAGGTCGAGAAGAAGGTCAAGAGCCGGGTGAAGAAGGAACGCGAATCTAACCAGCGCGAGTACTGGCTTAACGAGCAGATGAAGGCCATTCAAAAGGAACTTGGCGACAAGGACGGGCGTGGAGACGTGGAGGACCTCGCCAGGGCATTGGCTGCTAAAGACCTTCCAGACGATGTTCGCACCCGCGCCGAGAAAGAGTTGCGCAAGCTAGCGCAGATGAACCTCATGTCTGCGGAAGCAACAGTGGTTCGAAACTACTTGGATTGGATTCTGCAGTTGCCCTGGATGGAGCGCAGCGAGCGGGGAGCTGTGACCCTGGACCACGCGTCCGAGGTTCTCGCCGCCGACCATTTTGGTTTACAGGTCGTGAAAGAGCGCATTCTCGAGTATCTAGCTGTGCTGCAGTTGGTCGACCGGATGCGCGGACCCATCTTGTGCTTGGTTGGGCCGCCCGGTGTCGGCAAGACCTCGCTTGCGCGGTCGATTGCTCGCTCAACAGGGCGTCCTTTCGCGCGTATTGCGTTGGGTGGCGTTCGGGACGAAGCCGAGATTCGCGGACATCGTCGCACGTACATTGGTGCTATGCCTGGGAAGCTCTTGCATGCGATGAAGCGAGCCGAGACCACCGACCCGGTCATCCTATTGGATGAGATCGACAAGATGAGCAGCGACATGCGTGGTGACCCGTCTTCCGCGTTGCTGGAGGTTCTGGACCCAGAGCAAAACACAGCCTTCAACGACCACTACATGGACTTGGACTACGACTTGTCTGACGTCATGTTTGTGTGCACAGCAAACTCGCTCCAGGGTATCCCTGCACCGCTGCAAGACCGCCTGGAAATCATTGAATTGTCCGGGTACACCGAGTCGGAGAAGCTTGGTATTGCCCGCCGGTATCTATTGCCGAAGCAGCTTAATGCGAATGGGCTTACGGATGCCAACCTCACGGTGAGCGACAAGGCCTTGGTCGCAGTTGTTCAAAACTATACCAAGGAATCGGGCGTTCGCGGGTTGGAACGGGAGGTGGCCCGCATCTGCCGAAAGGTGGCGCGACGGGTCGTACACTTCGGAGCCGGCACCCATGTCAAAGTGACCAGCGAGAATTTGCCCAAGCTGTTGGGAATTCCAAAGTTCGATTTTGGCCGCCGTGAACTCTCGGATGAGGTCGGACTGGTAAAGGGCCTGGCTGTTTCTCCCTGGGGCGGAGAACTACTGAATATCGAGGTCGCAACGATTCCAGGCAAGGGTAAGTTGATACTTACCGGACGATTGGGTGATTGGTTAAAAGAGTCTGCAACTGCTGGATTTACGTACCTCCGGTCACGCGCTGAAGCATTGGGATTGGACACCGACTTTCATGAGCAAATCGACGTGCATGTGCACTATCCAGGCGCAGTATTGAAGACTGATGGTCCCTCCGCCGGCATTGCAATGGCCACGGCAATGGTCAGTGCTGTCACGGGTATGCCTGTACGCAGTGATACGGCGATGACGGGTGAAATCTCTCTGCGAGGCCGCGTACTGCGGATTGGCGGGTTGAAAGAGAAGTTGCTCGCTGCACACAGGGGCGGCATTACTCGTGTCTTGATCCCTGAATCAAATGTAAAGGACCTAGACGAGGTTCCATCACGTGTGCTGGAAGCGGTGGAAGTAATCCCTGTTTCGCATATGGATAGAGTGCTGAAAGAGGCTCTCGCTGGGAAGCGTGCAGAGGAAATTTTTGGTTCATATGTAACGGATGTCAAGATCGCGGTAGACTCGGGACGGACCGAGGGTCCATCACGTCCGCATCCGCATCGTGACTGACAGCGTCTTCGTTGGTTGTCCCGGTGTGGTTCTCATCATTCCTCTACTTCACCCAACCCATGAAGAGGTTTCCATGTCCAGTTCCGTTACGAAGGCCGATTTAGTCGCCAAAATTGCTGAAGACACCGGTATGAATAAGGCGGATGCCGGCCGCGCCGTCGCATCGATGACCGAGGCCATTCAAGCCGCCCTGCAAGGGGGTAGCAAGGTCACGCTCGTTGGTTTTGGTACGTTCGACATTGCTCACCGTGCCGAGCGCATGGGACGTCACCCGCAGACCCGCGAGCCCATGAAGATTGCAGCGAGCAACACAGTTCGCTTCAAGCCTGGCAAGGCAATGAAAGAAGCCGTCAACTGAGACGTATGCTTCGCAGTTCGAGGGGCCGAGGGCAGTGATGTCCTTGGCCCCTTTCTGTTTCGGACGGAGAACCCCGGCTTTGAAGGAACTTGATAAAAAGTACGATGACTTCGTTGCCTGGGGGGTTTGGGCCGGTTAGATTGCTGGCGCTTCGAGGGTGTTTCACTCTGGGGGCGGATAGCTCAATGGGAGAGCTTCGCGTTTACACCGCGACGGTTGCAGGTTCGAATCCTGTTCCGCCCACTCTTTCGCAAGCTGCTCTTTAAAATGGGGTGGTAGTTAAGTTGGTTATAACGCCGGCCTGTCACGCCGGAGGCCGCGGGTTCGAGTCCCGTCCATCCCGCCACTTTTAAAGCGCCCGTCCGGTTTCACCGGGCGGGCGTTTTTAATTTGGAGGCTTCATGTCGGTCCGTTGCTTGAGTCTGATGGTCACTGCGTTTGCGGTGTCCTCCTCGGTAGCTCGTGCGGACGATCGCCTGTCCGACGAGGCGCGCGGTGAGCAGTTGTACACGCGTCACTGTCTGGCCTGTCACGGAGCTCAGCTGGACGGTCATGGACCTGTAGCAGCAGCACTCATCGCTAATGTGCCGGACTTGCGTCTGGAGATGGTGGATGCGAACATAGAGGGGCATGTGGCCGTAGTGCTTGCCGGCCAAGGGAGCATGCCGTCGTTCTCGCTGTCCTTTGACCGGTACGATGCACGCAGGGTCTGGCGGCACATGCAGCGCGTTGCTACGAGCGACATCCCGGACACGGAC
>JBLHSN010000009.1:0-46122 GCA_047626195.1 Myxococcota bacterium
TTGGTTTGCGCCACGTAGTACACCGTTGGAGGAGGGTTTGTGTTGGAGCTGACGTCCACATCAACGAGCCAGCCGTGGGGGGTGATCTCCCTCGGTAGCGGCGCCTTGGCTCTGTTCATGGGAACGGTCGGCTGTCTCGCCGGTGTTTCCTACTTTTCGCTACCCGTAAGTGTCCTCGGCTTGGTCGCTGGCGAGATGGAGGTCCGGAAGGCCCGCCGGGGAGAGCCTGCAGAGATGTCGCACGCGACCCTGGGCATCGTGTTGTCAACCGTGACACTCGCTGTGCACCTGATGACCACGATGGCGTTCATTTTCATTTTGGCGTTCTACATTCTACTGTTTGTGGGTGCGGTGATCTTCGGATGATGCCGATTGTCTTCTGGTTCTGTGCGGTCGTCCTCGCCCAGTCTCCTGTGCGTGCCAACGGTACGTTTGACGCGCTTCCACAGACCGCTGACGTCCGTGTGCAGCTCCAGCATGCGGCTTGGCACCTTGCAGGTGGGCCTGTGGTCGAGCTGGCGGGAGTCCCAGTAGATGCGCAACGGCTTGCGGAGTGGGCGGCAACGCCACCAGCCGAAGACGTCCAGGACGCGGTCCGACACGACCTTGCGCTGGCGGTCGATCTACGCGATCTGCTGCTCTTGCTCGATGACGTCATCGACCAGGGGCTCGACAGTACGGTGGTCCTTCCGGCCGGGCGGGCGCGCAGTGCCGGTGTGCTCATGCACCCGACGGATGTGTTTCGGACGTCGTCTCGAACCTATGCCGGTCGCACGGTTCAGACGTACCGACCGACTCCGCAGCGATGGGTACTCCCCGCACACGATGGCGATGTCCTTGGAGTGCGGTGGACTACGCGGTTCGCAAATCCGGGAACGGCCGGGGGGCAGCTCGATACCCTTCGTAGCGAACGGCCTACATCAGACCTGGCTTATCGGGTGGCATCGCTTGGAGCACAGCTGGAAGCACAGGGTGCGATTGTGTGGGTGACGAGCACCGCGCGCGACCCCCGTCGTGGCTACCTGCTGTGGGGTTCCTTCATCCTGTCTCGAGCCCGGTCGGAACGGCAGGCCGATAGGGTGGTGAGACGCCTTGATCAAGCCCGACAAGACTGGGAACTCGACGTCCCCATCCTGTGGACGCATCCGGATGGGTGGCGTGCCACGGTGCGCGCCGCAAGGGAGATGGCAGAGACCTACGACGTTGTGTATGCCACGGAACGAGGGGCCCGCTCGTCCAATCATTATGGCGGATTTTCTGTTGATATGGTGGCCTTCGGGCTGCCAGATTCGCTAGTCTTGGTGGGGCCTGACGGTGTCCGAGATCTGTTCGACCTGTCGGGCTCTGGCCACTCGCGAGACTTGTCGTTGGAACCTGAGCTTATTCGCTGGGTTGAGCGTCATTTCCGTCTGCGAAAGCTGGAAGGCGACTACCCGCACTGGACCGACACCGACCGTTAGGCGCGGAGTACAGCCTCGGCGGCGTGCATGCCGGACAATCCCGTTGCCGGTAGCCCGGGCGATGTTCCGGTGGAACCAAGATATAAGCCCACTATTGCCGTGTGATGCTGTGCGAGAGACGGTGCGGGACGCAGCGCCCAGATCTGGTCCAAGGCCATCTCACCATGCATTGGATGGCCGCCACGATGGCCCCAACGGGTGTGAAGGTCTTCGGGTGTGACGACCTGAATCGCAGCAATATCGTCGCGATTTAAGTCGGTGACACTGGCCAGTGTCTCAAGCACTCGAACTCCTAGCGCTTGGCGGGCATCCGCTGTCCACCCGTCGTCTTGTTCGGCGCCTACTGTGGTCGTAATAGAGATGACCGCATGACCTTCTGGACATAGCCCCGTCGTGGACTGCGATGGCACGCGCAGATCGAGAATGGGGACGCGGGGAAGTCGCCGGTACTTGACGTCGTCGAAGCTCCGTTCAACGTCGAGAGGATGCGCTGCGACGACTGCGCTGTGCACATCGCGGCCGGCGGAATGTCTAAACGTAAGGGGGCGCTCAACAGCTAGGTGAACCTTGGCAAAGGTACCGCGTGTCCGGATGCGTCGAACGACATCTGCTTGGGCGACGGGACGGTGCGAGGGGTGAACCAGTCCTTCAAGAGTCTCCACCGGACCAATCGTCGAGACAACGTGGGCAGCCCTCAATGCGGTGCCGTCGGCCAAGACCACTGCGCGGGCCCGCCCCTTGGAAACCTCAATGTGGTCAACCGTAGCGTCACATTGAATCTCGACCCCGGCACTGGCACAGGCGGCCACAAGAGCATGGACAAGCGCAGCGGGCCCGCCGGTAATGTCCTGTCCACGCAGGACATGCCGTTGTAGGTACAAGGCCGTGCTCTGAGGCGAACGAGGTCCCATCCAGCTGCCATGTAGGGCGGGCACGGCAAGTCCTGCGCGGATGAGGGGGTCTGTGAAGGACTCCTCTAAAAAGTCATCGACGCAGCTGGGGCCAACACGCAGGAGGGACAGCATGTCGGCACGCCCGAGACGTCGCAACCCCAAGGCACGCTTGGCAAGGGGTAGAAGAGCCGCTGTCGTGCTCAGTACAGGAGGCGTCTGGGTAAGCCAGCGGTGTGCCAGTGGCGTAATGCGGGCGAGAAAGTCGTGGTGGTTGTTCCAGGCTTCGCTGTGGCCTGTTTGGGCCACCCCTTTGGCGTCAAGCCACACCCCTCGTTCCGGGCCGAGAGCGAGGGGCGTCACGCGCTCTTCCCGGGCCAAGCCATGACGTTCGAGGCCGAGGGTCTCACTGACCGATTGAGCAAAGCTGCTCGCGTCGTGCCAAACACCCACATGGCGGTACCCTGGGTGAAACTCTTCACCTGCACACAGTCCTCCGGGGCGCTGCAGACGTTCCACAACCACTACGCGTTGGCCCGAGCGAGCCAGGTGTGCTGCTGCGACCAGCCCTTCGACGCCGGCTCCAATGACAACGGTTGGGTTCGTCATCAGATGGCCCGTGTCTTGAGCATTTGCAGTGCGGCCAAGGCTCCGGGGGCCGCCATTACGCCGCCGCCCGGGTGCGCACCGCTGCCACATAGCCACAGGTTCTTCACCGGCGTTGCGTACCGAGCCCACCCGGAAGTCGGGCGTTGGAACAGCAATTGGTCGAGCGACAGCTCACCGTGAAAGATGTTGCCTTCGGTCAGTCCGAACTCCTGCTCGAGGTCCCATGGAGTGAGCACCTGCCGGTGGAGGATGCGGTCTTTAATGTCGGGCATGTATTCGGCGAGAGTATCAACAACATCGTCGCCTAGCTGACTGCGGTGGTCCGGCCAGGTCTGCGGGCCGCCCTGACGGTCGTATGGGGCGTACTGAACGAAGCACGACATGACATGCTTGCCCTCGGGTGCCATCGACCGGTCGAACAGAGTGGGAAAGACGGCATTGATGTACGGACGCGTGCTGTGCTCTCCGTACTTCGCCTGGTCATAGGCCCGTTCGAGATAGTCGGTGGAGGGGCAGATAGCGACGTCTCCGCGGACGTGAGGTCCAACTCCAGGGCGGCTGGAGAACTCGGGGAAGCCATCGAGGCTCAGGTTGACCTTGGCAGAACTGCCGCGGAGCTTGTATCGGCGCATGCTGGTGACAAAGTCGCCTGGGAGATTGTCTTCGCCGACCATGCCGAGGAAGGTCAGCCGAGGCTCACACCCACTGACCACGGTCTTGGCATGGAGTTCGTCGCCATTCGCCAGTATGACCCCTGTTGTGCGGCCGTTTTTCACCACAATTTGCTCAACGCCGGCATTCACCCGAATCTCGGCCCCGAAGCTACGTGCGGCGCTGGCAATCGCTTCGCTAACAGCACCATTGCCGCCCTTGGCAAACCCCCAGGCTCGCGAGGAGCCGTCGATTTCACCCATATAGTGATGGAGCAAGACGTAGGCCGTACCTGGTGACTTGACGCCGAGGAAGGTGCCGATGATGCCGGAGACCGCCATTGGCGCGATGAGTTCGTCGCTCTCGAACCACTCTCGCAGGAAATCGACTGCGCTCATCGTGGTTAGCTTGAACTGAATTTCGGCTAGGTCGTTGCCGAGTCCGCGGAGTTCTTTGCCGAGACCGAGCATCTGCATCAGGTCTTTGGGCCGCAAGGAGCTGGGGTCGGGTGCTGGCTGGTCGATGATTGCTTTTGCGAAGCGCGCCAGCTGGCCCATCGCACGTCCGAACTCTGGGTATTGGTCGGCATCTAAAGGACTGAAGCCGGCAATCTCTTGCCGAGTCCGGGCGGCATCAGGCCAGCGACAGAGGCTTCTGCCGTCCGGGTAGGGAGTGAATGACGCTTCGAGAGGGGTGATCTGAAGTCCGTGCCGCGCCAGGTTCAAGTCACGAATAATCCAGGGTCTAAGTAGACTCACAACGTAGCTGCACACCGTATAGGTGAAGCCTGGATAGATTTCCTCGGAGACTGCGGCTCCACCAAGTACATGCCGCTTCTCGAGTACGAGGACCTTACGGCCGGCTTTTGCCAAGTAGGCCGCACAGGTCAAGCCGTTGTGGCCGCCTCCGACAATGATGGCATCGTAGACCGTACTCATGTGCTCTCCCGCGGTGTGGAGATGACGCCACGCTTACGTTCTGGGTCGAAGAATGGGGTCTCGACCACGCGCGCCGTCACTTGGCGACGGTGAAACTCGGGCGTGTGTTCGACGCGCAGCTTCGCGCCGACAACACGGTGTGAACCCAACACCTGGCCGAGTGCCAGGTAGCGCTTCAGCAGCGGGGACCACACACTGCTGGTGACCTGTCCAACCTGGTTGTGTCCTCCGAGGTCGTAGATGGGAACCGCGCTTCGGCAGGCGACGGGGGCCAAGTGGGGGGGCAAGCCCTCGGCTGCGTACACGGTCTCAAGCTCTGCCCAGTCGAGCTCCAAGCCTACCAATGCCCACGCGGGTCCACGTATTAACTCTTCCGCAATGGCGCCTTGGCCGATGAACGGGTCACGGTCAAGGTCTACGGTCCAGCCAAGGCCGGCTTCGTGAGGTGTGGAGCGTTGGTGGGCGGTGATGCAGTGCCGAGCGCTTTGGTAGTCGACTCCTTGCATGACGAAACCGGCCTCAATCCGCACCACGTCTAAGGCATCGAGTCCTACGGGCTCCAGGCCGAGAGGGGCGCCCTCTTCAACAATGGCATCCCAGACCTGCAGCGCATGTTCGGGGGCCATCCACAGCTCATAACCAAGGTCACCGGTGTAGCCGGTGCGGCTAATGGTGACGGGGATATCGCCAACAAAGGTGGTCTCCCGAATACGAAAGAACCGCATCTTGTCTAGGTTCCACGCGACTAGAGGGCGCAGGATTCGGCGAGCCATTGGGCCTTGGACGGCGAGCGCGCACAGTCGTTCGGTCATGTCCTCAATGCGAACGTCGAACCCGCGACTGTGGGTGTGCCACCAATGCATCCATGGTTCGGAGGTGCTGAAGCGAAAGTGAAAAGGACCCAATCGGCTGATCGTGCCGTCGTCTAGGCACTGACCCGCTGAATTGGCCATGGCTGAATAGCGTACAGCACCCGATTTCATTGCGCCGACGTCGCGGCACCACACACGAGATGCGAACACCGCAGCGTCCGGGCCTTGGATATCGTACTTGTACAGCGGGCTGACGTCGAGCAAGCCCGCACTATGGCGGAGCGCTGTGTACTCGCGCTCCGAGTGGGTATCGTAGGCTCGAACAGCCACTTTGCCGGCCCACTCTTTAAAAGCGTAGGAAGTACACAACGGGTGAGTGCGTGCTGAAAATGGTGTTGGAGAGGGCATTGCTGGCCGGCCTAACGCATGGCAGGATCACTTGCCGGCTAGGGCTGGGCAAACTCGTAGCGTCTTGCCGTGTGCCCCGTGGCCACGATGACCGCCTTATTGTGGGCGACGAGATGGATGGGGTCGAGGTCCCCAGGAACAGCCTGACTCCACATGAGAGCGTGCTGGTCATCAAAGGCTCGGACGGTGAGGGTACCATTGGCGGCGACGTCAGCCGACATTAACCATGTCGTTCGTCCGTCTACAAGCGCGACATTGCTGCGGAAGGGAGCGACGTCCGCCACCGTCAAGGTCCCACGGGCTCCACCACCATCGAGCGTGTACAGATCCACTTTGGCGCTCTGCCCAGCACGTTGGTGGGTAATGCCAATGCTGGCGCCAGTGAATGTAGCGATGTCGTGGAACAGCTCGACGCTACGAATAGTGCCGGCGTTAGGCGGACGTGTGCGGCTCACGACCGAGCCATCTCCAGCGCGAACAACCAGGCCGATACCATCCGAATGTGCCAGCGTGGGTGATGCCGTGGGTAGGGGAAGAACGTAGTTGACGTCTCCTCCCCAGCGTTGGGCCCACAGCTGTTCTCCAATTCGGCTGATGCAATGAACCTCGTCGGAGTCGTTCAGCGTGGCAATGGCTTCCTCGTTCCCATCGCCGTCAACGTCCATGGCGAATAGACGCTTAATGCTGTGACCCTCAACGAGGTACTCGCCGGCTAAAGCACCATCTGGCAGGACAAACCGTATGGAACTGCCGGTTCCGAGAGCGGTGATGGGCTTGGCGCCCGTTCGCCGCAGCACGGCCACCACGGAAGGTGTTGGCGCGGGCCATTGGGTGACGACCGACTCGGATCCAAGGACTCGTTTTCCTGCGGTGCCGACAATCGTCACGGTCTCGCCTTGAACAATCAGACCCGAGACTCGACCGATGGTGGAGACGTCAATGGCGTGTGCCTCTAGGTATCGAGCGGCAGTCACAGTGGATGGGCTGGGGCCTTCGGCCGTAGAGTTGAAGCAACCGGTCAACATGAGGCCGGCCAAGAGGGGGGACAGAGTTCGCATGCGTGGAGCAGCTCCTTAAGTCAGAGGACCTATCGTGTCTCAAAGACAGCGCGGCGAGAGAATCTGGGCCGTCTGGCGTCATGCGCAAAATTTTTTCGCATGTTTTGGCCGGTTGTTCATGCCAGACCGCAGGAGATTTTATCGGCTTTAGTTCTTTATTACCGCCGTTAAGGATGAAAATATGGCGACGCGTAAAAGATTTTTCAAGCGAAAATTATTTTGCGAGGGATTGAGAACGGTGTATTGTCTGGGTGTAGCGGGCAGGTCACAATCACCCTCTGCCCACACCCCACCCGGAGCCGACCATGCTTACCCAATTTATCCGCGAAGAAGATGGCGCTACCGCAATCGAGTACGGCCTCATCGCCGCGCTCATCGCAGTCGTCATCATTGCTGGCCTGACCTTGCTCGGCACAAGCATCAATGAAAAGTTCAGTACTGTCGGCACCACCGTGCAAGCTGCCGGTTCGTAATTTAGGTCTGGACGCTCGCAGCCAAGGTTGCGAGCGAACACCTCTGGGGTCGCGTTGGCCCTCCTCTCACTTTCATTTTTTCGGAGTTCCTCATGTTGACCCAATTTATTCGTGACGAAGACGGCGCCACCGCAATTGAGTATGGCCTCATCGCTGCCCTCATCGCAGTCGTCATCATTGCTGGCCTGACCTTGCTCGGTACAAGCATTAATGAAAAGTTCAGCACCGTCGGCACCACCGTCCAAGCTGCCGGCTCGTAGTCTCGCCGTGACCTCAGCGTCCTGCCGCTCGTCGCACAAGATTCGGTCGAGCCCCCAGTTGTACGCGTCTTCCTCACCCTCCCCTCATTTTTATTTTTTCGGAGTTTCCCATGTTGACCCAATTTATTCGCGAAGATGATGGCGCTACCGCAATTGAGTACGGCCTCATCGCGGCTCTCATCGCAGTTGTCATCATTGCCGGCCTGACCTTGCTCGGCACAAGCATCAATGAAAAGTTCAGTACAGTCGGTACCACCGTCCAAGCTGCCGGCTCGTAAGCTCTACTGAGAGTCGCATGCGGCTCTCGTACGATGCGCCCGCCCACGCAATTGTCGTGGGTGGGCGCTCGTGTTTGTGGAACCTCCTGAATTTGGGGAGGAGCCTATCTTTCGTATCTCTTGAACTCGGCCTCATTCCAGTTGAGCGGGTAAGGGGGGAGACCAACGAGGCATCCCGTGAGCTATTGTTTTCGCGTACAGGGCGTCTGTGCGCTCTCATATGAAGACGTCATCGGCGCGCACATCCTGCAGTGCGAAACAGGGGCACACCTGTCCGGTGCATGGCAGGTCGGGCATCAGCACAGACTTTTCGTGCATGGTGTGTCTACCCGAAGCGTCGAGGTGGTCTTCGACGGTGGAGAGTTCACCGCTCGACTATTCTCTGGCGCCTGTCGCGAGGACTACCTGCTGGCACTCGATATGGCAGCGGCCGTCTCCCGCGTCAGCGGACAGTCCATTCGCAGCGAAGAGGGCGTGTCATTCGTGCCTTCTGAGCTCGAAAAGCGGTACGGTCGCGGTTGGGTAGACGACCACATTCGCGCAATTGGCAAAGTAATCTTGCGCATGGCCAGCAGTCGTCGGCCGGAGGAACCGCTGGTCGTTGAAGGCCCGATTCGTGCCTTCCACATTGGACCGAATGCCGCCAAGGCCATCACGGCATCTGGTCACTCGGACCTCGAGCGTGCCGAGCGAATGTTTGGCATGATGCGGGAAGTCCAGTATCCGTCAGCTCCGATCCTGGAACCGAGGGCGACCGTACTGCCAGACTCTGAGCAAGTGGTCGCTGCTGCGTTCATTGAGCCGGAAAAGTCGGTCGTTGTTCAACGGACGGACGTCTTGGCCTTTATGACCGATGTGCCTGCCCATGTACCTTGGATTCCAGCGATTGACCTGCTTGGACCCTATGTTCGGTTCTTGGATGAGTGGACTGTTGCGATCGCTCCGATCCCGCACGAGGCATGGGCTGATTTGACTGCAGCGGCGTCGACAATGGAGGTATCTCCTGCGTCAAACCCGGAAGAGCTTACGCAACATACGTGGTGGTCTACGCAGGTGACGGATGCGCCAACCGAGGTCTTTCAGCGCCCTGTGGCCCGCCATGACGATACGCCGGACGAAGAGGGAGTACGAAGATGGTGGGACGTGTGGCGCCAGAGGAGATGACACTGACAATGGTCGCGACCTGTGCGCGGGGATTGGAGTCTGTGTTGGCAGAGGAACTGAGGGAGCTCGGGGCCGAGGACATTGAAGAAGAGCGTGGAGCATTGCGATTCCGTGGTTCGCATGAGGTGGGCTACCGAGTCTGCTATCGCTCGCGGATCGCCAGTCGTGTGCTGCTGCGGTTGCGGCGGTTTCCGGTGCCGGATGCCCGGGCGTTGTACGACGGCGTGCGCAGCGTAGACTGGTCGCTACACCTCAACCCTGGCAAGACGCTTCGTGTGGACTTTGTGGGCACCAGCCCACAAATCCGCGACATGCGGTTCGGAGCCATGAAGACCAAGGACGCGATTGTTGATCGCATCCGTGATCGGTTCGGTGACCGCCCTGACATTAATGTCCAGGACCCAGATGTTCGCATTCGGGTACATCTCCGCGGCGGTTTTGCGACGGTTCTGCTGGACTTGTCGGGCGCACCTCTCTTCCAGCGTGGTTGGCGGCAAGATGCTGGACCGGCGCCGCTCAAAGAGACCCTCGCCGCAGGATTGCTCCGGCTTGCCGGCTGGCCAGAAATCGCGGCCAATGGCGGAGCCCTCATCGACCCCATGTGTGGGTCGGGTACGTTCCTAATCGAAGGGGCCGAGATGGCGCTGGGCCGAGCAGCCGGCCGCCGCCGAAGCTTCGGCTTTCAGCGCTGGCTGGGGCTCGATCAGCGTTCTTGGGACAAGGTCAAGGCCGAGCCCGACGTCCCGGTGGCACATCAGCCGCAGTTGTTCGGGTCGGACCTGAGTGAGGAGCAGTTGGTGCGCACGCGTCACCATTGCCAGGTTGCGGACGTGGAGCGCTATATCAAGCTTCGCCGAGCCGACTTCCAAGAGCTAACGCCTCCCGTTGATACGGGTATCATCGTGACCAATCCGCCCTATGGCGAACGTCTCAATGACCAAGAAGAAGCTGAGCAGCTGATGAAGGCGCTCGGGGATACCCTGCGCTCCAAATGGCTAGGCTGGACGGCTTGGACCTTTGCGGGTTCGGCACGGCTTGCCAAGCGAATTGGTCTTAAGCCAAGCGAAAAACATGTCTTGTTTAACGGCGCCCTAGAGTGCCGTTTCTTCTCGGTGTCCATCCGGTCCGACGCGCCAATCGGTAAGCCGAGTTGGCGTCAGAAGGACGTCTAGGGACGCTACGCTACTGGGCTTGGACGGCCTGCTCTGCAATCTTTGCACGAACGTCGTCCATGTTGACCTGTCCGGCTTTGCCGAGCAGGTCCTTAAAGTGGCCCTCGGGAAGCGCACCCGGCTGAGCGAAGATTGGAATGCCATCGCGGAAGATCATGATGGTGGGGATGCTGCTGATCTGTAGGCGCCCCGCCAGTTCTTGCTGGGCTTCCGTGTCGATTTTTCCGAACAAGATGTCCTCATGTTCTTCGGAGGCCTTGTCGAAGACGGGCGCGAAGTTGCGGCAGGGACCACACCAGCTCGCCCAGAAGTCCAAGACAACGAATGAGTTGGCCTGGACGATGCTTTCGAAGTTTTCACCAGTGATTTCTTGTGTGGCCATGAGGTCTCCCAGCGCATGCCGGTCAAAGTACCGGCTTACTTGCGCCCCCCGGTAGTATGCGCGCTGGAGTCTGCCGCAACCCTAGCGTCGGACCCTGCCTCCGTTTGAGCGATTGGCCTTAGGCCAAACGCCGACGACGGAGCAGTGGAAGAAGCCCCAATGTCATAAGCCCGAGCAATCCGGTGAACGGTGTTGGTGCTGCTGCACACTCGCACTCGCCGAACAGCGGAATGGACTCACCCGTATCCACAAAGCCAGGGTCTCCAGTGTCGCGTGGATTGTCGCCGCCTACGCACCAGAAGCCACCCTCTGACTCCACGAAGCCGCAGCCACCGTCATCTGCGCAGTCCCGCTCTAGCAGCTCACCGCCTTGGCACCACACAGCAACGTCGCCTTGGCATTCGCCTTCGAAGTCGATGCCACCGCACTCATCTGACGGTCCAGGACCCGGACCACCTGTTGTCTGGTAGGGCGGACGGTCAATACGGAACGTGTAGTTGGTAGTCTCCCCTTCATAGCAGGCAAGAAAGGCAAAGATGCGTCCGCCAGCGACTCCATCATCCGAGATGGGCCCCGTCAGCCCACCGTCTCCATTTGATGCAAGAGGCTCGTTGCTCGAGGTGTCATAGACAGCAAAGTCGAGGTCGGAGCTACCGGTCCAATCCAATGTGAATCGCGCAGTGTCGGTGCAAGGTAGGTCGAGTACGAACCAATCTAGGTCGGCGCTGTAGCCATTGTTGCCATTGTTACCGCAGGACAGCTGACCAGAGATGATGACGTCGCCGCCGCTGGTCGGTTCCCAGTAGTCGACGTCGTCTTCGCCGGTCCAGTCGTTTGGTTCGCTCTCGGCGAAGCTCACAGCGGAGCCAGAGCAAGTGCCATCTGTCGGGTCGACGGGTGCAGACCCACTACAGGTGCCGCCGTCACAGGACACACCACAAGCGCAGTATTTGTCTGCTGAGCAGCTGTTTGAGCTGCTCGGAGCATTTCCACAGATGGCTGCGGTGTCGTCGCACGTCAGGTCGCGCTCTGCGGTGCCACCCGAGTAGGAGGGCCACAAGCTAGAGCCGCTGTAGTTGCTGTGCCCGATACCGGCCCAGTGACCCGCTTCGTGGGTTGCAACCGAACGAAAGTCAACGCTATTGTTTGAGCTCGAGTTGGGGTTGAACGAGAAGTTTTGCCCATTGAACACCATGTCCGAGCTGCCGATAATACAGTTAGTTGGGCTGTATGAGACCAGGGTAATCCCGATGGTCGATGCACCCCAGGCGCCCGGCCAGCCCGATTCGTAGAACCCAACAATGTTGGCAGTTGAGACACCACCGGGGTCGGCATTGACGTCGCTACCGCGCGTAGGGGTGTAGGCGGTACAGCCGGGGTTGGTCCACTCGTCGAACGACGTCTCCATTTGGTTGGCGTAGGATGAGAACGACAGCTCATTCGATACGTCGCTGGTGGACAACTGGTAGGTGGTCTGGTTGCCTGACCATCGGGTGGGTTGGCTGCCGCACATCTCTAAGTAGTCGAAGGCTTGGGCGGTGGGGGCGAGCAGGATGCCGGCGCCGACCAGCAGGGTGGCGGTGGTGCGAGCACTCATTGTTCACCTCCGTCTGTGGCTGGGGTGGGGACGGGAACCACCTCATGCAGAATGATGGCGAGTCGAGCGAGGGTCATTGGAGAGCGCTCGGAGTCGTCGACGAAGGGGCGCATGGGCCCTCCTTTGGAGCGCAGGAATAGACCGACATCCAAGTCTCGCTCGAGCAGTGTGCCGTCGAGTGAGGGAATGATGCTGTACTTGGACTGCTGCAGCGCCGTCAGGTACCAAAAACCATCGACTTGGCGGACGAAGAGGCAGACGGATTCACCAGGGGTCAGTGTGGCATCGCCCGGCAGCTGGAGGACTTCGTCGCCGAGGCGTCCGCCCATCTGATGCACTTCGAAGGCGACGGGCGCTTGACCGTACAGCGGCTTCTGTACATGGACGACGGTGTGTGTGAACAGCCGACCTGATGTCGGATCTCGGTCGACCCGTTGCTCCCCGACAGTCGCCAACACGACGGCGTCTGACTCCAGAGCATGTTCTACTTCCGACAGGTAGACAGCTGTCGTTGCATGGGCGGAATCGGCCATCGGTATGCTGAGACATAAGACGGTGAGGAGCACAGCACCGCGTACAAACCTGATCATAGGGCCTCCGAATGAGCGGAACATAGCCGCTCGGCAGGTGCATCGTCGGTAACCATCCCGTCAACGGTCCACGATGGAACGCTCTGTCGTGGCACTTGCTTCCCAGTGGTCGGCTTCTGCATCGGTAAATGGAAAAGACGAGGACTGGACTTCGAGCAGTATGAACCGCTCAATAAGGTCCTGTGCCCGTTCTCCCCACTCGGTCGGTGCCCGGGTTGCCCACAGCTCGCCAATCGCGGCTCGCCGTTGAACGTACTCAGGAAGGGGATTGCCACGCAGGTCTTCAGCGCGACTCCAAATGCGCGACAAGTCTCGTTGAAGGCGTGCTGTGACGTGTTCATCGGCCAATGATGTATGAAGTTGTTGCACGTCGCTATGCATGACTGTGGCGACTTCTGTACGCTCTCCTTGCATCTTTCGGCCATCCGTCACGAGACCCTGAGCCGACATGCACGAAAAGAATGTCCACGGGGTGAGGCAGGCCAGGTTTGCCGCCTTTGGACGGTCGGGGTTCCACTGAGCGCCAGGAGGCGACCACACAAAGCCCCGTCTACGTGTCTTGACGTGGCCTTCGGGACTGACGACGACCACCGGTCGCCAAGCATCTCCGTGGCGGAAAATAAGGTCACCGTCTCGCTGGGTGTCTCGGTGGTAGCCCTGGCCATGAAGTGTCTCAGTCAGCGCTTGGCGCGCGTCCACGACAGATATGGTGTCGCGAATGAAAACCGTGAGGACATCGTCCGTATCCGTATCCGTATCCGTATCCGCTTCCGGATCGGGCTCCTGGGCCAAACCGTAGGTCATTAGCAACAGTAGCAGCAAACGCACTCTCCATCACCTCGGGAGGAGGTGGTCAAAGGGGTCTTATCCTCTCTTGTTGGTGTGCCGAGTACCGCAGGGACTGGAGGCTCCATGCGTATCATTTTTCTCCCCATTTCATTGCTCATCGCTCTCCCCGCGTTGGCCAATGAACCCCCAACCACAACCGGTTTCGCCACACTCAGTGCCTTTGAAGACCGCGATGCTACCGTACAGCTTCAAGGCTCCGATGCGGACGGCGACACGCTGACCTACCGTATTGTTCACGTCCCCGACCACGGTGAGATGGTTCAACAAGCTGGCCTGTGGCTGTACCGACCGGAGGCGCACTTTCATGGCACAGATAGCTTCAGCTATGCCGTGTCGGATGGCATGGAGGAGTCTGCAGCTGCTTCGGTGATAGTGTCGATTGCTCCTACCCAAGACGAGGTAGTAGCACAACCACACTCTGTTGAGACTCATGAGGAACAAGGCACCTCGTTCACCCTGGGCGCGACCGCCGATGGTGGGGTCCGGGTCACCTGGGAGCTGCTGGAAGGTCCTCGATCAGGGGTGCTCCAGGGCGAAGACCAGCTGTTCGGCGACTCCACACCGACGCTGCACTACACTCCGAACACCGATTTTTTTGGCAGTGACCGCATTGTGGTCGCTGCGTACGACCGTGGCAGCCCTATTGCGAGCATCATCGAAGTACCGATTCGTGTGTTTGGGACGCCAGATACACCCAGTTCCGTTCGGCTGATGTCGCCAGACTATGGCGCGGAAGTCACCACAGTGCGTCCGACGCTGCAGTGGTCGACTGCTAGTGATGCTGACGGTGATGTCCTTAGCTATGGCGCTCGTGTGTGGAACATGGCCACGAATGACATGGTTGCGTCCGCCAGCGGTTTCCGCAGCTCTGGCTCCGTAGTTCAGTGGCGGCCATCTGTTGAGCTCACTCCCGGTGCGTTGTACGCGTGGGAAGCCTATGCCGAGGACGATGAGCTCCGCGGCGCCCTGTCCGGCGAAGGGATGTTCAGCGTCTCCAGCAGCAATAGTGCCCCGAGTGGCCTGGCCTTTCTCGAGCCGGTGGATGGCGCTATTCTCACCACGGATGCACCCACCTTGGTGTTTGATGCCGCCGTTGACCCAGAGTCCAGCTCGGTATTCCACGAGATTGAAGTGGACCACACCCGAGACTTCTCAAGCGACGACCGCCTCCAAGTCTCGGTGCCGACGAACGGGGGAACGGAGTCGGTCAGCGTTGCTGACTACGCCTACGCATTACCACGCTTTTCAGCGGGCTATGCGCGAGTACGTGCCGTCGACAGCACGGGTGCTGCAACCCCTTGGCAAGTCGTAGGCTTCACCTCGGGCGGACCCAATGGCGCCCCATCAGAGCCCGAAGCGGCCATTGTCAGCGACCACCCAGCCAGCGACTGCGTCTGGTCGATTCGCTCGGTAGACCCGGATGCGGACTCCATTCAGTACGAGGTCACCAAGATCTTGAACTCGGATGACGTCTCCACCACAGCTTTCTACGACGTGGGGTCACCAGACGTGATCTACGCTTGCCCCCGCAGTGCCGCGGGTGAGGTCCAGGGTGTGTGGGTTCGAGCCGTTGACGAGTTTGGTGCAGCATCCCAGTGGGCCTTCGCAAGTCCACAGAAGGTAGCCGATCGGACTGCTTCTTCGTGCAGCTCGGTTCCCGCTCCGCTTGGATTGTTCCCACTTGGACTGCTGCTCTTGGGCCTTCGCCGTCGACGTAGCTAGCCGCTAGTCGTCGTCGCCACCGTCGAGCACGTCGTCCACTCTGGACGCTTGCTCGACGACCGCGTTTGCGGCCTGTGTGACGGCAAAGCTGTCGGGGACATCGGCGCCGATGACTCGGCTCTCCACCCAGAAGGCTTCGGCTCTACGTGCGCCGTCATTCCAAGGGTAGACGAAGAACATGGCGTACGATTGGTCGACGGCCACGATGCGCGTGGAGAACTCCACCGGTGTGGGGGACAAGGAGCGACCGGCGATAAATGGTTCGCCGTCTTCAGGGTGAACCCAGCGCAACGTCTGGGTCCAGGTTTGAGTCGAGCGGCCCAAGAGCGGAACGCGGACGGTCTGGGTGGCTGTGTACGTCCAGGTGTCGCATTCGTCTGCGAGGAAGCAGTCGACGTCCGTTTGTTCGCTGATCTCGAACTCTTCGACCTGGTCAAATAGCTCGGCCTTGTTGCCAGCAACCAGAATGGGCAAGACAGCGTCGAGAATATTTCGGTAGTCTGCGCCGGCCAATGCGCCGAGAACTCCTTCGATATCGGGGTCTTCGACCCCGGCAATCTCCAGACTCTCAACCGTTAGGTCTTCGACGCGGTAGCCATCGGTCAGCTCCTCAAAATTAAGGTCAACCCACGGGAACAACCCCTCGGCGACGGCGATGAGGTGCTCTTCTTCGTCGTCGAAGTGCTCAAATCCGTAGACAACCAAGTCTTCTACTTCATCGGGGGCGTCAACGACGGTACAGGCACTGGCGAGTAGTAAGACAGCAAGGGCATGGCGCATAGGGTCTCCGCAGCAAGGCAACACGGTACTCCGTATTGGACACCGCACGCTACGTCTGGCGTCCCTACTCTACGTAAAGGTGGTCGTTTAGGGCCTCTCTGCGCGCCATTAGCTCGGCCGCATGTTGACTCCGCGTGTGCCACATGAGTCGCCAACAGGCCAAAAGACCGAGCAATACCACCGCACATAGCCCAGCGACCCAGGTCCATTCCCCTGCGAATGGGAGCGTTGCTGTCGCCAATCCGATGCCGATCAGAGCGGTGCCAGGAATCAGCGGAAAGACGGTCCACCATGCAGCGGTCTTGGCGCTAGTGAGAGCGTCGTCGAGCAGGTGCTGGTACGCTTGAAGCGGGTCTGCGGCACTTGGAATTGGTGCAGGGCGACCGCGAAATGCCCACCACACGCTAACGACGCTACCGACTGTCGCAAGGCCTGCCCCAATTTGTACCCAGAACACCCGTGTGGTCAGAGCAATGAGGAGGAACACGGCGGTCATCAACACCGATGTGACCACGTCACGGAGGGCACGCTTTCGGAAAGCGCGCATGAACAACTCAGCTTCTTGCATCACGGATGGAGGTTTCACAGGCGCATCTTGCCACACCACGTGGTTAGACTCGCTGTCAGAGGTGTGCATGGGCGGAGCGTCGGTTGAGTTGCTGTGCATGGCAGGGGATGACCCGCCAGAGCGTTTGCCAGGGGATGCCATCCTTCGCGTCACTGTTGATACACCGGATGCGGGGCCCGCGACCGCACGCATTACCGGCAGCGGATTGCATGAAGGTCAGCGAGTTCGTATCGGCATGGTCTTCGGAATCGTGCCGCATGTGCTGATAGACGGTGTGGCGTACGAAGACAGCGATGGGTGGCGTATCGAAGACGTTGTGCACGCGATCCGTGAGCGGCCGTTGAGGACCGACGCGGATTCACTCGTGGCACAGCTCACGTCGGCTTTTGCGTTTGAGGCCATCTTCGGACACCGTGTTGAACTGGCCGTAGACAACAGCGTTGCGGCGGTTCCCAATCCTCCCAACCAGACCCTCGGAGAGTGGTTGGACCAGGTCTGTGAGCAACACAGCCTCACAGTGACCCGTCGGGCGGGAGCGTCGGCTTTTCAGAGTGTGTTTCGCATTGGCCCGCTTGCGATGGAACGGTGTCAGATGCCCCCGTTCACCCCAGACTCGGTGCTGAGCGAACGCAGGTTTACACCCGCACCCGGCGTTCGGGTCGCCGAGCTGCGCGTTGTTGCAACCACCCAACAACGTGGGTTGATTGGACGGGTCCACGACTTGGCCGGCTTCGGAGAAGACGACGGCGTTTGGTATGCCCAGCACATCTGTCACCACTTAGGGCCGACCTCGTATGAACAGACCCTGACACTTGTGCGGGTGGGCCCATGACCGACCCTGTCCACCACGCGCTTGTAGACGCCGTAGGGCACGTTTTCCCAGCCGGCCAGGCGGTTGTTCTGTCGGGTGGGGACCTCGTCTGTTCCTATGCGGTTGGGCAGGTTGGGACCGCTGAAACGACTGCCGACACGCTGTTCGATATCGCCAGTATCACCAAGCTGGTCGCGACCACCGCAGCACTCGGCCTGTTGGTGTCTGAGCGTCACATTAGCTTCGACGACCCCGTCAGTCTGTTTCTTCCGCTGTTTGCCAGGAACGGCAAAGCGGACTTGACCCTGCGGGAGCTGATGGGGCATCGCTCGGGGCTTGCACCATGGCAGCCATTCTTCACGAGCTGCCAGGCCGATGCCATCGCCCAGCAGATCTACCCGTGGGCTCCCGTCATTCCGGGTGTGTCGCGCGCTGTGGCTTTTGAGCGCGCCCGCAGCCTTGTAGTCGATGCTGTACTGACCGCTCCACAAGCCCAAGAAGCGGGCGTTCGCGCTTACTCAGACCTTGGGTTTATTGCGCTTGGTGAGGTTGTTGCCGCGGTCGTTGGTCAACCCTTTGACGCGTTCTGTGCCGAGCACGTCTTTGCCCGACTGGGAGCTAAACAGACACGCTTTTTCGACTTGCGAACTCCCCCATTTACTGCCGGTGACATTGCTGGAACTGGAGTGACGAGGCCGCGCGAGCCCGCTCCCGGACAAGAAGGCCTGTTTCAAGTGCCGGAACAATTGGCGGCGATGCGTTCAGGTGAGGTCGACGATGACAATGCCTTTGCGATGCACGGTGTTGCCGGTCATGCCGGGGTCTTCTCAACAGCGATGGATGTTGCTCGGATTGGCCAGGCTCTTCTCGAAGACGCCTTTGGCGCCGAGCATCTGATGACAACGGGAGTCATGCACGAGCTGATGTCGGTCGATACCGGGGCGACTGGGCCCGAACGCGGCCTCGGATTCGATCGGATTTCAACGAGTGGCTCGTCGGCGGGAACGCGTCTAGGGCAGTCGGGGCGGCTTGGCGGTGTGGGACATCTGGGCTTTACCGGGACGTCATTGTGGCTGGACTTGGACCGCAAGGCCGTGGTCAGTCTGGTCACCAACCGGACGTTGCTGGGACGGGAACTTGGCGCGCGCATCAAAGCGTTCCGCCCACAGTTTCATAATCTTGTGGCGAGTGTGCTCGATGAGGAGCCGGAAGCCGAGATTACGACGGACCCAGGCGTACACTGACAGGCGAGGAATGCGTTATACCGGACGTCCCTCCGCGCTACTTGCGCACCCCCTCCCCAACATTGCCCCGGACGTTGCCATGCGCAATCTGCTCAAAGCCGGCATTCGCCGTTTTGTTACTCCTGACTCACGTCATCCGATTGGAGACAAGCACGCAACGGTCATTGCGGTCTCGGTGCAGAAGGGTGGCGTTGGCAAGACAACCACCACAGTCAACTTGGCCTCCGCTTTGGCGCGTCATCACGACAAGCGCGTGCTGTTGATTGACCTAGACCCTCAAGGCCACGTGACGACCGCACTCTCGGCACAGGTCCGTGCCGGCGGTGGAGCCCTGTCGCGCGTGTTGACCGATGAGCAGAGCACCGACGAAGTGATGGACGTGGTGGCGTCGACCGACATCCCGAACCTGAGCATCACGCCGTTTGACCCGAACTTGGGCAGTGCGGAAGACCTCATGGGAACGCGTATCGGTAAGGAGTTCCTGCTGCGGGATGCGCTGCGTGTCACCCGGACTCACTACGACTACATCGTCATTGACTGCCCACCAAATCTAGGCAATCTGACGCTGAACGGGCTGTGTGCTGCGGACCAAGTGCTCATTCCGTGTGACCCGTCGCCACTCGCGGTCAAGGGCGTGGACGCTGTTGTGCAGACCATCACCCGAATTGCCAGTCGCTTAAATCCAGACATCGACGTTCTGGGGATTCTGATGACGCGCGTGGACGGTCGTAATCGCAAGCTCAATGACACCGTCACCGACAAGATTCGCGAGACCTATGGCGACGTCATGCTGCCCGTGTCGATTGGCATCGACACTCAGCTTGCGAAGGCCCAGGTGGATGGACAGGACATCTTCACGTTCGCGCCGACCAGTCGTGCTGCCAAGCAGTATCGTGAGCTCGCGGACCTCATCGTTAAGGGCTGAAATGGACAATGCCCGCGACACTTGCGTGGCGCGGGCATTGAGAACAGACGACACGAACGCCGTCTGCAAGGTGCGAGAGGCCTTATTCGACCATGATGCAGCGCTCACAGGAGAGCGTGATCTTCTCGGTTGCGCCATTGGAACCGGTCGCGTCGAGCTCGGGAAGTTCCCAGGCAGACGGGTATGCGGAGAGGAGGTCGTACTTACGAACAACTTCCGTTCCGTTGTGACGAAGGAAGGTGATGGAAACGGTCTTGCGACTGATGTTTCCAGCAATAATTTCTTCCCACCAGTTGTGGAGCTCGTCACGGCCCGAGTAGATGCGCTCGAGGGTGACGTCTTCCCACTCGGTACGACCTGGTGCTTTACGCACGTACATGTCGGTTCCGTTTTTCCAGTTGATGGTTTCCACTTTTGCCTTGATGGCTGAACACTTGGTAAAGCCTTCGAGGTCGTGGGTCATGCCCGCAACCTTGACGATAAAGTTAAAGGAACCAATGAAATCATTTGTCGGAGTATTGAACGGCATAGCTCACCTCGTGGACTGTAGGGTGGTTGACGCGACCCGTCTATCTGGGCGCCTCGGTCGATAAATGTCTAAGTCCGGGGTCGGACTTGGTGGCAACCTAGACCAGAGAGACCCGATGACAAGGGGCTAGGCCAAACTTATCGAAGATTGTCGGCAGTCTTGCGCGAAGGACCGGGCCAGCGCCACAACAGCGAGGCACCGATCCAAAGCTCGCCGACGCCATTGGAAACGCCATTGAGGCGTTCACGGCGGGCGACATGGGTGAGATGGAACCGCGCTCCCCACACTCGCCACTGCACGTCGGCATCGATGCCCAGGTGCCACGTCGGTACCCACTGAACAGGGTCGACGAGGTCTTCGGTGGCAATAGCGTCTCCGAGGACAGCATCTGCACTACGCGAGACTCCCGCTCCTAGAAGAGCGCCGATGGATGTGCTTAGGGTGCTGGTCTCGTGGCGGATGGGGGCCAATCGGACGGTGAGCTCGTTCCGAACTGTGGTGCGAGAAACCAACGGTCCAACTTCCTCTTCTTCGATGAGAATCCGGGTGAAGGCCGTGTGGTCAGCGTCACCGAGATTTGGAAAGAGTCCGATGGAGGCGCGCGCATAAATCCACGGTCGCACGGTGTATCCGGCTCCGAGGGTGAGCCCACGGCGCTCGACGAACGGGTCGTCGATGACCGCTTCTCCGGACAGTGACAGCGTCACGTCTCCAGGTGCGGCGGTCGCCAATAGGGTCAACAGCAGGGCGAACACAGGGCCTCCGGGCCCGCGCAGTGTGGGCTACGCGAAGCAAAACGTCGATGTTACCGCGGGGCTTTCATCCGCTGAGGCGGTGAGGCATTGGCTGCTACGGTTGCTTAAGAACGGCTTGCGCCGCCGTCACGTCGGCAGCAAGGGTTGCATCCACTCCAAGCTCCACTGCCCTTGCCAGAGCCGTGCGTGCTTCGTCCCGGTCACCGATCTCGAGCGCGCACAAGCCTCGAAGCGCTTCTGCTCGTGCAGCCTGAGTCACCGGAGCTTCGATAGCCAGCGCTCGGTACGGCGGCAGCGCCAACGCGCAGTCCTGCAGGTGGTCTCGAGCGAGGGTGGCCTGAAGCTCTAGCAGAGCGAGACGTCGCGGATGCTCTAGGTTGGCACGCAGCCAAACATCTAAATCAGCGACCACAATACGTGGCGGCTCAAGCTCTGCAGCCACTTCTAACCGAAGCGCAGCGGCTTCCGGTGCCATGGACGAGGTGGGGTGCTGGCGAAGGAAGGCGTCTAGGGCGCGTGCAATCGAGGCGGGAGGCTCGGAGCCATCCAGAGCATCGAGAATCTGCGCAAACGATTCCCCTGAGGTCGGGGCCACCGGCTGTTCTGGGAGTTCCGCCACGCCTGTGCCTTGAACGGGCACCGTCATGTGAACAGGTGCTGACGGTAGTGTCTGCGCAACCCCGTCTACCGGGGACAGCGAGGGAAACCGTTCCGGCGGAGGGACACTGGCAATTGTGGCGATGCCGGGCCTTACTTTCGGAACAACCGTGAGGGCGGCTACGACTCCACGATGCGTCCAGGAATCTCCAGCGGTCAACACCGATAAGGCGCCGTCACGCTCGATCTCTACGCTTCCGCGCAGCACGTCTATATGTACGGAGTCGTACAGGCGGTGGACCACGAACTGGGTTCCGGTCACCCGAATAGCCGTATCTGCTGCAAAGACTGTCAATGCGCGATGCGCACCGCTGGGATCAATGTCGAACCGCGCAGAGCCACGATGCAGTCGAACCTGGGTACCGCGCTCGTCGGCTTGCTCAACCGTCAGTTCGCCAAGGCCGGACACACGAATGGACGGCCCTAGGTCCAAGGTCTGGAGCTGGCTCATGGACGCCGGTTCGTTGAGAGCAACCGGGATTTCGCCGTACATAGTCTGGGTGTCGCCAAGTCCGAACTGGGTGATGATCAGGACGGTGGCGACAGCAAAGGCAGCGGGAGCTAGCCAGATCAGTGGACTGTGACGGACTGCTGTTTTGGGGTGACGTAGACGCTGGATGAGCAGTTCTAATGCTTCGTCCGATTGTTCAGAGACTGAGGCCAATAATCGTAGGTCATCCGTCGGGAGTCCGGGACGCACACGGTCAACCTCTTTCGGTCCCAAGCGAAGGGCATCGTGAATCCAAGCGGGCCACCTCATGAGGTCACCTCGACTGCCGGTGTCAGGAGTGCGTGGCGGATTTCGCCCATTTCACGGCGGACGGCCACGCCGAACTGCTTGCGTGCGTAGTGCAGGCGACTGTAGACCGTGCCTACCGAGCACCCCAATATCAGAGCCGTCTCAGGTGCAGTGCGCTCTTCCAAGTCCATCAGCACGATGACCTCGCGATGCTTGAGCGACAGGCGGTCGAGGGCAGAGATGACCTTCCGTCGGCGCCACATCGCCGCCACTTCTTCGTCGACGCCTGGACCCGGATGGGGGGGCTCGCGGACGTCAGCGAGTCCAACCATGCGTCGGAGAGCGGCGCGTCTGCGGGCATTTGCGACGACACGCCTTGTGATGCCGTACAACCAACCGGTCAACGAGCCAGCCTCGGAACGGTAGCGGTCGAGGCGGGTCATGGCGATGGCGAAGACGTCTTGTGCGACGTCTTCAGGATCGATGTTCGGGCCTCCCAAGCGCGTGGTCCAGTTGAGGACCTTGCGCGCGTGATCCCGGTAAAACTGGTCGAGGGTGTTGCGGTCGCCAGCCTTCAGCGCGTCGATGTCGAGATCAGAGGCAGCCACGTTCTCTCCTGCACCCCTCACTTGTGCGAGGGTTGCGCGGTCCTTCATTCTGCCTCACAACAAAATGAGGACGTCGGCCATGAGCGCGTAGTCATGAATCCAACGCCGAGCGCTGTCTTGGTTGCGTCGGCGGTAACGGATGCGGTCCACGCCAGATGCGCGCAGGCGGACCGAAGGCGTCACCCACAGATCGAGGCCGACGCCGGCAACGGGTCCGATGTCGTATTGGACGTCTGCGGGGTCTAAGACAACGACGGACTGAGCATCGATTGGACTTGACGTCAATGTGCGGAGCACGCTGCGCCGCAGCTCCACCCCCCCCAGCAACAAGGGGCCGCTCATCCACTTTCGAGTCTTCGGAGGGGGCATGCCCAGCTCGCCCATGAGCGACACGGTGAAGACGTCTAAGTACGTGTCGTAGCCCTGGAAGCTCGCGTCGGTGAACAGGCTGAACAGCTTGCGGTCGATGGACGACTCTCGCAGGTAGCTTCCGGCGGCAAAGAAGACATCTAGCTCTACGGAAACGGGTCCACTGCGCAGTCCGGCGACGAGTCGCGGACCGTCTAAGCCATAGCCGTTAACGGGAGCAATACGCATGCCCAAACCAGCGGTCAGACGGGGTGGAGGCAGCGTGATCAGTGGTGCCTTATCAGCCTGTGGTGGTGGGGCTGTGGGCTGCAGCACCACTGCCGTGGTGACCTCTTGGGGGAGTTCGGGAATCCATCCGCCGTCGGCAACGCGCAGGCTGCGCAGCCAGGTTCGCGCCAACAGAACTGCGGTGTCCGTGCGCCCGTCCCACTCACGTTCATAGCGGTGGTCGCGTGCGTACAGCACCAAGTCGCCGTTCTCGAATGTCAACCGGTCACCGTCGGCCAGGACCTTGGTCGTGACCTGCATGTCGTGGGCTGACCACAGACGGTCAAGGTCGGCTTGGAGCTCGGTTGCAGTCTGTGTTTCGGGGACGACCCAAGGCAGTGCCCAAGCTGTATTGACGGTCAGTACGAGGAGCAGACAGAATCGTGACATTCCACCAGGGTGCAGCAAGCCCGCCTAGATGTCGAGGGCTGATTTCCCGCATAGGGCCAATGCTTCGTCAACCGAGACCTGTATATTGTCCGGCCAACTACTTCTTTCGTGCGTGCGCAGCAAATGTATCAACACGCCAGCAGCTTCGGCTGGGTGGGTGTGCTGCAGGTCCTCGTCGGTCGGGGTGATGGTGAGCTCAGCCATCAGGATGCGCGACGGCGTGGCCAGACGCAGGGCGCCGAGGTTGAGCACAGCCAGAGACAGACGGTCGGCGGCGAATGTATCGTTTAGACCCTTGTTGGCATGGAGCAGGACCGCCACGCGCTCACTTCGGCTGCCGTCAACCCACACAACAGGCTGGCTCTCGCCATTCAACCGAACGTCCTGTCCGTCGAAGACAGCGAATGTGCTCTCATCGCCATGGTGATGGCCAAGGAGGTCGAGTTCTGGCGCATGGCCGGCCCACAGTCGGGCTGCCGAGCGCTCCCACGCATCTGCTGGGATGTGGTTTCGCAGCCAGTCTATGGCTTTGGCTGTGGTGTCGACACGTTGTCGAGCCAAGCGGTAGCCAGGAGCGAGCGCACGCAAGCTGCCGTAGTCGCCGCCAACCACGTGGTCCATCAGGTCTGCGTTGATCTCTCTAGGTAGGCTCGGGGTATGGGCCGGGACGCGGAACCACACGGCTACCAAGACTTCCTTATCGTTGGTCAGCACTACGCGAATATCGGCGTTGTCGCCTGCGAGGCGTCGATGGGCGGTGGCTGTTGTGACGCGCCTCGGGTCCACATCAACGGTCAGCTTGCGCTTGCGGTCGCGGATGATGAGGTGGTCGTTCAGCTCGACAACAATGGGTCGGTCGCCACGCATCCAGAACAGGAACTCGTACACGAAGAATGAGCCGGCGAGGGGCAGAGGCATCCACCACCACTCACTAAGTAACGCCAAAATAGCCGATGCCGTGCCGCCGACTACGACTTGGGCAACGCGTACCATTGGGCGAAGGACAGCGTCGAGGACTTGCGGAGTTCCGTACAATTTCATGGCGCGGCCCATAGCTCGGAAAGGTCGGTGGGTGAAACACCACAGCATCCGCCTAGCCACTCGCACCGTGAGCGTAAGGGCCGTGTACGACGAACCCAGTCATCGGTGTGACTCGGTTTGGCCCAGAACGGAGCGCTGTTGGCGTGGTCGTGAGCGGTCAGCACCTGTTCTGGGGTAGCGCAGTTCGCACCCACGCCGCGCGCGCCCCGGGTCATCAGTGCGTCATACACCTCCGCGAGAGGCGTGGAACAACCGAGGACTCTGCCGTCACAGGGCACGACGCTGACCACCACGCTCATGTCTGGCGCAGCCTGTCGAACAGCGCTGAGCGCGTCCACTGCCTGGGCTGCGCTGGTGAACGTCTCAAGAACCATCTGTTCAACGCCATTGTTGCGGAGATCGTTGGCCATAGCCGCGTAGGTACTGGTGTCGGCGGCGACGGGACCGCTGCACCCCCAGATAGAAACCCCGCAGGTCCGCGCAATCTCGACGGCCTGTGCGACAACATGAGCCAGTGTTTCAGGCGTTGCCGCCGCCAAGAACGACGCTGTCAGAACCGCTTGCGCACCGGCGTCCACGAACGCTTGGTGCGCTCTACGGACTCTGTCGGGATGGTTACTCAACCACGGCTCTACGGGTGAAAATGGCGCGAGTCCCAGCTGCTGTAGGGTTGTGGCGAGACCGCCGTCAAGACGCATTGTCAATGGACAACGTCATCTTGGCCGCCTTGGTACACGGTGAAGCGTGGCGACTTGGACTGGCGCTTGGGACGGGCGACGCGAACGCGTGCTCGAGGTCCCAAGAGGAACCACCATCCAATAGCGGCTAGCCAGGTGAAGAATCCAACCGCGGCCATCATATGCATGGTGCCAAGCAACATGACGCCGGTGAGGACTCCCGTTCCCCATGCGACATACTTTGCCGGAACGGGAATCACGAAGAGGATAGAAATCGTGGCGTTTGGGCTGTGCAGGCCGAACAGAACGAGCATGACTCCGAGGAGTGGACTGAGCCCGTACGCCGCACCGCCGAGCAAGCCGGTAAGGTCGGCGGCGAAGGCGAGAGCAGAGCCTGCAACTGCCGAAAACACGAGGGCACGGACGATTATACGGTCGGTGAATACCCGGCGAATTGCTGGAAGGATGAAATAGATGGCAGCGGCACTGGTGAGCAGGCCCATGATGTCCCGCTGCAGGAACCACCGGGTGACGAACTGCCAAGGCTGAAAGCCATTTTGAATCGAAAGCCAGAGAAGCGGAGTGAGGTTCACGCCCAGAATACTTCCGACGACCACCTCGACAACGTACAGCCCGACCAATCCAAACAGCAACTGTTTGGTCAGTGGTGAGGGCGGGGGAAAGTACAGTCCACCGGCGACTTGGCTCATGGCATCTCCAACAGGGGTTGGCTAACCCGAGCGCTGTCTGACCGTGTGCGCTTCCCTCATGCGGCGGCTTGGGTATGATGCGCTGCGGAGACTGACAGGCGAGTGGCGTACAGTTACGATTTGGTGGTGACGGAAGGCCCTCTGGTGGGGCGCTCGTTTCGCGTGGAGACACACACCACCCTGAAGATTGGCCGAACATGTCGGGACGTACCGCTGTTCCAAGACGAGCGTGCGAGCTTGGAGCATGCCGAGCTTTCCTGGACTAAAGACGGCTTTTGGGTACGTGACTTGGCGAGCGAAGGCGGGACCTTTGTCGACGGCCTTCCAATCCCAAAGGTCGGCCGGGCGCTCCACGTCGACTCCTCTTTGCGCGTGGGCCAGACGGTCATGCGCCTCGAAGAAAGCCGGTCCGTTCCTGCCTGGGCGGGCTGGTCAGCTGCTGTAGGCATCCCGTTAGGTGCCGTGATCATCGGCCTGATTGCGCTGGCTGTGCGTGGGGTGTCCTACGAGCCAGAGGTTCGCTTTGCCGCTCCAATCGCGCAGGGAGAAGTCACGAGTGAACGGGTTGCCGTACCGCTCTGGTTTATGCGTCGGTTTGGTATCGACCATCGGAACTTGCGCAGCCGTCGTGTCACTGACTTTGATGCTGATGGACGAAGCGAGCTGTGGTTTCCATTCTTAAGCTCGGAGGTGGTTGTCGAGATTCAAGGTGACGACTGGTCGGTCGTTGCCGAGCTGCCAACGGAATGCTCGGACCGTCCGGGCTTGGCCTTTCCGGACCAAGAGTGTGTGGGGCGGCGGCTCCGAATGGTGGAAGGGACCTATGTAGCGGTTGAGCTGTCGAGTCCGGTGGCTTGGATTGCCCCGCTAGCCGATAGTCAGCCGGAAGATGATGCGCCCATTGAGCGGGGCCCAGGCCAACCGCAGCCCTTCCGCGTGTCCGTTGCGCAGCTACCCCGGCTCAGCGGCTTCTTACGGGAACGGGGGGTGAGCGAGCCCATCCACTACCTCGTCTGTGAAGGCGTCTTTCCTGGTGTTTATGCGCAGGTGTTGACCGAATCGGGTCAGATTCAACGGCTAGAGTCTGGCTGCTTGGGCGCAATGAGCACCTCGGGGCCTGGTCTAAACCCGTCCATGTCGCGAGAAGACCCCGTTGCTGTGGCGTTCACTGCGAACGGCTACGACGCACTGCGCCGCGATGCGTTGACGTACCGCCTGGGAGACCCGGACGGCTTCTTTCACCATGAAGGCGCAGATCCTCGGCTCGACGCGTTCTTGGCGGTCCCTGACAGCCGAGCCATTCGTGTGTCCTTTGACTCGGGGCCCATCGCACAGGTCGCTGTCGCCGATGAAGCGCGGCTGGTGGGGGTTCGCCACTGGGTCCACTCCGATGACAGTCCGAGCTCTCCGCCCATGCTGATGGCGTCGATCGATTCACCGGGCTCCGCCCGTTTCGATTTGCCGGGATGTGCGGTTGTTGAGATCCAAACCGAAGGCTGGCACTGCCTGTTGCGTCGCTGGTGCCGACCAGGCAGCGTTTTTCTGACGGCGCATGAGGTTGGCTGCACAGACGAGCCTCGGGCGCTGATCGCTGCGCCGTATTGGGGCGGGGTGCAGGTCGGTGCGGTCGACGGGTTGGAGATGTGGACGGACATCGATGTCTACGGATTTACCGGTCAGATCGACGTCAATCGGGTGCGAGTAGGCTTCCGAGACACCCGTGGTGTCCCCACCCCTTGACGTGACCGCCGGCATCCGGTACTGAACATGTGTTGCGTGAACACCTGTGCAGAGGCGAGCCCCATGGAAGACCTATCCCCACGTCAAAAAGAGGTCCTTGAGTACCTCGCTGGCGTGATCACCAACCGTGGTGTTCCGCCGACCTTCCGGGAGATTGGTGCGGCTATGGGGATCGGCTCCACCAACGGTGTCAGCGAGCACATTCGCAACCTCGAAAAGAAAGGCTACATCGAACGGATCGGCGGTCGTGGTGCTCCGCGTTCCATGCGCCTGATGGACAAATGCAGGCCGCTGATCCAAGAAGAGGTGGGTGAGACCGTCGGCATTCCGGTGCTTGGGCGAGTCGCTGCTGGCAACCCGCTGCACGCTGTTGAGAACCATGATGACACCCTGCAGATCGACGCTGCATTGGTTCCGGCAGGCGGAAAAGTCTTCGCACTGGTCGTCACCGGCGACTCGATGATTGAAGATGGCATCCATGACGGTGATTATTTGTTCGTGCGACAGAAGACGGAAGCGCGGAACGGGGAGATTGCTGTCGCGATGGTCGACGGCGAAGCCACGGTGAAGCGTTTCTTCCGCGAAGGGGACAAGATTCGATTGCAGCCGGCGAACAGCGCCATGCAGCCCATCATGGTCGACCGCAATGCAGGAGATTTCTCGATTCTCGGCATCGCGGTAGGTGTGTACCGCCAGCTTTGACCCTGCCTCGTCTCGTCACTCCTCAGTAAAGGAGCGTCACCGGAACAGCATGGTCGCTGCGGTGTCGTTACCGTGGCAGCATCGGTATGAACGCCGCACCGGACGGGAATGAATCCAGAGCTCGATAGACTTCGCGCGTTTGTACAGGCCTTGGCTCGCCGAGAGCGCGGACTTGTGCTCGTGCGCGTCCTTCTCAACTCCTCCGTGGTCCTGGCAGGCCTTGTTACGCTGCTAGCGATAGCCGCTGGCGGCCGGTGGGACACGTCCACGACCGCTGCCATGGCGGTGTTGTGGCTGGGACTAGGCGGCTGGGGTGCTGGGGTCCTACCGTTCCTTAGGTACTGGCCCGCTCAAGGCGACATGGTTCGTCAGGCTCGCTTGGTCGAAGCCATGGACCCCGCCCTCCGCGGCCGACTGATTACGAGTGTCGACTACGCCCAAGATGCCCGCGGTGGAAGTGAGCCACTCATCACGCTGGTAGCGAGCCGCGCGGCGCGGAGGATTGAGGGCATCACCCCTGCACAGGTCCATCCCGCAGGCTCAACTCATTGGCGTGCAGCCGTTGCCACAGGCTCTGGCATGTTTGCGCTGTTGGCGTTGCTCGTCGTCCCCGGTGGACCGTTTGGCCTGCTGGCCTACTGGCAGGACTCGGGACAAGCGTCAGCGGCGGTCACTAACCCTCAAATCACCGACGACTTGGGGGCTGCGCGCGTTGGAGACATTGAGCTTCGCTACGTCTACCCGGACTACACTGGCCTAGAGCCGGTCACTATTCCGAACAGCACCGGTGACGTGCACGGGCCTCCGGGTACCGTTGTGTACATCTCGCTGCGCGCCGCAGACACGGTCAGTACCGCTGCACTTGTGGTCTACGAAGAAGCTCCGCTCGAGGCCGAGGTTCTTGATGGGCGTGGCGTTCGGGGTTCGTTCACGATTGCGACGGAGCCTGGCGAATGGCAGATGGTGTTGGACGTTGGCGGGGAGCCACGCACAACGACCGCCTTCGACATTGTTCCAGAGAGCGATGCACCACCGGATGTTACCGTCGAAGGTGAAGACGGCTACGAGCTAGCGATTGACGCCGCCATTGGCCTTCCTTGGCTTGCAAGAGATGACTTCGGACTCCGCAGAGTGACCCTTGAAGTGGATGGGCGGGAAGTACAGCTGCTCAACGAGCCGGAGGGGCGAACCGCCGAACGTCGTGGTTCAGTCACCCTGTCGCCGATTGATCTGGGACTGGCAGAGGGCGACATTGTCGACGTTGCCGTTGTGGCTTGGGACAACGACTCCTTCGCCGGATCCAAGGCCGGGCGTTCGCGTCCGATCCGCATTGAGGTGTTGGGTGAGGGAGCTCGGGATCGCCGGCGGACAGAGCGACTTTCGGCTCTGGCCGATGCCATGATCTTCGCCCTTGCAGACCACCTAGTCGAGCCCTGGCCGGTCGCCGACACCAGTGGGGGTCTGGCACGCTGGGGTGAGACGCTGAGCGAACGTTACGCACCGATCAACGACATCATTGATGAGTACTGGGACGACGTACCGGAGTGGGCTCCGGACCGTCCGCTCGTCGAGGCCGTCGTAGATACCGCCCGCGAGCTGATCCGCTACACCCAGGTCAGCTACACGCCAGGTTCGACGGACATTCCTCCAGACGTCAGCTTCACCACAACGGCTGGCCTGCGAGACGACGCGATTGTGGCTCTCGAAGACGCCGTCCTGTTCTTGGACTCGCTGCGCGATGCGGCGGCGTTCGCCGAGATTATGAAGCGTACCCAGGAGGCATCTACCTTGGCCGACAACTTGGCCGAGATGCTGCAGCAGGAAGACGTGGACCCATTGGCAATGGCGGCACAGCTCGACCAGCTAGAAGCGGTGCTGCGCGAGATGACGGCCAAGCTTTCGGATCTGCAGCGCGGGCCCCTGAAGGAGTTGTTGAACCAACGCACGCAGGAGCTGTCCAGCCTGCTCGAACAGGCCCGCGAGGCCATGGCCGACGGAGACATGGAAGAGGCCCGAGAGCTGATGGAGCGCATAGCCCGCCAACTCGAGCAGATGGCCGAGAGTGTGGCCGAACAGCAAGCTCGCCAGCAAGACGCGGATGGCGATGCCATGGCGGAAGCGCGTGACTTGCGCGACGAACTTCAGCGGTTGGAAGATGCCCAGCGAGAGCTGCAGGGGGACGTACAGGAAATTCGCGAATCTGCCGATGGCGAGCGGTTCAGCGAGAATATGCAGCTGTGGGAGGACCTAGACGTTGTGGTCGCCCGACTCGCTGAGAGATCATCTACCTACCGCGAAGGTCTAGATATCGCCGAACGCTCGTTCAACGAACGCGAGCGCTCTGCAGCTCTGGAAGAAGCCTTAAAGCAGCTAAAGCAGTCTGCCGAAGCACGAGATATAAACGGCGCTATGCAGGAGGCGTACCGTTCACGCTCCAGCCTGCAGTCGTCGCAGATGTCGCAGCGGATGTCCGAGCGTCAGCGTGGAGGTAATCTTCCGGGGCCCGGAGCACCGGCACTTGGCGTCATGCAAGGCGAGCTGGACGAAGCGGACCGCATCTTGCAGCAGATTGCGCAGAACGATGCGGCATCGAGTCCGCAGATGGCGGAGCAACTCCAAGAAATGAGTGAGCGTCAGCAACAGCTGCAACAGGAGACCGAAGCCGCCCAGCAACAGATGGAGCAGCTGGGCCAAGAGACTGGGATGCAGCCCAAGGGGGGCAGCGAGTCCTTGGAGGAGGCGGGCGAGCGCATGGGACAAGCTGAACAAGGTCTCCGTCAGGGGCAAGCCATGAGTGCCGAGGGCTCACAAGGTGCTGCGGCACAGCGCATTGCCGAGGCGCGTGAAGCACTCGAGCAATCCATGCAGCAAGCGGCCGAGAGGTCACGCCAGCAACGCGGTCAGGGTCAGGGTCAGGGAGAAGGCCAGCAGGGCGAGGGCGGCACCGAAGAGGGCGAAGGCCAACAGCCTGGCGGTCGAGAGGGCCAGGGCACCGAGCCCAGTGGTCGTAAGATTGAGATTCCCGGACCCGAAGAATTCCGAACGCCAGAAGAATACCGTCGCGCTTTGCTCGAAGGCATGGAAGGCGACGTCCCAGAAGAGTATCGGGCGCTGAAGCGGCGGTACTACGAAGAATTGGTGAACCAGTAGCCGCAAGGCGGAGGAAGAATGGACAACGATGTGGCGCTCTTTGAGGCGCTCGCGCCAACGCGGCAGGCCCTTCTCGACAGTATTGGGAAGGTAGTGGTCGGTCAGCAGCACGTCGTCGACTTGATGCTCACAGCACTGTTCGCCAACGGGCACTGTTTGTTCGTGGGTGTGCCAGGGCTCGCTAAGACCTTGCTCGTCAACACCGTCGCGAAAGCCGTCGGCGTGCAGCACGGCCGCATCCAGTTCACCCCCGACCTGATGCCAGCAGACATCACCGGCAGTGAGATCTTAGAAGAAGACAAGGTCTCTGGCGCGCGGAAGCTCCGCTTCGTCAAGGGGCCCATCTTCTCCAATCTACTTCTGGCGGATGAGATCAACCGAACGCCGCCCAAGACCCAAGCGGCCCTGCTGCAAGCCATGCAAGAGCGCGAGGTCACTGCAGCCGGTCGGACTTATCCACTCGACAAGCCGTTTTTGGTGTTCGCGACTCAAAATCCGATCGAGCAGGAAGGTACGTACCCACTGCCTGAAGCCCAACAAGATCGGTTCATGTTCTCGATCAATGTTGGCTATCCGACCATGCCGGAAGAAGAGGAAATTGTACGGAGAACCACGGTTGGTACCATGCCCAAAGCGACGCAAGTCCTCGATCGGGACCGGCTGCTCGCGCTTCAAGGCGTGCTCGGACGCCTGCCGGCAAACCCGGACGTGGTGAAGTACGCAGTGAAGCTCGCTACAATGACCCGGCCCGAACACAAGTCGGGAGCCGCCAAGTGGATACGCTGGGGCGCTGGCCCGCGCGCGAGCCAGTATTTGGCTATCGGCGCGCGCTCGTGGGCCGCACTTCGTGGACACGAGGTCGCGACCATCGATGACGTGAAAGCGATTGCGTCGGCGGTTCTGAGCCATCGAATCGTGTTGAATTTTGAAGCGGAAGCGGCTGGGCTGACCCCGCACACGGTCGTGGCGCAACTCATCGAGGAGCTTGGCTAGCTCGATGACTTGGGACCCCACCGTCCTGTCGCGTGTGCGACATCTACACCTGCGCGCGCGCGTCCTCACCGATGCGTTGCTCGTGGGGGAACATCGTTCTCGGCGCGTCGGGAGTGCGGTCGAGTTCGCCGACTACCTCGAATACCGCGGTGGGATGGACCTTCGTCACCTGGATTGGCGGGTCATGGCGCGGTCTGACAAGCTTGTGGTGAAGCGTTTTGAGACCGAGACCGAGCTTGCTTGCACCGTTGTTGTGGACTTGTCTGCGGACATGAGCACGGGCCAGTCAGGAACGGGTGGCTATCCGGACTTGGACAGGTCGAAGGCTGGCTACGCGCTGACCATGGCTGCCACACTACTGTTCTTTTTACACCGGCACGGCGAGCCGATTGGACTTGAGATTGTGGGTGGAGGAGGCATGACCTATGCCTCGCTGCCACCCCGGTCAGGTAAGAGCCATCTTCAGTTGTTGTTTCTTCAGTTGGCCAGCGTACAACCGGCTGGGCGGGCGGAGCTGTCCCCTGCGCTAGCCCGGATCGGTCAGCGGGTCCGACGGCGCAGCCTGTGCGTCGTCATCACCGACGGCATGGAGGAGCCCAGCGAGTGGCTTCCGTCCATGAAAGCCCTCACTCGGCGCAAGACCGACCTGCGTTTTGTCCATCTGTACGACCGTGAAGAATGGACGCTCAACTTCAAACAACCGGGGCTCTTCTTCAGTCCTGAGGGGGGCGAGGCGCTGCCTATTGATCCGGGGGGGGCCAGAGAATTGTTCGGTGAGGTGGTCGATGAGTATCTGGCTGAAGTGCGCGCTGGAGTCGTCGCGGTAGGCGGCAAACACATCCTCGCGGCAACGGATCAAGACTTGGCGACTACGCTGCGTAGCGTCATCTTTGGCAAGACATCCAAGGAGGCGGCATGGCGCTGACCGCACTACTTCCGTGGGCACTCGGTCTCGTTGCCCTAGCGGTTCTGCCTATCCTAGCCCACCTGTCGAAGCAGGTCCCGAAGTCCAAGCGGGAGTTTGGCGCTATGCTTCTCGCTAAGCGGTTGACGAAGCGCCTGCGACGTCGGCGGCGGATGAAGGACTGGCTGCTGCTGCTGCTTCGGTTGTTGGTTGTTGCGCTGCTCGCGCTGACCGCTGCCGGGCTTCAGTTTAGTTACCAAGGTGGTGTTCCCACATACGCTGGCTCGGGTCGCGTTGTCGTGGTCCTCGACCAGTCGTTGAGCATGTCGTTGACGGACACAGGCTCGTCATTACTGTCGCGCGCTCGGGCTGAGGCCATAGCCATCATTGCCGAGATGCCTTCCGGCACAAAGGTCGGACTCGTGGTCTACGGCACCGAAGCCCGTCGCATCACGCCAGAGCTGACTGAAGACTTGGAGAGCGTCATCGCGCGTATCGCCAGCGTTGAGCCGCTGGGGGGGGCGTCAAACTTGCGGGATGCGCTGCACGAGTCCCGCGAACTTCTCGCGGGTGAACCCGGTGCGGTGCTGCTGTTCAGCGATGAAGCGGGGCCTGACCATATTACCGGTGCCGAGTCAGAGCTGGCGTTGCTCGTAGCCGGTGGTGGTGTGGTGATTCCCAACCCCATTGCCGCTGACCCGCCGCGCAATGTGGCTGTCTTAGACGCCGAATACGGCGAGGGTATTGAGGGCGGTCAAGTCACTATTACTGTGGCAAATTATGGGACCGAGCCCACCGAGACCGCGTGCGAAGTCACACTGCCAGACGGTGCGGCTGTGCCGATTTTCATCGACGTGCCAGCCGGCGGCGAAGCGATTGAGCGTGTCACCGTCCCACGGGAGGCGCTCGGCGGAGTGGGCCGAGTCGACTGTGAAGACCCAGACCTACCCTTCGACAATGCCGGTTACTTTCATTTGCCCCGTGTAGGAGCGAGTCGCGTGCTGGTCGTCGACGGCGACCCAGGCGACACCCCGACCCGGTCCGAGGTGTATTTCCTCGAGCGTGCGCTGGCGCCATGGGGCGGGGCGCGTACGGGTGTGCGTCCAGATGTCGTGACCCCTGCTGGGTTGACCACTCTCGACCCGGATATTCACCGAGTGGTCTTCTTGGCCAACGTCGCAGACCCCCGTCCGTTCGCGGCCGAGCTGATGACGTTTGTTAGAAACGGTGGAAACCTGGTCATCACCGGCGGCACCAACATCACTGCGGACCGCTACGAGGCTGCATTAGGGCCGATACTGCCAGCCCAAATTCGTCGGCCAAGGTCGCTGGCGGCAGCCGATGAGCCCGGCGTTCCACTCGAATTGCCGGACCTGTCTCACGAACTCTTCGCCCCGTTCGCGCGGTCTGGCCGAGGCCTGTTCACCCGTGTCCGCAGCCGCCGTGTGCTGACCCTAGAGCCATACGTCGACGATGACGACGTCACGACCTTGCTCAATTGGGAAGGCGGTCTTCCCGCGCTGGTCGAGCGTCAAGTGGGAGCTGGACGGGTGGTCTTGTGGACCGGAAGTGTTGACCTGTCTTGGGGGGACTTTCCGCTCCAGACCGCGTTCATGCCCATGATGCAGCGGCTCGTCGCGTATCTGGGCGGTGAAAGCGGCGGCGCAGCGGCGCGATTTGACGGGCGAGTAGGCGAATCGTTGGTCATTCCGCTACCAGACATCGTTCTTGAGCCGGATATTATCGGGCCGGATGGGGCCTTGGTTCGCGCGCGCATTGATGGGTCGACGCTGGTCTTCACCCCGGAGTCTGCGGGGGCCTACCAGATGAAGCTGGCAGATGCGCCGCCTCTCGCTTGGATTGCTGTCAACGTGCCACCGAACGAGAGCGATGTTCGCGTATACAAGAGCGTGCGCGCGTCGGAAGAAGAGCTGGAGCCAGAATTATTCACCCGCCGAATTGACTTGACGCCAAGCTTCTTGGGCCTGGCCATCTTTATGCTGCTAGCCCAGGCCCTCTTGGCTGTACGCGGGACTTCCACATGAACAGACGGACCTTTCTAGCTGCCCTCTCCGCCCTCAGTGCCGTAGGCCTAGCTCCACAAGCTTACGCCTTCGGAGACAGCAGCGATGTCGACATTGCAGAGCTGGATATTCCAGGGACTGTGAGTCGGCCCAACGCCTGGAAGCGACTGCTATATGACGTAGTCAACACCACGTCGGTTGCGTGCAAGACTGTGGTTCCGCGCGTGGACCCGAGCGACATTGCGCTGTTCGACCATCCCTTCGCCGTAATTGCTGGGGCCGACAGATTTGAGATGCCATCGAGTGAAGGCCTGCAGCAGCTGTCCCGGTACCTCTCTTACGGTGGGTTCTTGCTGTTCGACGACACAAGTGGTGCCGAGACCAGCGGATTTGACGCGTCGGTTCGTGAGTTGTGCGCGGCGATTTTCCCTACGCGCCCGCTGTCGCCGATTCCTGCAGACCACTCCGTGTTTCGCGCCTTCTTCTTGCTGGAACGTCCACTTGGACGAGTTGACCTACACAGCTTTCTAGAGGGGGTCACCGTAGGGAATGTTGCCCCGGTGCTTTACTCGCGCAATGACCTGTCCGGTGCCCTTGAACGCGGGCCCGATGGGCGCCACATACGGCCGGTTGTGCCCGGTGGTGAACGTCAGCGGCGCGAAGCGCTCAAGTTGGGGATTAACCTCGTTATGTACTCGATCACCGCGAACTACAAGCGCGACCAGGTCCATGTGCGCCAACTCATGATGGAGCGGCGACTCGAGTGATGAATTTTTGGCTAGGCGGAGAGCTTGGGTCTGGTGGCTCACTGGTATGGACAGCTCCACAATGGATGGTGCTGTGCGCGGTTGCAGCAACCATTCTGGTGTGGGTGGTGTCGCTGTTTGGCGACCGTCCGCAGCGCATTAAAATCGTGGACAGTGCCCTGTTCGGGCTGGCTTTGCTGGCGCTGATCATCGCCGCCGCACGTCCCGTATGGCTGGAAGAAGAGGGGCGGACCGAGCCTGGACGCCTTGCGGTGCTCGTCGATGGTTCGTCGTCCATGTCTACACGAGAAGAGGGCGTGGAGCGGTCCATTGAAGCGCTAGCCATCTTGGAACGGCTACAGGGGCCAAACGTCGATGTCTACACGTTCGGCAACGACATGCTGCTCGGCGCTCCCTCAGAGTTCACCTTGTCAGGCACTGATATTGAAGGTGCGCTGTTCTCGCTTCGGGAGCGCGTTGCCGGCGAGAAGCTGGCGGGTGTCGTGCTCATCAGTGATGGTATTGACCGCGGGTTGCTGCGCCGGCGTTTCCGAGAAGATGGCGAAGACGCTCTGCCTCCCGAACTCGCGGGGCCGTTGACGGTCTACGGCGTGGGGTCTGATGTTGGGCTCGTCGACTTGTCGGTGCGGAGCATTGATTCCGGTGGGTTTGCCTTCTTGCGCAACGACTTCACCCTGACCGCCGAGATTGAGGGATTAGGATTTGCCGGCCGAACGGTTCCGGCATCTCTACTGCGCAATGGGGCAGTCGTCACTGAACAGCCAGTGACCCTAGACGACCAAGGGCGAGCGGGGGTGTCGTTCACCATTCGCCCGGATGCCGCTGGGCGCTTCAGCTACGCGGTGACCGTTCCTGTCTTCGAAGGCGATGCGGTCCCGGCGAACAACTCACTTCCGGTGGTTGTGCGAGTGGTACGCGACCGGATTCGAGTGCTGCAGGTCGCTGGATCTCCCAGCTGGGATGTCAAGTTCCTTCGTCGGTTTTTGAAGGGTGACCCCTCGGTTGATTTGGTCAGCTTCTTCATCTTGCGGACCCACCAAGATGTTGGAGCGTCGTACGCCGACCGCGAGTTGTCGTTGATTGAGTTTCCGTATCAGGACTTGTTCAGTACCGACCTCAACGACTTCGACCTAGTTGTGCTGCAGAACTTTGACCCCGAGCCGTACTTTCGCTCCGAGAATGACCGCCTCCTTGGCAATATCCGCGACTACGTAGCCGAGAATGGCCACGCGCTGGTGATGGTGGGGGGGGAGAAGAGCTTCGACAATGGCGGCTACCGTGGCTCACCGATTGAAGGCATTCTCCCTGTACGCTTAGGTGTTGCGGGGGACCCCGTCGACGAAGGCTCGTTCGCGCCAGCGCTTACAGAAGACGGCGCACGCCATCCCATCACCCGACTGGTACCGGATATGGCAGAGAATGCCATCTGGTGGGACCGTCTACCCGAGCTGCCTGGAACGAACCGCGTTGTGGGCGCTCACAACGACGCGACCGTTCTGTTGGAGCACCCCACGCTGCGTGGCGCAGATGGTTCGCCCATGCCGGTCCTTGCAGTGCGAGAAGCCGGTCGGGGACGCACCATGGCGCTGACCATTGACGCGAGCTGGCAGTGGAGTTTTGACGAGGCGGCGGAAGGCCGCGGAAACCAGGCTTACCTTCGGTTCTGGAAGAACAGCTTTCACTGGCTCATGGCAGACCCGAGTAGCCAGCGTGTGACGGTCGACACGCCGAAAGAGAACTACCGCCAAGGGGACACTGTGCGCATCATCGTGCGGGCGCGTGACACGGGCTTTGAAGCGCTCGCCGATGCGCCAGTGACGGTGACCGTCACCAACGGCCCCACAGTCGTTGAGCGGACCTACACCACGGACCGTGACGGTGAGTACGTCCTCGAGCTTCCCGCGGACCGTAATGGTGCCCACCAGGTGGACGTAACCGTGGGTGGACCGAATGAAGAGTTGAGTGCCAACACGGTGTACGCCGTCAGTGCTCGCGACCCCGAGCTGGATGAGCTCAAGCCCGACCCCGCCTTTCTCCAGTGGCTGGCGGCTCGGACGGAAGGGCAGTTCCATGCAAGCGGCGACTTCGCAGCTCCGTTGCGGGATGCGGAAGCAGGGCGGACCGTGTGGGACCGGCAAGAAACACCGATCTGGCGCGCGCCGATTCTTATGGCATGGGCTCTACTCTTCGCCGGTCTAGCGTGGCTAGTGCGTCGCCGTGGAGGAGGACGGTAGCGCTTTGTAGAGGGGTCGGTGTCTTAGCCAATGAACCGCCCAACTAGGAGCCTTCATGCGCTTTTCACCTCTCTTTACTCTGTTGTCCTTCGTTGCTTGCGACATCCAAATCGAAGCCGGCGACGTCATCCGTGAGGACCGCGCTGTAGAGGCGTTCAGTCGTATCGAGGCCTCTGGCATGCTCGACGTTGAGGTGGATGTCGGTGGACCCGAAGCGGTATCAATTGTGTGCGGAGAGCATGTCCTAGACGACATCATTACCGAGGTCGACAACAGCAATACGCTGAACATCCGCCTGCGCGAAGGGGGCCGATGGACTGGTATCGGTTCGTGCGAAGTCCACGTCCGCGTCCCCGAGTTGACCTACGCAAGTGCGCAAGGCAGCGGTAATTTGGACATTGATGGCGCCACATCGACCTTCGCAACACTGTTCAGCGAAGGCAGCGGCAGGGTTATTGTCACGGGAACAGCCATGGCTCTCGAGCAGATCAGGGGGGTGGGCAGCGGTGGAGTGAAGGTCGAAGGTATCGACAGCAGAACTCTCGTTGTTGGGCTTGAAGGGTCGGGTGATGTCGAGCTGAGCGGACGAGCCAACGTCGTCGACCTTGGGGTGGATGGGTCTGGCGACGTCGATGCGATGGACCTCACCACTGTGGATGCTGACGTGCGACTCGTTGGAAGCGGGTCCGTCTCCCTGACCGTCACGGGCGCCGCAGACGTCACATTAACGGGCTCGGGCGACGTTGAATTACGCGGAAATCCACAGGTGACCAGCAACGTGTCTGGCTCTGGAAATGTGAGGGTGAACTAGCGCTTTCGGGCGTCGTACCTCGCACGTATCAAGACGATCGGGATCCAATAATTGTCGCACTGTTCGTCGCCATTGCCGCTGAGCCTCAACGCGAGTACCAATGGTGGATCGATTGGAGATCCAGATGACTCGTACATTCTTGCTGCCGCTCTCTGCACTGGCGGTCGGCGCTACTGCCTGGGCCTCGGAGCCTGAGACTGGAAACGATGGCGTAGACACCGAAGCGGATGCCACCGTCCTCGGAGTGTGGCGGGCGACATCACTCACCGACTTTGAGAACAGCACCTACTCAATGCCATACGTTTGCGCAGACACCTTTGGCCGGGCTTCCTACCTAGAGACCTGGCGCATGTCGCTGACCGTCAGCGCTGGCAGTGTGGCTCTTGCATCGACGTATGACTACGTCGTGATGGAGCGGGGTGTGCGCGAGACGTCTGGGGCGTCGCTCACCTACAATGGCGCGTGGAGTGATGCCACAGCGCCCGTGTACACCCTGTTGTTCGACGAGTCGGAGTTGAACATGAACTGCACCCTTGCTGGCGACGACCTCGAATGTGTTGGAATCGAAGAAGAGCTCGACTACTTGCGCATCTCTTTTGACCGCGACATTCCTGTGCCTTAGGCCGACGGCCTCCTTGCTTCCGCTCTCGGCAATCGCTGTCGGCGCAGCAGCGTGCCGGAGCGAGTTGACGACTGACATCGACGGCTCGGACACAACCGCAGGCACGGACGTCGGCACCACAGCGGACACGGAGCCCACGCCTGACTCGGGCATCCTTGGTGAATGGAAGGCGACATCGCTCACCGATTTTTCAGGCCATTCGTTCGCAATGCCCCACTCGTACACGGATACCAGGGAGGAAACGTCCACCACGACTACCTGGTCATTGTCGATGACCGCTAGCACCCGTAGCGTGGTTGTTACCGGGACGCGTGACTGCTCGACCGTAGACAACGGTGTGATGGAGGCGTCGGGGGAGACCGATACCTGCGCCGGCTGTCGGAGCGATACTTCGGCTCCGGTGCACGTTATTTCGTTCGAAGACGACTCCCCAAACATGGGCTGTAGCCTCGCTCGTGACATCCTTATTTGTGTGTCCACAACGACGGACCCACAGTGCTTGCGCATGGCTTTCGACCGAGACCGGCTAGTAGCGCTTTGTAAGAGATCTGTGGGCGCGCTCTACCGCTCGCCTTCACGAACCTGACGCCACCAGGCGTCTCCGTCCCAGCATGTCCCTTGAAAGGGCTCTTCGAGCACGATGGTCAATCGTTCTTGGTCGGCAAACCACAACGAATCACTGGGGCCTAGCTTTACGGCTTTCTTCCATTTCTTACGGGCTTTCTTCGCCAGTTTCTCTTCGCCGAGAGCGTCGTAGGTCCGTGCGAGGTCATCCCACAACAAGGTGCGGTCGAGGGTCGGCGCGCGTTGTACTCGCTTGGCAGCCGGGTCGTAGACGTCGCGTGCGGCAAGAAGCAATGGAAGGGCAGCCGCCGCGTCACCTTTCTTGAGCAGCAACTGTCCGCGCAAGTGCTGGACGACAGCGACGTCATACGGGTGGCTGTATTCGCTTTGAAGGTCCGAAAGCACGCGCAGCGCCAGGTCGTGCTCGCCGGTCTCGTAGCGAGCTCGCACTGCGCGCAGCTCAATGCACAGGGCACGGGGGTCGCGACCCAACGAGGTGACGGCTTGTGCTAGGGCCTCTCGGTAGGTCGCTCCCATCTCGATGCTCTGGTCATCGTAGGCCCGGCGCAGTGGCATACGTCGTACCAGCTGGGCGCGGATGGCGTCGTCTACCACGGACACGTCATGGCCGTGGGACTCAACAGCGGTGACCGCGAGGGCTATGGCAGCAGCTGCTTCGTGATTGAGCGGCGTTGGACCATCGTCAGGGTTGGCGATGTCATCCACGCTCGTCAGAAAGGTGGACCAGTGAGTGCCCCAGTCGTCTTGTCCAACGGTATCAGCGAATGCGTGAGCATCCGCCATTGGTGAGAGGTCTTGAGCGAGGGCGGCGGCGAGAAGAAGTGCAAACATGCGCGCTGTTTAGCCCTGATGGAGGGACGTCGTCCACCGAGAGCGCGGTGTGAGGTAGGGTGAGCTGCATGGAGGGGTCACGGTGGACCTACGACACGAAGCGGCAAAGCGCATTGCAGACTTGTTTGGCGACGGTGGTCACGGAGTGCTCGCAGAGGGGCAGCTCGGGGATTCCTGGGGGCTGGCCTTGGCGGAGGTTCCTCAGCAACAGTTCTTGTTACCGGCGCAGTCGCTTCACCCTGTAGGAGAGCGGTTGTTGTCTCGTGTTCGCGACTATTGGGGAGCGACCGCACAGCTGCGCAAGGCAGTGGCTGCAACGCGAGGGCTGGTTCGTGTTCGCACCGTCCGTCTTGGCGCTGGTCACCCGGACACCCTGATTGAGCTGGGCGCACTCGGCGCACTGGCGGACCGCGCCGGTCGGAATGAAGATGCGGGACGTATGTTGTCGCAAGCCTTTCACGGGCTGCGCGAGACGCTCGGCGGTCGCGACATGCGAGTGGCGATTGTCGCTGGCAACCTCGCGCTGCACTTCATGCGCAATGAAGAGCCCGAACAGGCCGAACAGCTGCTCGTCCAGGCCCACCGAATCCGGCGTGAGCTAGCGCCAAAGACTACTGGAGTCGTTGCCGCACAGCTCGCTGATTTGTACCTGCGCAGCGACCGTGCAGAACAGGCCGTGCCGTTGCTTGTCGAAGCACACACGTTGACCCGGGATCGATTCGGACCGTTGCACGCCCGGACTGTGCCGAAGGCGCGGGTGTTGGCGGCTGTGCTCACGCAGCTCACTCGGTATGGCCAAGCGGAGCCCGTTCTGAGAGACCTGCATCAGCATGCGCAGGCCAATGGAACAGACGAGCAGAAGGCGGAAGCGAGCTTTGACCTAGGTATGGCCCTTCGTCGTATCGATCGCAATGAAGAGGCGTATCGTCTGCTAGAGCAGGCGGTTGTGTACACAAAGCGAGCCGGAAATCCTCACGCGGCACTGCCGGAGCGATTGACGGCTTGGTCGCGCATCACGCTGGAACGTCGCCGTCCAGACGAAGCGGAAGGACTGCTCAAGGAAGCGCTGGAAGCCGAAGTGCGACTGCACGGCGAGGGAAGCGTGGAGGTCGCGGTTCGCTATGCAGAACTCGGTAAGTTTATCGCCGACCGTGGGCGATTTGCCGAAGCTATGGGATGGCTAGACCCGGCGGCGAGCCTATTGAAGGGGAAACTGGGCCCGGAACACCCGATTACGCTCTTCGCAGCCGAGAACCTGGTGGAGTTGCTGGTGCTGCAAGCACGGGAAGTCTTCGCCCGCGGCGGGCGTGCAGAGGCCAAGGAACTGCTCGGTCATGCCGAGGACTGGGCCAGGTTACTCGACAAAAAGCATCCGCTCAATCGACAGCTCATTGACGCACAGCGACAGCGGTGATTTGGCCGCGGGTCGTTCATACGGTTAGCCGCGGGCACCCCGGAGACGACCATGGCTAAGCCCAAAGCTGGTACTGATTTTGAGCTTCAACAGGTGCGCAACGTCGGCATTGCCGCGCACGTGGATGCCGGCAAGACAACGCTGACCGAGCGGGTACTGTTTTACACAGGTGCATCGCATAGAATCGGTGAAGTGCATGACGGCACCGCGCACATGGACTGGATGGCCGAGGAGCAGGCCCACGGCATCACCATCACCAGCGCGGTGACCCAATGTCCGTGGAACGACCACCTCATCCAAATCGTCGATACCCCAGGTCATGTGGACTTCACCATTGAAGTGGAACGGTCCATGCGCGTCCTAGACGGCGCTGTCATCGTCATGGACGGCGTGCGCGGAGTTGAACCACAGACCGAGACTGTGTGGCGCCAGGCCAATAAGTTCGATGTCCCACGGTTTGTATTCATCAACAAGATGGACCGGCCTGGGGCGGACTTTGACCGCGCACTCGAGAGCATTCGGCGTCGGTTGAAGGAGAATCCTGTACCCGTCTGCGTGCCGATTGCTGAAGAAGAGACCGTGCTTCACCTGGTTGAAGAACAGGCCTACACCTTCAGTGGCGACAAAGGCATTGAGGTCACCACCCGCCCGTTCGAGCCGCACGAAGCCGAGATGGCCGCTGGGTACCGCGAGACCATGCTCATGGCTTTGGCAGAGCACGACGAAGACCTTGCTGACAAGGTGGTCATGGAAGAGGACGTCAGCCAAGACGAGATCTGGTCGGTCATGACCCGCCTGACCCGCGCCGGTGTGATTCGCCCGTGCTTCAGCGGCTCAGCGCTGCGAAACTGGGGAGTCCAGCCGGTGCTGGACGCCATCCTTCGAGTCATGCCGAATCCGTTGGAGCGGCCCTCATCGATGGGCATCAATGAAGCCGAAGAGGCCGTGGAAATCTCCATGGACAAAGACGAACCTCTCGTCGCTTTGGCGTTCAAGGTGCAGCTGTTTGACGGTCGCCGACACGTTTTCGCGCGCCTGTACCGCGGAACTCTTGAGCCCGGGGACAAGGTCCTGCTCGCTGGTCGCGGTGAGGTTGAGCGTGTAGCTCGAGTCTTTGGCATTGACGCCAACAAGAAGAACCGCATTGAGAAGGCCGTCGCCGGGCAGATTGTCTTGCTTGCCGGCCTGCGTCACGCATCCACTGGAGACACGCTGTGTGCGCCGGAACACTCTGTGCTCCTCGAGCGAATTGACGCTCGTGCGCCGGTCCTAGGCCTGGCGATTGAAGTCGAGTCCAGCAAAGACGAGGAGAAGCTCCTCGAGGCTCTACGGAAGATCACCGAAGAAGACCCCACCCTGATCTACGAGGACGACGCAGAGACTGGTCAGCGCGTGCTGAAGGGCATGGGTGAGCTGCACCTGCAGATTGCCTTTGAGCGGATGCAGCGGGAGTTCAATGTCGCTGTCCGCTCTGGCAGGCCGCGGGTTGTGCATCGCGAGAGCATTGCCGGGGCCGCGACGGTGACCGGTGGTGTCGACCGCATTATCGACGCGCCTGGTGGCGCAATCCTTCTGAAAGCGAACGTCCGCGTCACCGTGTCCCCGTTGGCTCGCGCCAGCGGCCTCCAAGTCACCTGCACGCCCACGTGGGAGCCTGCTGACTTTACGCCGAGCCCGGAACAGCTGGAAGCGGTGGAGCAGGGAGCCAAGGACTCACTCGCCGGCGGGCCCATTGAAGGTGCGGCGCTCGAAGATGTGTCGTTGGCCGTTGACCATGTCACAATATTTGTCCCGGGCAGCAGCCCACAAGCGCTGCGTATTGCGGCTGCCAGTGCAGTTCGAGACGCACTTCGTAAAGCCGGTGGCGTGCTCCTCCAGCCCATCATGACGGTTGCAGTCGTGTGTCCAGACGAAAATACTGGCGGTGTGCTGGGAGACTTACAGTCTCGTGGCGCCACCATCTTGGGCCACGAAGCTGAGGAGGGTACGACCAGCATTCAGGCTGAGTGTGGCCTGTCCGAGCTGATTGGCTACACAACGCACCTTCGGAGTTCTACGAAGGGACGCGGCCAGTTTACGATGGAATTCAGCAGGTTCGACGCGATCTAGGGATTGTGACGGCGTCACAGGTCCCGGGCGGCGACTTTTTGGGGACCTTCTTCACCTCGTATTCGCGGGGTCCCAAGACAGTCTCACCAACCCCATCCGCCCGGCACCATTTGTACAGCGTGCCACGGAAGCCGAACTTCGGCCTTCAACACCGGTACCCACGCGCTCGCAGCGCTTGCATTCACCGAGCCGCGGAGACGGGTCGCGGCGGCGAAAGATAAGCTAGATTGCGCCCCGCAAATAGAGCCACGAGCACACTCAGAGCACTGGGCCAACACGCACTGATGCCGGCAAAAACCCCTAAGATTCGCGTAGCAATGCGACCAAGACTACAGGGGGGAGCATCGGGTTCGACATCAACGTGGAGGTCCACCCCTGTATAAGATGGTGAATGCAGTGCGATTCAGCAGGGGCCGACGGTTGGGCAGGCCTGCACCCGCATGAGAAGAGGGGCAGGATGCAAGCTTCGCAAAATGGACGTGGCATTTGGTGTCGAATCCAGGCACGGTCATTGGGGCTTTTAGCCGCCGTATTGGGTGTTGGCGTTTGGAGCCCGGCTAGGGCGCAGACCCTGGAGGTGGAGATTCGCGCGGTCGACTAGGACGGCGAAGAGCTAGCGGACGCCCAAATCTTCTCGTACGTGAACGGTAGCTGGCTTGTGAGCGGCTCCACCCGGCCATTGTCCGCCGGGGGCCAACTGCAGATCTTGAAGTGGAGGAACATCCCAACGAATGTGGCGACGCCTGTGCTGGTGCAGCCTGATTCGATGTGCCGGGTCTTCCTGTCGGCTGGCGAGATCGACTGTGTAGAGTCGGTCGGCGAGTCCGTCGTGGATGCGGTGGACGTGACCGAG
>JBLHSN010000010.1:0-44937 GCA_047626195.1 Myxococcota bacterium
GCGGATGCAGGTAGCTACTGAAGCCAGGCAGGTGGAGCTCGCCAATCACAGTGGGGTCGGTGGGGTCGGATAGGTCGATAGTGAACAGCGGGTCGACCTGGCGGAATGTCACCAGGTAGCCCTTCTCTCCTATCATACGGCTCGCGAAGATGCGCTCGCCTGGGGCGATTCCACGGACTTCACCTACAACAGTGAGCGCACCGTCTTGGTTCTCCAACACAAAGATGTTGTTGGCTGCTTCCGCGGCGTCTTCGTCAGATGGGGTTCCCCACCACCAGTCCATATCCGTCGTCGCGACTCGTAAGTAGCCGTCGTACTCACTGAAGCTGAACTGGTCATTGAGCCAGCCGTCCACTTGGCCGGTCCCTGTGTAGCGTGGGCCGGTATCCGTGAGGTTGAACTGGTGAATCTGGGTGCTCATGTCGAGGTCACCCCATCCCCACCACGACCACCAGCTGGTCTGTGCCACGTACAGGTTGTCTTGCGATGCGTACACCTGCCAACCGTCGGACAACAGACCCGCTGTCTTCAGCTCGCTGTCGCCTTCGATATTCACTTCAACGATGCTGAGCACGCTGTACTGGGAGACCTCTGCCGGACGGTACAGGTCGTTGCAGGCGTGGAGCGCCTCAATGGGCGCTTCTGCCTCGCCAATGTGTTGGTCACGGGACAGCGGCAAGACGTCGGTCAGCTCGGTGTCGGCCGACATGTCGGCGATGAGAGGGCGGAGGATGTCGCGAATCTGTTCGCGCTTCTCTGCGCGGACCTCTTCGCTGTCTTCCCAGTCGATTTGAGGTAGCTCGACTTCACCGTTCCACAAGAGGTCCCAATATTCCTGCGGGATGGGCAGGTAGCTACTGATAGCGAAGTAGCCTTTCCCGTCAATCATGCGGCCGTCCGTCAAGTAGCCTTCGATGTCGGTCTCGCGGGTGACGGTCGGGGACTCGGGGTCAGAGACGTCGACGAAGGTCAGCCGGGTAGAAGACCAGTTGCGCGCCACGAAGTCGGTCTCTTCGTCTTCTTGGTTGTTCCAGCGCTGTGAGACGACAACAATGGTGTCGTTCTGTAGGAACAAGCCGCGAGCATAGCCACCGATCTCAAGGGCCGATGCGAGCTCAGTCTCGGCGATGGGCCAGCTCTTGGTGATGTACAGCTTGCCGTCTTCCACGCTAAAGATGTGCGTGCCGTTCGTCTTGACGATGTCGATTTCGTCGACGCCTTCTTCCTGGTTGTTGGTGCCGGTGAAGTCGGTCGGCCCATCATCCCCGCCGTCCGCAACTGCTTCGGCGCCATCCACAGCCATGATGTCCCAGTAGCCGCCGGCGTTGCGTACGAGGGTCTCCAAGATGGCTTCGTCAACGTACGCCTCTAGGTCGTCACACGTCTGGAAGGTACGCAGAGCGGTGTCGCCATCGGGAATAATGGGGCCCGGGCTGGTCTTGCATCCGCTCAAGGCAAGCGATGCCAAACAAGCGGTGGGAAGAAGGGCACGGGTAAAGGCGTTGAAGAATGTCATGGGGCCTCCGAGGGGTCAGTGGTACTCGAAGTAAGGTCTGCAACGTGCGTGCCAAGTCCTAAAATGCACCTAGGAGGTCGTTATCTGTGTTGCTCGGACTGGGGGCTTCCCACAGACCCGGGCAGGAATGTCACGGTTTGCTGCCACAAAAATCCCCCGCACGAGTGTGCGAGGGCGATTCGGACTGAGCGAGGCTGGCCGTTAGTCTGCGCGTTCGATGATGGAGACCTCGACGCGTCGGTTGGTCTCCCATGCGGCGGCATTGCTCGTGGGGTCCAACGGACGCTGCTCCCCGACACCCGCGCTCTCCATACGACCCGAGGCGACGCCACGGTCCTCCAGGTAGCGAAGCACGGCGGCAGCTCTGCGGTCGGACAGGTCGAGGTTGTACGAGGCGCTACCGCGCTCATCCGTGTGACCTTCGATACGAATCTTGAGCAGCTCTGGGTGGTCGTTCATGGTCGTTGCGACTTCGTCCAGAAGTGGAAAGCTACCTTCTTTGATGGTCGCGCGGTTCGTGGCGAACTGAACCTTCTCGCGCAGGTTGATGCGCTCACCGACCATTTCGATGCGCGATGGCTGCAGCATGACCAAGATGCGCGACAAGTCGCCGTCGGTAACCGCAGTCTGTGCGGTGCTTGGAGCGAAGCCTTCGGCGCGGATTTGAATCGGGTAGTCGCCCGGCGGCATGCCGACCTCAGCATCGGTCACCGGGGTGGGTGTCTGGCCTTCTATGAACCAGAAAGCATTGTCGACGGACTCACCATCAGCGCTGATCACGCGAATACGCAAGCGACCCATGGGCACATCTGGCACGAGCACTTGGGTGTAGCTGAACGGTTCGAACTCGGGGATATTGACGCGAGCATCTACCGGGGTGTAGCCGTCGGCCATAGCGTCCACGCTGTACAGTCCTGGCTCCAAGATCAGTTGGAATTCGCTCCCGTTTGTGTGGTCCGTACCGGTGCCCGTGATCTGGGTTGAGACCGTTGGAATCAGGTTGCCGTTCGGGTCTTCTACCCGGAAGGTGACCTGGGTAGCGGTGTCCGGACAGCCATCTTCGTCTTCCCAGCCATCGTAGTCTTCGGGCTCGTTCATGCACGAGTCGTTGATGTCCAGGATGCCGTCGACATCATTGTCCGGGTCCGGACAGCCATCGATGTCTTCCCAGGCATCGATGTCTTCAGGGTCGCTGATGCAGTTGTCGTTCTTGTCCGAGATGCCGTCGCCGTCAGTGTCTAGGGCTTGACCGCTGGGCTCGTAGCCAAGGCTGATTACGCTGCGGAACACAGGGGAGCCGACGCCGCGAGTGAACCCTGTCCCTGCCCCTGCGCGGAGCACGAACGGCTCGGCGACGCGGTACCAACCACCCAGCATGCCCTCGATGGGAGACGATGCCGGATTGCTGAGCTTGGCGGATAGGTTGGTATGGCCGACAACATCCAAGGAGAGACCCGCGTCTTCGACGACTTGATAACCAACACCGATGCGGGCGAACAGTTGGTCGCCAAGGTCGACATTCGTCAGTTGAACCGTGGGAAGGAACCGAGCGCCAAGGTTGGTGGTAAACAGCCAGTTGTTGACTTCAGTATCGGCGATAGCGAAGATCTCGCCGCTCGTGCTGCTCTCGCCGAGTGCCAGGTCAACACTCGCTGTGTCCAGCTTCACCCGGCCGCCGAGTGCGAGGCCGAGGCCGTTGGCGCGGTGCAGAAGTGAGACCTTGCCATCAATCGAGAGGTCGCCAATGCCGGCACCCCCATCTTCTTGCTGGCCGGCGGTGTACAAGTAGATCGGCAGGTCCACGCCCAATCGGACCGGGCCCAGCGTATAGCCAACCAGCGCGTTCGCCTGCAGGGCGTCGGACACGAGGGCCACGGGTTGTGCACCCGGAGACGACTCGAAGATGAACGGCCGGTTGGTGTAGCTGAACACCATGCGGGCGATGGCGGTACCGCTCTCGGCCTTCCCGCTGTCGTCGGTCCAGATCGTTCTGGATCCATCGATTGTGGGGTGAAAGAGCTGACTGTTCAGCTCGATGTCTGTTTCCTGTGCTTGAGCGAAGCCCAGCGCCAAGGTCAACAGCAACATCTTTTGCCTCCGGGGATTGCATGACTGCCCCTAGTAGGGACATGAGGGCCGCAGGCTATCCCGACCCACCGCGTGCGGGCTAGTGAGTGGGTACGGAAGCTCTGCGGTCAGGTGTAGGCTTTCGCCTTGGCAAGAACGCCGGGATTCCCTTTGTGGCGGTGTCCACCCTGTCTATCGGATGAAAATTTTGCGCGTTTGCCATGTCGCCCCCATGCCCTTTCCTGCGACTTACGGTTCGCAGGTGTACGTCGGTCATTTGTGCGCGGCGTTGGTTCGGTCTGGGTTGGATGTTCACTTGGCCTGCTACGCAGGGAGTGGAGAAGGGCCACCTGGCGTGACTCTGGTGCGAGCTCGGAAGGTTCCCGGAGGAGACTTTGCACGCAGCGGGCCGCACTGGTCACGTGTGGTTCAAGACGCGCTGCTGGCTCGTGCGGTGTCGCGCATTCCTGCCGTGGATATCGTTCACGGCCACAACGTTGAGGGGCCATTGGTAGCGCGGTTAGCGCGAGTATCCTGCCCGATTGTGTATGGTCAGCACACGGCCATGGCAGAGGAGCTTCCGCAGTGGTTTCCACTGCCTGGTGTGCGTCAGATCGGGCGGATTGTGGATGCGGTTTTACCTGCGGTATCGGATGCGTCGATTGCGTTGTCGTACAGCGGAGTTCAGACATTGTCGGGAATGACCGCGATGAGCCCTCCTGGTGTTCATCTGGCAGATCTGGCGGGGGCCGACCCGGAACGTAGCCGTCGGCGGTATGGGCTCGATCCGCGGCCGTGGGTCATTTATGCCGGAAACACCGACCCCTACCAAGACCTCGACCGTCTGTTTGAGGCCATGACTCAGGTGCCCTCCGCCGGTCTGCTGGTCGTGACCGGTAATGATGCTGAGCCCTGGCTAGCCCTCGGTCGTCGTTTAGGCATAAGTGAGGACCGACTACGGGTGGTCGGCGGAGCCACATTCTCCGATATGAAAGATGCGTTGGCAGCCTCAACGGTGGCGGTGTGTCCGCGTCGGTTGTGCAGAGGATTCCCGATCAAACTGCTCAACCAGCTTGGACTCGGGGTGCCGACGGTGTGTGCTCCGGGGTCGGCTCGGCCGATCGACGGGGTCGTAGCAGCGGTCGATGACACCGTAGATGGGCTCGCATGCGCGATTCGCGAGTTGGTTGTTGACCCGGGTCGTCGGGAGCGATTGTCAAGGTTGGCCATAGAGGATGTCGCGCGACGGTGGAGCTGGGATGCTCGTGCTCACGATGTCATTCGGGTCTATCAGCGCGTACTGCGTCGCGGACGTTAAAGCGGCCCCGCACTCGGAGGACGCATGCACACCCCATCCAGCTTTTTGAACGGCAAGTGGGTCACCGGAACCGGTACCCCCATCCCTTTGCTCGATCCGACCACCGGCGACACCATCGGCCAGGTGCACGACGAAGGATTGGACTTGTCCGGGGCCTTGGCCTACGGGCGAACCGTTGGTGGCCCTGCACTGCGGGCGATGACCTTTGCGGAACGAGGCGCCATCTTGAAGGGTTGGGGCCGCGCCATCCACACGGCACGGGATGAGCTTCTGGACCTGGCGCGAATCGACAGCGGGAACACCCGCTCGGACGGCAAGTTCGACATCGATGGCGCTGCGGGAACCCTTTCATACTACGCGTACGTCGGTAAAACTCTCGGAGACGTGCGCGTCCTTGCAGAGGGCGAACCGGAGCCGCTCACGCGGTCTTCAGCTCGGATGGTTGGACACCACTACAATGTGCCCCGTCACGGCATCGCCGTTCACCTGAACGCCTTCAACTTCCCTGCCTGGGGACTGTGTGAGAAGGCCGCTTCGGCCATTTTAGCCGGCGTTCCTGTCTTCGCAAAACCTGCGGTGGAGACTAGCTTGGTCGCTGCTCGCATTGTTGAGCTGTGGCACGAGCAAGGGCTGATTCCGGAAGGCATTCTGCAGCTGTTAGTCGGCGAACCGCGCGATTTACTCGATCACCTCGAGGGCCAGGACTGCGTTGCGTTCACCGGTAGTGGCGACACTGGTCGCATCATTCGCACCCATCCCCGTGTTCTGGCGCTTGGGATTCCAGTCAATGTCGAGGCCGACAGCCTGAATGCTGCAGTGCTCGGCCCTGATGTCGAGCCGGGTTCTGACACCTTCATCATGGCCGTAGCCGACATCTCGCGCGACATGACCCAGAAAGCAGGGCAAAAGTGTACCGCTGTGCGTCGGATTGTGGTTCCTGAAGCCTATGCTGCGGCCATGGTCGAAGCGCTGGGCGAGCGATTGGCTGACATTAAAGCGGGCGACCCAGCAGATCGGCAGTTCCGTGTTGGGCCTTTGGCTACTGCGAAGCAACAGCAGGATATCTTAGCGGGTATTGAGGCGTTGGAAGGCGCTCATGAGCGAGTATGGGGAGACCCCAATGCGCGTCCGGACACCGGCTACTTCGTTGCTCCGCAGCTCTTTTTAGCGAAGGGTGGTGAACATGCCGCTCTGGTGCACCAGTCGGAGGTCTTTGGACCTGTTGCCACGGTCATTCCCTACGATGGCACCACCGAGGCTGCTCAGCGGATTGTGGCTGCCGGCGGCGGTGGACTTGTGTGCAGTGTCTACAGCAACGACTTGAAGTGGGCCCGTCCGACCATCACCGGACTGATGCCGTGGCATGGTCGCATTGTGTGGGGCTCGAAGAAGGTGCACGACCAGAGCATTGGACCTGGAACGGTTCTTCCCAACTTCGTTCATGGTGGGCCTGGCGCTGCTGGTGGCGGAGAAGAGCTTGGTGGAGAGCGTGGTCTTGCTTTTTATTGGCAGCGCGTAGCCCTTCAGGGCGACCGGGGACTGATCGAACGGCTCATGCGGTAACGTGAGACGATGGCGCTTGATGCAGTGGGTTCGTAATCAATCCTCCAAGTTCCTTCGGGACGGGAGGGCGATATGACGGACATTCCCCGAGGCGGCGAGCCAAAGAATTTTGCTGGCGACCGCTATGAGGTGATTCGAGTTCTGGGCACTGGCGGCACTGCCACGGTGTACCTGGTACGCGACACGTCGCTGGACGTGCTGCGTGCATTGAAGGTGCTGCGGGTTGGCAATGCGGACCTGGGCCGGCGGCTGGCCTCGGAAGCTCGGATGATGGCCAACCTGGACAATCCGCACATCTTGCGGGTGGTCGACGTTGGCGAGGATAACGGTCGTCCCTACATTGTCATGGAGTATTTGTCCGGCGGTACCCTGGCAGACATTGGTGAAGAGGGGCCGCTGGCGGTCAAGGCTGCTGTGAGTTGGATGTTGCAAGTACTGGCAGCGCTGTCCGCTTCGCATGCGGTGGGCATTGTTCATCGTGACGTCAAACCGTCCAATGTGTTGCTGGATGCAAACGGCGTGGCGAGCCTGGCCGACTTTGGCATCGCCTTTCGGGACGGTGCGGACGAAGAGAGAAGTACGCGTACGGGCGTAGCCATGGGAACCTTGGCGTTTATGGCTCCCGAACAGCGACTCGACGCCCGTTCCGTCAGTCGCGCTGCCGACACCTACGCGGTCGGCAGCAGTCTGTACTCCCTGCTGACCTACCGCAGTGCCATGGACTTGTTCGTGGTCCAAGAGGGCGGCAAGCGCATGCGCGGAGTGCCGCCGGAGCTAGAGGCCATCCTCCTAAAAGCGACTCGCTACCAAGCGGAAGAACGCTATTCCACGGCCGCTGAAATGGCGGATGACCTATGGGCATTGTTGCCCAATGCCTCAACGAAGCCCCTGTTTGCAGTAGACAGCGACGCTGTTCCGCCGTTTCGCGCTCACACCGCTACGCCCGGACCTCTTGCATCACGCATCCGCCCAGCCGCGGATGTCACCGCGCGTGCCATGGGAGCTATGGCACTGTTGGACGGTGGAGGAACGAAGCCGACTCTGATTCCGATTGCCGGTGAGACGTTGCCGTTGTGGGCCGAAACCAGGTTGGCACGGCACTCCCCGTGGGTGTCATGGGGTATTGGCCTTGGCGCTACGGCATTCGTGGTTTCGTTGGTAGTTCTGGTGTGCCTCGTCGGAGATGTCGGGGGTGACCTGGGTCAGCCATCCGATGCGAGTTTGTCGGATAGGATGCAGGCCGACCCTATGGACGCCATCGCAGACGCCGACCGAGGCCCAGAGCCCGATTCAGACGTCGACTCGGATGTGGATTCGGACACCGACTTCGATGTGGACTCGGCACTTGCGGTGATTGGCCCTTCGAATCCTATCATTCGGCCTGCTCCCGTCGTTGCGTCGCAGCCCTCTCCAGTCCTGATCGAGACGGGTCCAGCTCCCGTCGCAGGACCCTTTCCTGCTGGACAGTATGTGGGGTATTTGGACAGCCGACCGGTCGACCTGCGGTTGACCGGTAGCTCCGGGGTGCTGAGCGCAAATATTACCACTTGGTTCTCCGAGTTGGACCGCTCGAACAGTACTGATAATCGTCAGTCTCGCACGATGACCGGGACATGGGACGCAGCTACTGACACCCTCATGTTGTCCGACCAAGGCGAGTTCCGCGGAGCTGGGACTATCGAGGCGCAGTGGACTGGACGCTCCTTTTCGGGACGATTCCGCGACCGGCGTGGCACCCACATTACGTCGTTTGAGGCGCGTCCTCGTTAGGAGGCTAAAACCGCAGGGGATACTGCCACCATGATGCTTTGGGTTGCCCTATTCATGTCTGCGCACGCGTCCCCCGAGCTTGGTGCGTCTGTCGTGGGTGTGGTTCGTGCGGACGGGCCAGCGGGCGGAGGTGCACGGGTCACGGTCGGGTTTCCTGCACGTGCGATATGGGCGGTGGAAGCCCAGGCAGAGGGGGGGGCGACAACGGCTGGCGGCTATGCCGTTGCTCGTGTTGCTGGGAGATTGTTTGGTGAGAGTACAGAGGTAGGGAGTCTGGGGCTTTGGCTGGCCGCCGGAGCTATGGTGGACGAACGTGGTGTCGCTCCTCGCTTGACCGTTGGAATTTCGGTGGTTCCTGCAGGACGCGGGCGTACTCGACTTCGCTTTGATGCTGGAGGTGAGATTGGCAGCCCGGGCCTGGATGCCGCACATCTCGCTGTGGGTGGCGTGTTGTGGGGGAACGACGGTGAGCCGCGTTCTCCGAGACCGGTCAGACCCGAACCCGAGCCCGAAGCCATGGTGGAGTCCGAGTCTGAACCACTACTGGCTGATGCCGCTGTGGAACTCCTAGAGCTAAGAGTAGAGCCCGCCGATGCCCTGGTTTGGATTCCACACCCGGTCTGTGCATGGGCACCAGCGAGCGAGGCTGGGGCGTTACTTGCTGAGTATGGCGGAGAACAGCCTGTTCAGGTCCGTGCTCCCGGCTATCTTCCTGCCACAATCGATGCATCTGGCGGTGAAGTGACCCTCGAACCTGCTCCCGAGCAGGGAGCTGTGGTGATTGTCGGCTGGCCGGGTGATGTGCTGACAATCGATGGCCGGCAGGTTCCGACGGACCAAGACGGCGTCGTCGTCGCCAACGCTGCCCCCGGACCGCTGTTGCTTGATGTCGTTGGGTATGGGCGCGTTGCGCAGGTGGATGCGTACGTAGGAGATGGCATGGCGCTGTGGGTTCGCGTCCCCCCTCCAGAGTCGGTCCGCGTGCTGTTCGGTGCCAACAGCGCGTCCGTTGCGGGCACGGTTGTCGGTCAGGTCCGGGCCTTGGCTGAGGCGATGGGAGACGGGCATGTACTTGTGAGAGGCGGGTCTTCCCCAGAGGGCAACGCGGAAGCCAATGCGAGACTGGGACGCCGACGTGCAGAGGCCGTTCGTGGCGCACTCATCGCTGCCGGGGCTCCCGCAGATCAAGTCCATCTAGGTGAACCGGAAGTGGCGGATGGTCCGCCGGGTGCACAGCAACGCCGGGTGACCATGACCCCGCTTCGGAGTGCGCCGTGATTGCGTTGTTGATGGCGTTAGCCTTTGCTGCAGAAGTACATGTGGTCCGTGAGGGTGAGACCATCGAGTCCATTGCCACCGAACTCGGGGATCCGGCGCTCGCCGCCGTTGTTCGCGGCGAGAACGGCCTGGCGGCGGGCGCACAGGCATTGCCTGGCACCGTACTGACTTTGCCACCAATCGCTGGACATACCGACCAAGAAGCGATGGTCATTGCTCTCTCCGGTTCCGGTGAAGCGACCCTCCCGTCTGGGACGTTTCCGCTCCGTGTGCAGATGGCGTTGGCCCCCGGTGCTGTGGCGTGTACTGCGGCGGATGGCTTTGCCACGTTGCGGTTGGCCGGCGATGGAATCAACGGCCATGACGATGTCAATCTGATGCCGTCGACGTGTATCCGCATTGTGGCGGTGACCAACCGACCGAACAGCCGCTCCAGTGCTGTGGAAGTGACGCAGGGCAGCATCGAAATTCGCGCCTCAGAGGGCGGGGTTGGAGCGGTGACCGTGCTGTCCGAGGCTGGCGTCACTACAGGCGATAGCGGGGGGTTCCGAGTGGCGTTGGAAGATGCGGGGGCGGCGCGTACCGAAGCGATTGGGGGGGCCGTTGCGGTCCTGGGGAGCGGTGCCGAAGTCGCCGTGTCTGACGGGCAGGGAAGTCGTACGATTCCAGGGCAAGCCCCATCCCCGCCGATTGACCTTCTCCTTCCTGGAAATCCAACACTTCCTGTGGACGGGGGCACGCTTCGCACCCCGGACTTCGAGTGGACAGCTGTTGACGGCGCGCTTGGGTACCGACTGCAGGTCGCTATTGCCCCAGACTTCTCACACATCGTGTTTGCGACCGAGAGTCCGCTGCCGGAGCTCAGGGCCGATCGTTTGTTCCTCCCGTACCGGGTCTCGGGACTGTGGTGGCGGGTTACAAGCTTCGATCTCACCGGTTTTGAGGGGCCTGCTTCGACGCCTCGTCGGGTCGCTTTCCCCGGTGGAATTGGTCAATAGAATGCCGCATTTGGTCACCAAACCCCCAAGGGGTGTGGCCATCGGGGCAGTGTGCGCGTACCGTACTTAGGTACGAGGAGACGCATGACTCAGTCGGACAAGCCAAAGACAGTATGGGACGCGGTGGCTGAAAAGCTGCGTGAGTGGCGAGATGCCGTGGACGAGGCATTTTCCCCACCACCGGATCTGGTGCCAGTTCCTATCCCTGTTCCAACGAAGGATCCCCGGCGACGGTGACGGACCCGATTAGCCTGACATTGGCCGGAACGGCGGCCGTGGTTGCGTTGGTGGCAGGGTGGTTTTCGTTGCCCGGTTCCCCGGAAGTATCGGAAGAACGTTGGTTTAAGGCATGTCTGGCTACGCTGTGGATGGGTGTTGTTGAAGCGCGCGGTGGCGACTTGGACGCATGGGAGACAGAGGTCGTCCATGGCGTGCCATTCCATCCCTGGGTCGGTAGTGTCGAGCGTTGGCTGACTGCAGATATCCACACGCTGCCGTCCACGGAGGCGGGCAGTGCGGCTTTGCTGGGCGCGCTGCGGGAGCAGCCGTCAGCACATGACCGCTATCAGTCCTTGTTTCATCACGACCACACGGGTCGGCAGGCGCGGTTGTCGGATCCGTCTGATTTAGGAGCTGCTTACGACCCGTCGCGGTTGTTGGGTAAGGGCATAGGGTGGGATGCGGTCCGTGATTGGGGTGCCGACGAAGGCGCAAAGCTGGCCACTGCTTTGGCGCGTGCAGTCCCCGCGACATGGGTTGTTGTCGGACATGATGGTCGTGCACCAGGCGTGCTGGATGCCCTTGTGGGGCTTGGCGCAGAGCGGGCCTTTGAGCAGGAAAACCTGAGTATCGAGCTGCTAGAGCACGCTCCGACAGCGGCGGATCGCTTGATCGTTGTAGCCACTGCAGACAGCGTGGCGGCGGTACTGCGGGGGCTTGTCGAACGCCCTGACCTTCGCGATCGGGTGCTGGCGGTGCTGTCCATTGGCGGAGATTGCCAGGGACCGCGTCACACCGACTGGATGGGTGCTCACTTCACTGACGAGCAGATGGACCTAGAAGCGCACCGTCCTCTGCTGTTTCTGGCGCTCCAGTGGCTCGACCCAGCCCTCACCCCACCTGGGTTTGATGGCCTGGATGTCGCCCATGCGCGGTTTCCGGTGCCCGAGCGCTCTGGTCCACAAGACCGGGTGGTTCACGCGGTCGATCTGGGGGTCTTACCTCCCGTGAGTCCGGTGTCTACCACGGCAATTGCCAAAGCTCTCCAGTTAGTGACCGGGTTGCTGATTCTCTCTGGGCGGGCGGCAGGTTAAGCGCGCGCAGGAGGTGGGCATGCGGATGCACCCGTTTCACCGGACAGAGCTGCTTGTTGGCGGCGACGGTTTTAAGCAGCTTAAAGCGGCACGTGTTGCCGTGATTGGACTTGGAGGTGTGGGGAGCTACGCAGCCGAGTCATTGGTACGTTCGGGCGTCGGACATCTCACCCTCATCGACTTTGATCGGGTGTGCATTACCAACCTTAATCGTCAGCTGCACGCTACCCGCAAGACGGTTGGGCTGCGCAAGGCAGAGCTGATGGAAGAGCGCTGCCTGCAGATCAACCCCAAAGCAGACATCGTCGCGATTCCTCGCTTTTATTGCGCCGAAGAAGCGGAAGTGATGCTGGCGCCAGGCTTTGACTACGTCTTGGACTGCATCGACAACATGACCGCGAAAGTACACCTGCTGGCCGAGTGTTCCCGGCGCGGCATTCCGGTGGTCTCGGCCATGGGAGCGGGGGGACGGCTGGACCCAACGCGGGTGCGCATCACCCCGTTGGAAGACGTTCGGAATGACCCCTTCGCACGCCTAGTGCGCAGACTTCTACGGGCGGAAAATGTCAATCTGGACATCCCGGCGGTGTGGACAGAAGAACCTCCGAATGACCTAGACCCTGTGGCTCAAGCGGGATTCCGCTGCATTTGCCCGGACAAAGACAACAATCAAGTCAACACCTGCGAGAGTCGGTTCCAGATTCAGGGAAGCGCCAGCTTCGTTCCGCCGGTATTTGGCATGACGATGGGCGCTGTTGTGGTGAACGCTCTGATCGGACGAGACATTGTGGTTCGCACGACCAAGACCACGTCCAAGCGCGAGCTGAAGCGTCGCGCTGCACGGGCCCGTGCCGAGGCTGCGTCGAGCTGATTTCAATGGTCGCTTAGAGCGCAGGCCCATCGGTGTTACGGCGGCGCGGGGAGCGGTTTATGCACGTCGAACACAAGGCTGAGACGTGGACTGAGAGCGGGCCGAAGGTGGTGTTGCATCAGATCACGCTGCGCGCCGCGGAGCCCGGTCCGCGAGTGGTTGTGTGCGCCAATGTTCACGGCGACGAAACGGTGGGTACGGGTGCCGTTTTACTGCTGCTTGAGCGGCTCAAAAAAGAGCTACTGCGCGGGACCGTGACGGTGTTTCCATCCATCAACCCACGCGGACTTCTCGAACGGACCCGAACCTTTGGCGCCAACGGCCAAGACCTCAACCGGGTGTTTCCCGGAGACGTCACGGGAACGCCGGCCAGCCGGTACGTTGCATGGGTGTGGGAACATATCAAGGCTGCGTCGCCCTCCGCGCTGATGGATTTACATGCTGATAGCTACGATGCCGTTCCGTACGCTATCGTCGACCGTCCGGTGAGCCACTCGGGCGCCGCGAAGGTTCAGATTGCGCAACAGCTGGCAGCAATGGCGGATGCCACCGGTGTTGTGGTGCTGCAGGACTACGCCGAACGTGACTACATTCGCTTTGGCCTCGACCGTTCGCTCGCCGGCGCTTGTGTGAATCGGCTGGGTGTGCCGGCGCTGACCCTCGAGTGTGGCCCACGAGGAGCCTTGGCTCCGGCTGCGGAACGGCAGACAGCACAGACGGTCCTGCGGGTGTTGGCGCACCTCGGCTGTGTCGCGGACCAGGCCGCGGTGGATCAGGTACATGCTGGGCTTTGGCGTAGGCGAAGTGGTCCGCGGGTCCGGTATGAGGGCTTGTTGCGTCCCTTGGTCGAGCCGGGTGTTGCCTACGTCCACGGGGCGGTGCTGGCGCGAGTGCAGGCGTTATCGGGCGAGGTTCTCGAAGAGGTCCGCGCCGTTAATCCCGGCCTATTGGTGGCTTGGGCAAACGAATCATGGATTCGACGCGGCCAATCGGTGGCCACAGTTGCGAGCAAGGAGTCGACATGAGCGGAGTCGTCCACGTCAATCCGTACAGTGCGGGGTGGTTGCGCAAAGGATTTCCATGGGTCTACCCCAAGGAGGTTCACGGCAAGCGGCCGCGCAAGGGGCAGAGGGTCGACCTGCAAGATGCGGATGGGACTTACCTAGGAACCGGTATTGCGGACGACGGCTGGATTGCTGTACGCGTGCTGCGCCACGACGAGGGGCCTGTTGACCGCGATTGGCTGTTCGGTGTGCTGGACCGCGCGCTGGGTTTGCGGCAGCAGCTGTTCGGCCCCGACACCACGGGCTACCGTATCTGCAACGCTGAGAACGATGGACTGCCCGGCATTCGCATTGACTGGTGGAGCCATTATGGCGTGATCATCCTCGACACGCCCTCGCTGGCGGGCTTGGTCGACGGTGTTGCTGCGTGGTTGACCGACCGCCTGAACGCCCGCGGGGTGTACCTGTGCTACCGGCCGGACTCGCGTGATGATCGCAAAGTGGCTGACTTTTCTCCGCCACCAGGCCTCGTGTCCGGTGTTGCTGCATCGTCCGATGTGACGGTCCTAGAGCGCGGACTGCGATTGCGCACCCGCCCATCGGATGGCCCTGACGTGGGCGTGTATTCCGACATGCGCGACGTTCGGACATGGTTGGAGCCGCATTGGGGGGGTACGACCGTGCTCAACACCTTCGCCTATACCGGCGCATTTAGCGTGGCGGCAGCCGTAAACGGCGCGTCTGACGTTGTCACCGTCGACCTTGCCGGGCCGTACCTGGAGCGGGCAGAAGACAACTTCCGCGCCAACGACTTGGACCCAGGCATGCACCGGTTCATTGAGTCGGACACCTTCGATGTATTGGACCGCTTTCGCAGGTCGGGGGAGACCTTTGACCGCATCATCTTGGACCCGCCCAGCTTCAGTCGCACCAAAGATGGGCGCATCTGGAACTCCAAGAAGGACATGCCGCGGTTGGTGGCCTCAGCAGCGCGTGTCGCAGCGGAAGACGGCTGGCTCGTGGTGTGCAGCAACCGTGGCGAGCTTTCGCCGCGCGACTTCCGCGGGTTGATCCACAAGGGAATCGCCAAAGCAGGGCGCAAGGGACAGGAAATCTATTGGGGCGGTCAAGCCTCCGACTTCCCATGGCTGACCACCTTCCCTGAAGGGCGCTACCTCAAAGTCGGTGTGTTCCGCGTGTTCAGTTGAAGTACCCGTCACCGCTGGTTCCAGGCACCGTAGTTCGAAGGTACAAGCGCTATCTCATCGATGTTGAGCTGGCGGACGGGACTGTGGTGACCGCGCATTGTCCGAATCCTGGGCGTATGACAAGCTGTATGGCTGAGGGGGCTCCGTGTCGCTTGCAGCATGCGCCGTCTCCGAAGCGCAAGCTCGCATGGACCCTCGAACAGGTTCAGATCGATAGCGTCTGGATTGGGGTGCACCCGCGGCTCGCGAATGATGTTGTCGCGGAGGGCTTAGCTGACGGTGTTGTCCCGCAGTTTGTCGATGCCGAGCTCGTGGAACGCGAAGTGGTGGCCGGAGACAGTCGGGTCGACTTTCGGGTCACGATAGACACCGTGCCGCACTGGGTCGAGGTCAAGCAGGTGACGCTTCGGGCAGAGGACGGCATGGCGGCTTTCCCTGATGCGGTGACCGCCCGTGGGCTCAAGCATGTTGGTGAGCTGCTGCGTTTGGTGAAGGACGGGGGCAAGGCATCGTTCCTGTTCGCCGTCGCACGCGAAGACGTGAACGAGGTTCGACCGGCGGACGAGGTGGACCCGGCCTACTGCAACGCACTTCGGGCTGCGGCTAAGCAGGGAGTAGGGGTCATCGCTCACCGCATCGTCGTTCAGGAGGAGGGCTTGACCCTCGGTGCTGCCATCCCGGTCATTCTGTAGGGGCGCGCCGGAAGCGTTCGGGGAGCTCTGGCTCGGTCCAGTCGGGCTCGGGCGGTGTTCGGTACACGTAAAAGGCTTCGTCCAGAACCAGGGTGGTGCCGTCTTCCAACTCCTCCCACACGTTCTCTTCGCCAATGGTCTCGCTTGCCACGAGCAGATGATTGACCGGTGTATTCTCGGGCCTACGTGCCAGCATGCACACCTTGCTGGGCTCGGGACAGGTACCGAAGTCGGGACAGAAATGCTTCTGCGTCGACAGATGAAGCGGCATGCCTGCGCGGTGGGCCAGGAAGCAGCGGCCATCGGTCAGCAACACGTTGAGGATGGGCCGCTCGAGGCCAAGGTCGACAGCACGCCGGTCTAGGGCCAGCAGTGCAGCACGCAGGACACGGCCGACAGTCTGGGCATCACTGGGGAGACGGCCAGAGCGGGCAATACCGTTGTCGGCGAGGGCGGACAGCAGGTAGTAAAACAGATGCTCGCTGTCGGTATCCCCCATGATGAGCGGGCGGAAGCCTTCGTCGATCTGTTCGAGCATCCAGTCTTTGAAGTGCTCGTCGAAGGAAAAGATGGTGCCGTTGTGCGCACACAGCCAGCGTCCGTAGCGAAACGGATGGGCGTTCATCGTGTCGATGATGCCGACCGTGGCCCGCCGAACATGAACCACCATGGTGTGGCTGGTCAGTCCTCGGCTTGCGCGCTGAAATCGCTCGCTCTCGTGTGCAGCTGTTGCGGCCTTGACCACGTAGGCGTCATCGTCGACATACCAGCCAATGCCCCAGCCATTGGTGTGCCGAATGGACTGCCGTGCAACCGCATTCTCGGCCTCTAGTAGCGACCGATGCGCACGGCCGGGCACAGAGCTGCGGAACCCAAACAATCGACACACCAGACACCTCATTGACGGACGCCGGTAGATAGCGCATCTGAGCGGGCTGCGTCGCGTTGCCGGTGCTCGAACTGTAGGGTACGACCGACATTCGCAACCCAGGGAGAGACATGCTCGGGCTTGGCATCGGCGAGATGCTCGTCATCGGGGCGCTCGTGTTGGTAGTCGTCGGTCCAGACCGGCTGCCCCAGGCACTCCGTTGGGCAGGGCAAAACTACGGCAAGCTCCGGCGTACAGCGGATGAGCTGCGCCGTGCTTTTGTGCTCGAAGCGGACCGCCAAGACGCCGATGAACGGCTAGACAAGCTACGCGAGCGCCAGAAAGCAGCGCGAGAGCTAGCAGACGCTGAAGCGCGCGCTGCGGAAGCGTCCACGGACGACGCTCCGGTCTCTGAGCCAATGCGCGCGACTGACCGACCCGTTGGCCAGAAGCGTACCTTCCCCGCACCACCACCGGAAGATGACACCCCGTCACTCCTTCCTCCGGAAGACTCTTCATGAGTGATGCACAGCCGGAAGACGAACACCGGATGCCACTTCTGGAGCACCTTCGGGAGCTACGGAACCGGCTCGTCGTCAGCTTCGTCGTTGTGGTTGTCGGCATGCTGGGCTCGGCACTGCTGATTCGTCCCATCTATGGCTTTCTGACCGCCCCCATGCGGTTGTTGCTGACCGATGCCGAACCCTACCCGCAGATGGACGAGCTGTACTTATTGCTCACGAGCCCCATTCGCAGCATCTTTCCACCCGAGTTCACCGACGTCACGGTTGAAGGGACGCTCGCCGTACATGCCCCGATGGAAGGCGTGTATGTCTGGCTGTACACCACCGTTATTTCCGGCGTTTTACTTGCCTCGCCCATCCTGGCCTACCAGGTGTGGGGATTTGTCGGGCCAGGCCTGTACAAGCAGGAACGCAAGTACGTCATCCCGTTGACCTTCGCCTCTACGCTGCTGTTCTTGATGGGTACCAGCTTCGCTTTCTTGGTGCTGCTACCGGTGGCCTTTCCGTTCTTTCTTACGGTGCTCCCGGCTGAAGCCATCTTGTCTGTCCAGAGCTATTTGAGCACGCTCGTACGATTGCTCTTGGCCTTCGGTGTCTGCTTCCAGCTACCAATTGCGGTGTTCTTCGTCGCTCGTATGGGCCTAGTAGACGCGCGCGATATGGTGAGCAGTTTCCGCTACGCAATCGTCATTATCTTTGTTCTGGCGGCTATTATCACGCCGCCAGACATCCTCACCCAGACTCTTCTGGGCGTACCGATGATCATCCTGTACATCCTCTCGATCGGTGTGGCGTGGATGTTCACCACCAAGGTCCGAGACGACGCTTAAGCGCCGATAATGACCGGACCGCCCCGTTCAAGTGCTGTCTGGTAGGCCGGCCGTGCTTCTACCCGCGCAAACCATGCCAAGGTGTGCGGATGGGATGCGGTGGTCATGCCGGCTCGCGCGACGCCAGCAGCGATTGGGAAGCTCATCATGATGTCGGCACCGGACAGTTCATTGCCGGCGAACCACGTGTTCTCCGCCAAGTGACTCTCGATGAACGCAAAGTTGTTCTTGAGTTCATTGGTGGTGAAGGTCGCATCGATCTTGGCGGCGACTTTTTTGACGATGGGACGTACGAGAAAGGGAATGTCAGGGCCGGCCATCCTGCTGGTCATCAGGGCGATGAGCAGCGGCGTCATCAGAGTGCCCTCTGCAAAATGCAGCCAGTGACGGTATTGGATGAGGGCCTTGGGCTCGGTGGGACGCAGACGACCGCCAGCATGGTCCAAGACCGCTTCAACGATGGCACCGGATTCTGCGAAGACCTCTCCATCAAACTCCAGCAGCGGCGACTTCCCGAGAGGGTGTATCTGACGCAGATCACGCGACGCGCGCATGGTCTTGGGGTCACGCTTGTACGTCTTCAGCTCGTAGGGCAGTGCCAGCTCTTCTAAAAGCCACAGGATGCGGTGGGAACGAGAGCGTTCGAGGTGGTGCAGAATCATGGCGCCTCCGAATGAGCGGATGAACTAGCGCGGTGCGAGCATGGGCGAGCTGACCAGCGGGTTGCGGTAGTGGAAGGTGATCTGCTGAAGCAGCTCGCTGTTCTGAATCTTCCGAGGGATTCGCGGCAGCTTGTTGGGTACGGCGGCCAATGCCATGCTGTCGAGAAGTGCGTGGCCGGAGGACCTGAGGACGGAGAGATCATCGACCCGTCCATTGCGACGCACGTGGAAGATGATGGTGACGTCGCCTTGGATGCCGAGCGCTTTCTCATCATCGGACAGGTCCATCTCGTACCAAGCCTTCTGCACTTCGTCGTACACCTTCTCGGTATACTCGCCGATTTCGGTACCTCGGGCTTGCACGTAGGAGATGGTGTCCACGTCGAACTCGGGGTCTAGCACCCGCTGCTGAGACATCGCGTTCTGGCCGGCCATGCCAAATTGACCGCTGGGACGGGCGCGAGGCTGGAGTCGAGTGCGGTCGATTCCCCCCCAGCCGAGGTCCGCTCGGAGGTCGGCGATGGGGTCGACGGCGGGCTGACGCTCTTCGATCTCGCCAACGGTCTTTGCGGGAATATCGGCATCGGTCGGGGCTGCGGCAGTGTCATCTGCCTCTTCGGCTCCACCAAAGTCGTCTTGCTCTTCGGGGCGCTCGACTTCGGCAATACCGTCGGATTGGGTAGGAGAGACCGCCGCTTCAGTTGGAGCTGCGGCCGCGGGTGTAGACGGGCGTGCGGGTGCTACGATGCGTGAGGCCATGGGGCGCCACCAGCCACTCTCGGCACCCGTTGCGTTCGAATTGGCGAGGGGAGCCACGGACTCGGCGGCGCCGTCGGCTCCGGTTGTTGGGGTTCCAGCCACACCGGCGATGGCGACGTTTCCGGTCCGACCTGCAGCGGCCACTTCCCCTTGTCCAGCGGAAATTCGTGCTTCAGCACCCCCTGTTGCAGCAGCGGCCGCGGCACCGCCGTCTGTGGAGGGACCTTGCTCACCTTGTGCACCCTCACTCGACTCTAGCCCCTGCTGACCTCCACCTTGGGGCCGGTCTTCGACGACTTCCTGCGCGGCCGCTTCTTCGGGCTCGCCCATGGGGTCTGCCGCTTCGCCCTCGTCGACCTCCATCTGGGGAGCGGCGGGAGAGGATTGGTTGCCGTTTTGCCAGAGTGTGGCTGCACCTTCGGCTTGTGCGGTGACTTGGCGCCGGCGGATGTCATCGTCGTTGGCGTCGTCGGCAGAGATGTACTCGGCGAACTCCGAGGCCTCGGGTTCAGCGGTCTCGTCGCTGTGGATGAACTTCTGCAGGATTTCGGGTGGCACCTGTTCTTCAACCGGCACCGGAGGAAACTCTTCCTCCTCGGAAGCGATGGCATCAGGCCGCTCTTCGGCAGCAGCATCGGTCAGCGCGACATCCGGGCTTGTGGGTGGGGCATTTTGTGCGGCTAAGGGGCGGTCGTTTGCGGTCTGGCTGGCCCGACCGGCTGCGGATCCGGGGACTGGAGTTGTAATGTCGGGGGCGAGTGTCGACAGTGCGTCTGCGACCAGCTCGGCGAGCGCTTGCTCGGGTTGGGCGAAGCGGCTTGTTGGCACCTGGACGGCAGTGGATTGCTCGTCGAGCCGTGCGGCACTCCTCGACAGCACATCCGCGGCTATGGCGATGACCTGCAGTTCCTCGACGGCCGCAGACACGTCTGACTCGGCAAGAGCGAGTGCGGCTAGGGTATGTGAAGCGAGAGGCGATGTAGCTTCCAAGACGGCTTCGAAGGCGTATGCTTCGGCCATCGCGCTGCTGAGCGAGCCCGGGTCATCCATGGTGGTTGGTAGTGCTTGCTCAAGGGCGATCACTTCGCGTAGGGCGTCTCGCGCGTCTGACTGAACGATGACCGCGCGCTCGCTGAGCCGTTCGAGAGCAGACCCCGCATCTTCCAGGGCTGGGGTCTGGACATCGGTCTGTAAGTGCTCGATGGCCATGAGCGTGAGGGCGGTTGTGGAGTCTTCGAGTTCCGACGGACTTGGACTGCACTGGAACGCGACCACGGCGAGCAAGTGAATCCAGGTGGACCCGATCAATGTCCAACGTAGTCGCTCGCGACTTCTGCGGCCCTCGCGGTCACTGACGCGCACGGCATCGGCGGGCCGCGTGGGACGTTCAGACGCTACCGACGTTGGGACGGGTGACAACAGAGAAGAGCAGGCCTCACATCACGTGCAGTGACCCGCCGAAGGATGGGGTCGGGGCTAACGTAATGCGTCACCAGGACGGTCGGACGCATAGGCTGGGTCTTTACCGCTTCCGAGGGCTGAATCTAGGCTGCATCTAGGTATTCGCTGAGTGCATGGCGAAGCTTCAGCCGAGCGCGGTGAAGTCGTGTTTTCACGTTTGGGACTGTTAAACCCGTCTGTTTAGCGATGTCCGCCATGGTAGTGTCGTGGACATGGGCGAGCTCAAAGACTTCGCGGTAGTGGGGTGGAAGGTCCGCAATTGCTGAACGCAGCACGTGGCCAAGCTCCTCCATTTCGAGGAGTGCATGCGGATGACGACACGAGGGCTCGGGGAGGTCGTTGACCGCGTCATCAACGGGCATCTCGGGCCGCCGCTTGCGCCGACGAATGGCCATCAGGCAAGCATTTGCCGTGATGCGATGCAGCCACGAGCCGAAGGCAGCGTCGCCGCGAAACCGAGGGACATGTGTCCATGCGTTGAGGAGGGCGTCCTGCACTGCATCTTGGGCGTCGGTGTGACTCCGCATGTACCGCTGGGCCAGTCGTTCCATGCGCTCGGTATGCCGGTCCACAAGTTCGGTGAATGCCAAGGCATCCCCAGCAGAAGCAGCTTCAGCAAGTTCCCGATCCGTCTGGACTGTGTGTGGCGAGTGGGTAGATGACATACAGGTACCTGGTGGTGTCTTCTCACCGACCCGCGTTCACATGGAGTGGTTTTGCCCCGTCCCTCTTCGCGCCTAGACCTGATGTTGGTACCGCCCATGGAGGGCGCGGTTACCGTCGCCCGTGCGTTGTTTGCGCAGAGTGTGGAGGCCGGAATTTGCCTTGACTCTGGCGCTCCAGGCCCCGCTGCGAATACCTGGATTGCTGGAGGCTTTGCGCGCATTCGAGTGGATGTCCCTCTGACGCCAACGCTGTACGCCAACCAGCAAGGTGGCTTTCGGGTGTTCTGCCCTAGCTGTACCGACAACGTAGTTCCAGTCTTTGCACCTGTGCTCGCCGCATTCCGTGTGTCTGGTGTGGCACGTCTGACGTGTCCCCACTGCACGGTATCGACGCCCATCGCGGAGTTGACCTTCACGCCCAGTGCTGCGGTAGGACAGGCGGCCCTGGTGATTGCCGACGCCGCGGACGGTCAGCTGCAAGATGGCGTGCTGCAAGACCTCGAAGAACGGTTTGGACCTGTCGCTATCGTCGCCGCGCGGGTGAGCGCGCGATAGCCTCGGGCATGACTTTCAATTTGTTCGGCTTTCCCGTCACCATCGAGACCGGCGCGTTCTTTTTGATCGCCATTCTGTTCTTGTTTGGCCTGTACCTCGACTACTCCATGCTCGATACGGTGCTCGGCATCAGCATCGTGCTCGTGAGCTTGATGGCCCACGAGCTTGGGCATGCGTTTGCGGCCCGCTCATTCGGCATTCAGAACGTTGAAATCAGCCTGCACCAGATGGGTGGGCGTACCCATCGTGACCGCATGACGGACCGTTGGTACAAGGAGCTGACCATCAACATTGCCGGTGTCACTGCTGGCTTTGTGATTGCGCTACTCTCTTACGCCGCTTTGGTGATTCTTCCACTGGGCGAAGTCGCCCAGAGCTGGTTGTGGCTGGTGGTTCGGCTGAATGTGGCTTGGGGTATTTTCAACATGCTGCCTATCTTTCCCATGGATGGTGGAAACGCGTTGCGCAATCTGTTGAGCGCAGTGTTGGCGCCACTGAATGCGGCGACCGGCGCCCATGCAGTGGGCTTGGTGTTGGCAGTGGTGTTGGCTGTTCTCATTATTGGACTGACCGGTCTGACGATTTCGAGCGTATACATTGCGATGCTTGCAGGGCTGTTTGCGCGCCAAAACTGGATGGCTCTCCAGCGCATTCAGCAACTCCGGGATGACCACCGCGACGCGGCGTGACCAACGCGCCTTGGCGGAACCAGTACATTCGAGGTAGGTCCGCGCCTCCGGAGGACGTCGCCGAATGCCGTCAGTTCGTCAGCAGCTTAATATCGCCGCACCGCCCCGCACCGTGTGGAACGCCATTACTACCGCCGAAGGCTTGACCTCTTGGTGGGTCGACGAAGCCCGGGTGGATGCCCGAAAGGGCGGCCGCATCGTGCTGACGAGCGAAGGAGACGACGGCGAGCCGGTTGAAGAGGTTGGGCTTATCCACACTTGCCGTCCTACCAGCAAGTTTGAGATTTCGTGGGACTCCAACAGTCCTGCCCCAACTAAGGGCACTCGGATTCAGTTTCAGGTCGCCCGTGACGGTGATGAGACTCGCGTAAGCGTCATCCACAGCGGCTCGGGTATTCTGGACGACGAAGAAGAGTGGCCGGGTCTGGACAAGAGCTGGAAGTCAGCCCTCAAGGCGCTGCGCTCCTTCCTCGAGTCGTAGCCTGCGGCTGTCGAGTCCGGCTGTGCGATCAATCTATCCACGATGCTACAAATCATCGCGAATTGGTTGACTTCCCAGGCTAAGGGTTGGCACGGCATGTGCAACCTCCAATGTAGACCCACAACGGGTCACTAGGAGGTCCCATGAAGCGCATCACTCTCCCTCTCTTCGGAATGCTCGCCGTGGTTGTGGCATGCTCGGACGTTGAGCCAAGCGAAACGGTCACCGTGACCAATCCCGTGTACGTCCAGCCGGTTCAGGATCCATGGGTCTCCACGTCGGAGGGCACTGAGGCCTCTATCAGTCAGGCCGTCACCGGTGTCGACCTCACAGAACCGATCGAGGTCGTTGCTGAAGCGGAACAGGCGCCAGAGGCGCTGCCTACAGGGCGCTGGTTTGAGCTTCGCCGAGGCGAGTCGCTGGCGCACTTCGCCCGGTGGTCCGAGCTGCCCGTCGAAGACGTGGCGTTGTGGTCTGGACTCGATCTCGATGGCGCCTATGCAGTTGGCACGCAGGTCTTCTTACCGGTCACCGGTGCGGCGTTGAGTGAGGTCGAGCTGTCGCGGTCCGCACACCGTGAGCTTCGGGTGGACGGCTACCTTTCCCTGCGAGGTGGTTCGGTTGGCAATGACTTCTACCAAGTTCGCACCGGCGATACGGCGTGGGACATCGCCAAGAATAGCCAAGACATTCCCGTGTGGTTGCTCGAAGCGTACAATCCCAGCATCGACCTGGAGCGCTTGCATCCAGGGGATGAGTTGATGGTTCCGATTCTCGCCGATGTGGTCGCAGATGCACAGGTCATGCAGCCTGAAGAAGTCGGTGTCAAAACGGAAGAAGACGACGTCGAGTAAGGCGGTGCTGGGACTACTCCCAGTAGGTTTCCTTGCCTCGTCGTCTCGCACAGGGCATTGCGGCGGTCATGCACATCATCTGCCATACCGAAACAGAGATGCTCGCCCTTGGTCAACGCCTGGGGGCGGGCGCTTTTGCTGGCCTCGCGATTGGGCTTAGCGGGGATCTGGGCGCGGGGAAGACCGTATTGGCTCGAGGGCTCGCCCGTGGGCTTGGGATCGAAGGTCGCATTCCATCACCCACCTACGTCGTCATCCAGACCTTGGAAGGGGGACGGCTGCCGCTGTGGCACGGCGATCTGTATCGATTGTCCGGGGAAGACGACCTGGAGCAGCTCGGAATCGATGACCTGTTTGAGGCCGGCGGTGTGGTTGTTCTCGAGTGGGCGGAACGGTTTCCGAATGCACTGCCTGCGGATGCTTTGCACATCCATCTGGACCAAGTCGACTCGGCTACGGATGCTCGGCGGGTCACCTTGACCGCCAGTGGGCCCACTCATGAGGCGCTTCTGGTGCATCTTGCGGGGTGAGCGCCGATGGATGGTGGGGGTCGTTGCGTTGTCGACTCTCGTCCTCATCGCTTGGCACGCTGTCACGCCGGCTCCGATGACCGCGACGGTGGAGGTTGTGGGCCAGGTTCCGTACCCCGGATGGTACGCCGTCTCGCCTTCAGCCACCGTGGGCCAAGCTATCGAGCTGGCGGGAGGCGAATCGGAGTCGACCGCGATGCTTGGTGGCGGAGCTCGTGTTCGTGTCATGAGCGACGGTTCGGTGAGGCGCGAGCGAGCCGCTCCCTTGCTTACGGGCCAGCGGGTCGATCTGAATCGTGATGACCGTCAAGCGTTGATGCACTTACCCCAGGTCGGCCCGTCCCTCGCCAAGCGGCTGAGCGAATCTGGCGGGTTTCAGACACCGCAAGATGCTCTCGATGTGCCTGGGGTCGGGCCCACCGTGCTCGCTGGGATGCACGCCTTGGTGTGGACCCCCTCGCCGCCGCCACGACCGGCTCCAGCGCGGGTCAATTTTAATACGGCGGACCCCGCCCAGCTGGAAGGTCTGCCAGGCGTTGGCGTTGTCCTAGCCCAGCGCATCATTGAGAGCCGAGACCAAGACGGACCGTTTGTATCTCCGCGTGACTTGCAGCGTGTGCACGGTATTGGGGCCATCCGTGCCACCCGCCTTGCTGCGGTAGGAGTGTTTGAGTGATCTACCTGGACCACAACGCCACAAGTCCGATGCTCGACGAGGTTCGCGCGGCCATGGAGCCATGGTGGGGACGTCCAGCGAATCCGGCGTCGGTGCATCGAGCGGGTCAGGCAGCGGCAGTTGCCGTGGAGCAGGCACGGGCACATGTCGCCGCTCTGGTCGGAGGCAGTCCGGCGGGTGTGGTCTTTACGGGCGGTGCGACGGAGGCCAACCACCTCATCATTCGCGGTGCCGCAACCCGACTTAAGAACGAGCAGTCGATAGCGGTGAGTGCGGTGGAACATCCCTGTGTCCGAGCGGCGGCTGAACTCGCGGGACGACCCATGGACATCATCGGTGTGGATCCCAACGGCGACATTCGTGTGGCCGACATTCCAGCGCGGGCCGGTCTCATTAGCGTGATGGCTGCGAACCATGAGACGGGTGTGATCCATGATCTTGCCGCAGTCTGTGCACGTGCACGGCAGGTCGGCGCATTCGTCCATGTCGATGCCGTCCAGGCTGTCGCACGCATCCATCTCGACCTCACGGACGTGGATGCGGTCGTGCTGAGCGCGCATAAGATGGGCGGGCCTCCTGGAGTAGGCTGCGCGGTTCTTTCAGATGGCGAGCCCTTTCCAGCTCTGCTGACTGGTGGAGCTCAGGAGCGGGGGCGTCGAGCGGGTACAGTCAACGTCGCAGGGGTCGTTGGTTTCGGTGCCGCCTGCGCGGCAGCCCTTCGTGATCGTGCCGCGCGGGCGGAGCACAGCAAGCAGTTGGCACGCCGGCTTCGAATCGGTTTGGATGGGCTGGGAGCTCGCCAAATAGGCGGGGTGTCACGTCTAGATGCGGTCACCTGTGTCGTGTTTCCTGGCGTTGCCGGTGAGGCTATTGTTCAGGCGCTGGACCTGCGTGGCATCTGTGTGTCCCACGGTGCCGCCTGTTCTTCCGGCAGCTTGGACCCGTCCCCGGTGCTGCTCGCTATGGCGGACTCGGACCCCAGCGGTGGCGTTCGGTTCTCGACAGGATTCGGAACGACCGATGCAGACATCGAGGCCACATTGCTGGCGCTGTCGGACTTGGTTCCGCTTCTCGTCGATGCTTGGGACGAATAACCGGTAGGTCTCAGCCGAAGAAGATCCACAGAGCTAGCGCGCTGGCGCCCATAACAACAATTCCCAGTGCGAAGGCTCCGAATAGCGCACCGGTGCTCACGGTTACAGGCTGAGTCCGCCCGTCGGTGTCGCCTGGTAGGGTGGCAGGTTCAGGCGTGCGTTGACGTCCCGGCTGGGTGCGTTCATCCAGAATGGGCGAGGCAGTCGGCGACAAGCTCCGCATGGACAGGATGGGCGGTGTTGGGCCGGGCGGCTTCCGTCCGCGACGAGCCAGACAGTTCTCCAGCGAGACATCGAGCTTAGCCATCCAGCTCTGACCCAGCGGCTCCCCAGTGACAGCGTTAATGGCGTCGGCAAGACCTTGGGCCATGGTCCGACCATCGCGGTAGCGGTCCTCGACTTCCCACTCGGTGGCAGAGATGATGACCCCAGCGACGGCAGGATGGACCTTGCCGAGCAGCTCGGGGCGTCGTTGCAGCGCCGCTAATACGCTCGGATGGCGGCCGGTCACCATGGCGAAAAGCGTAGCTCCTACCGCGTAGAGGTCTGCGGGCGGACCCACGTTGGTGGGGTCGACGCTCTGCTCGGGTGCCATGTAGCCAACGGTTCCGAGGCGGTCATCACTGCGCGTCTCGTGTAGAGGTTGGCTATCGACCAATCGGACAATGCCGAAGTCGGAGAGTCGTGCCGAGCCGTCTGTCGCCAGCAGAATGTTGCCGGGCTTGACATCGCGATGGATGGCGCCCATCGCGTGGACGGCGGTGAGCGCACTGACCACGTCAAAGGCGATACGAAGCGCCCGCGCTGGAGGGATACGCTTGCCGGCGACCAGCAGATCCTTGACTGAGCCCCCTTCGATAAGCTCCATGACCAAGTAGTAGCGACCCGCTTCACTGCCGTAGTCGTACACTCGCATGACGGTCGGATGTTCGATGCGCGCCATAATTCTGGCTTCGGTGTGAAACCGAGAACGGAATGCCGGGTAGCGACCTGCTTGTTCATCGAGCAGCTTTATCGCTCGTTCAACCCCGAGAGTGCGATCGACAGCACTCCAGACCGAGGCAATACCGCCTTCGCCAATGACTTGGCGAAGTTGGTACCGGCCACGAGCCAGAGTCTCTGGAGCGTTGGAGGGGCTAGATTCTGAGTCAGTTGTCACGCCGGGAGTGTACCAGCTTCGTTGACGTCAGGGTGTGGACGTAAGTTCTGGATAAGGTCAAGCAGCAGGGCAGCGCCGAATCCTGTGCCGCGGCCACCAGAGACCGCTGGCCCGGCCATATCTATGTGTAGCCACGGGCCTTGGTAGTTGCCTAAATGGTTCGCAATGAACTGTCCCGCGCAAGATACTTGAGCATTGTTGCGGTCCTTCACCGAGTTCTTCATGTCCGCGATACTGCTAGCGAACTCCCGCTTGAACAACTCAGGGGCAAATGGCACCGGATGTACCAATTGGCCACTGGTGCGCCCAGATGCCACTGCCTGCTGCTCTAGGGCTTCGTTATTACTCATGATGGCGGCGTGTAACCGGCCAGTGGCAACGAGCTGGGCGCCGGTGAGCGTAGCCACGTCGATAAGGACAGCGGGTTGTCGGTACTTGACGGCCCATGCTACGCCATCCCCAAGGACTAACCTTCCTTCTGCGTCTGTATTGTTGACTTCGACGGTGCGCCCGCTGAGCATGTGCAACACGTCATCGGGACGGATTGCTTTGTTGCCGACAGCATTCTCTGCAATGCATAGGATTGCAGTGATGCGCAGGGTCGGGTGGAGGCGCACGAGGGTCTCGAAACCACTAAGCACCGCAGCGGCGCCGCCCATATCGGTCTTCATTCCTGGCATGCCCGTCTTTGCCTTGATCGACAGTCCGCCGGTGTCGTAGGTGATGCCTTTACCAACGAGAACGATGGGAGCGCCGGCATCACTTGGGCCGTGGTCGAGTACGACTAGGGCAGGCGGATGGGTCGACGCTTGGCCGACGCCATACAGACCGCCGAGTCCTTGTTCGCGCAGCGCTTCTCCTTGAACGATGTGAATGGCGACGTCATTCAGACGTGCGGCGACGGCCTTTGCTTCCGCGACGAAGCGGTCAGTGTGCAGAACGTCAGGCGGCATGTCGACCCACTGCGCAGCATCGCGTGTGGCCGCGGCGACGACCCGTGCAGAGCTCGGATCGACGGGGGACCCATCCGGTCCGACCAGCAGAACAACGATGAAGCGATTCGACTGTTTGGAGGCCGCGCTGAACATAGGGAGGGCGCTTGCAATGGACGCAGCAACAGCGTTTGCGTAAGAAACGTCTTCGAGGATGGCAATGATTCCCAACGAGCGCGGGGCGCCTGCGGCACGCACGATGCCCGGAATTGCCCAGGCGCGGCTGGGGGCGTTGTGGCGTGAGCATGCCTCGGGAAGCACGCCTAGGACCCACTTTTGCACCGGGTCACCGAAGTGTGTCGTGGATGTTCGGCCTTGGTCGCCAACGTGCGACGGACCCACGAGAGCCGTGAGCAATGGCTCACCCAAATGTTCGGGGAGCATGACGCCGCAGACGTCGCGATTCAGTAGGTGGCGGCGCCCAACGACCAACACCGTCTTGAGTTCGTCGAACCCCTCGGTGGACGTGACAAAACTCAAAGCGGATGGCACAGCAACTCCGGTGCCGAGGGATACTCGGCGGTGTCTGAAAGGCGCTCGGCCTCGATGTAAGGCGTGAGCGCTCGCCCGGTGGAGGGGCGCAACGTCAAGCGACGCTTACTCTGCGGCGAAGCGGCGTGCGGTGATGGACGCCGACTGAAGGTTGGTTTGCTCACCGTTGCAGGTGAGCTCTTCATCCCCGTCAGCGTCGTCTCCGACTTCGCACATAAAGGTGACTTGAAGATCACCGCGGGCGACGAGTTCATAGGTTCGCTTGTCGACTTCGGTCCCTGAGAAGATCGACGAGGAGAACTCTTCGCGAGGGCCGTAGTAGTCGCTGACGTAGCTGATCAACGTCAGGGCACCGCGTAGGTCATCGCCCACTACAATGCTGCCGAACTCGTTGTAGTAGTTGTCTCCGGTCTCTGTAAATCTTGGCAACTCGCGAACGACAGCGCCGTCGGTAAAGTTGGTCAGCTCCCAAGATCCGGCGATGGGGTCCGAGCCACAGGCTGTAGCGAGGCAGAGTCCAGCAGCCCCAGCAACAGGGATGGCGAAGGTGCGCTTGTTCATGACGTCTCCGAGTAGAGCGCCCCGGTATCCCGTCCCCAGCAACTGCGTTAGTGGGGCGCCCCTTCGTTGGAGAGACCCATGAGCGCGCCCGAGCTACCCGGCACTTACGACCCCCACGCAGCCGCGACCAAGTGGTCCCAAGCCTGGGCCGATGCCGAGGTCTACACGGCTGATCCCAATGCGCCCGGCGAGCCCTACTCGATTGTGATTCCGCCGCCAAACATCACGGGCAGCCTGCATATGGGCCATGCGCTCAACAACACCCTGCAGGACGTCCTGATTCGCTACAAGCGGATGGATGGCTACAACGCGGTGTGGATTCCAGGCATCGACCACGCAGGTATTGCTACCCAGTGGGTGGTGCGCCGTCAGATTGAAGCGGAGGGTCTCGACTTCCGTGAGTACGGTCGCGAAGCGTTCACGAAGCGCGTCTGGGAGTGGAAGGGTGAGGTTCAAGACAACATCACCAACCAGCTCAAGCGCATCGGTGTGTCTTGCGACTGGACTCGTCAGCGCTTCACCTTGGACCCAGAGCTGCAGAAAGCGGTCACCGAGCACTTCGTGCTGCTCCATGAGCGCGGCCTGATCTACCGTGGTGAGCGTCTCATCAACTGGGACCCGGAAGACCAAACGGCGCTCTCTGACCTCGAAGTCGAGCAGCAAGAGAATGTTCACGGCGAGCTGTTCAGCTTTGCCTACACCTTAGTAGATGACGACAACACCGAGATTGTGGTGGCGACCACCCGTCCGGAGACCATGCTCGGCGACACCGCTGTGGCGGTCCATCCTGAAGACCCTCGCTACAAGCATCTCATCGGTAAGTTTGTCCGTCACCCCTTTGTCGACCGTCAGATTCCGATTGTGGCCGACGCCATCTTGGTCGACCCAGAGTTCGGCACCGGTTGCGTCAAGATCACGCCCGCCCACGACTTCAACGACTTTGAGGTGGGCAAGCGTCACAACTTGCCCATGATCAACATCCTCAACAAAGACGGCACGATGAACGACGTGTGCGGCGAGTTCGCCGGCATGGACCGTTTCGACGCGCGCAAAGCGGTCAAGGCCAAGCTGGATGAGCTGGGCTTCGTCCGCGGCTGCGACCCCTACATGATGACCCTGCCGCGCTCACAGCGCAGCGGAGCCGTTGTCGAGCCGTTGCTGTCCACCCAGTGGTTCGTGAAGATGGAGCCGATTGCCGGTCCAGCCCTCGCCGCGGTTGAAAATGGCTTCACCCGTTTCGTACCCAAGCAATGGGAGAACACCTACTACGCGTGGCTACGCGAGATTCGCGACTGGTGCATCAGCCGTCAGCTGTGGTGGGGACACCGCATTCCGGCTTGGTATGACGTAGACGGCAACGTCTTTGTGGCGCGGACCCTCGAAGAAGCCCAGGCCAAAGCCGGTGAGGGCGTTGCACTCACCCAAGAAGAAGACGTCCTCGACACCTGGTTCAGCTCGGCACTGTGGCCATTCTCAGTGTTTGGTTGGCCTGAGGGCGGTGATGATTTCGCCAAGTGGTACCCAACCTCCGTCCTCTCGACAGCTTTCGACATCATCTTTTTCTGGGTTGCCCGCATGATGTTCGCGGGTCTGCAGTTGACCGGCAGCGTTCCGTTTAAGGATGTGTATATCCACGCTCTGGTACGCGACGCCAACGGCGACAAGATGAGCAAGACGAAGGGCAACGTCATCAATCCGCTGACCACTATCGATGAGTGGGGCGCTGATGCCTTCCGCTTTACCTTGGTGTCCTTCGCCGCCCAAGGCCGGGACATCCAATGGGATGACTCGCGCGTGGACAACAGCCGTCGCTTCACCACCAAGATGTGGCAGGCTCTGCGCTTCACGTTCATGAACGGCGCCGACTGGGACCCGTCCGTGGAATCCGAAGAAGGGCCGTACGAGCGCTGGATTCGGGTGCGCACCGGTGTGGCTGTAGCCAAGGTTCGCGGTGCACTTGACGACTACAAGTTCAATGAAGCCGCCAGTGAGCTGTACCACTTCGTCTGGGGCGAGTTCTGCGACTGGTACCTCGAGCTGTCGAAGACCGCGTTCTACGACAAGGCGCAGACCGAAGCCCGCCGCAACGGAGCACGCAAGGCGTTGTTCCACACCTTCGACGCCATTGCACGACTGATGCATCCGATGATGCCGTTCATGTCCGAAGAGATCTGGGACTTGTTGCCGCACACCAGCGGCTTTGTCACCACGGCGCCGTACCCGAAAGCGACGGACTTTGGCGAGGATGTCCAAGCTCTGGATGAGATTGCGCTCATTCAAGAAATCGTGACTGAGATTCGGCGCATTCGCGGTGAGATGGAGCTGTCCTACAAGATCACGCTTCCTGTCCTTATCGCCGATGCCTCGTTGCGTGAAAAGCTCGCACCGCATGCCCGCGCCATGACCGAGCTTGCAAGCGCCGAAGTGGCAGAGCTGGTCGAACGGCCAAATGGCGTGGCGACCTTCGTGGTCCGCGGCATTGAGTGCATCATTCCGCTCGACGGCGTTGTAGACATTGGCGAAGAGGTCGCGCGTCTCGACAAGCAGCTTGCGAAGCTCCAGAAGGACGTCAGCTCGCTGGAGAAGCGGCTGTCGAACAAGGGCTTTACCGACAAGGCCCCAGCGGATGTTGTAGACGGTTTCCGCGAGAAGCTGGACACGGCAAAGCTGCGTTTCGACACCCTCGCTGCGAGCCGCGCTCGCTTGGCGGAGGCGCTATGAACCACGCCGCTCTGATCGAGGCTGCCCTCGACGAGGACCTGCACAACGGCGACCTCACCACCTTCTCCACCATCCCCAATGAGACGGTGAGTGAGGCCTTCATCGTGGCCAAGGAGCCCATGGTGGTCAGTGGCCACGATATTGGACGTGCCGCATTCGAAGGCACAGCCAGGCGCCTCGGTGGCCATGTCAGCTACGATGTGCTTGAGGCAGATGGCAACCACGTCGAAGACCGCACCAAGATTGCCCACGTCCGAGGGCACCTGCGCACCATTCTGATTGGCGAACGCCTCGCGCTGAACTTCATGATGCGCATGTGTGGAATCGCGACGAATGTTCAGGCGTATAGCAAGGCCGCACAGGGTAAATTGCGCGTTGTCGACACGCGCAAGACCACCCCGCTGATGCGTGTGCTTGAGAAGGCAGCGGTTCGACATGGTGGCTGTCACAACCACCGTTTTGGTCTGTACGACGGCGTCATGATCAAGGACAACCACATCGCAGGAGTCGGCGGTGATGTCGCTCTAGCGGTCAAGCGCGCCCGTGAAGCCGTTCACCACCTGATCAAGATTGAGGTGGAGGTCACCCACATTGACCAGATACGCCCAGCAATTGATGCCGGTGCAGATGTGTTGCTGCTGGACAACATGGACGACAAGACGCTTCAGGCAGCGATTGCTGCGGCTCGGGGCATCGACCCACGCGTCCTCCTGGAAGCCAGTGGAAACATCAATCCGGCCCGATTGGAGCGCATCCGTGACTACGGCCTCGATGTGGCCAGTGCGGGGGGCCTGATTCACCAAGCGCGGTGGGCAGACCTGTCGCTACAGGTGGCTGGAACGCGATGAGTGCGCTGTCGCAGGCGTCCCTAGAGGCCGCGGCTAAGCGCGTTGGCCACACCTCTCCAGTGGTGTACGTCTACGAGACTACGTCGACCATGCATGAGGCTCGCACGCTTGCGGCGGAGGGCGCAGTTCACGGAACTGTCGTGGTCGCCGGTCGGCAGAGCCAAGGCAGGGGGCGGCTGCAGCGGGTGTGGAGTTCGCCGGGCGGAAGCCTGGCAATGACGGTCATCGCTCGCCCGCCTATAAACGTGTCAGACATTGGTATTGTTAGCTTGGCGGCCGCTGTGGCTATTAAGCGCGCCATTGGGACCCGATTCGGCATCAAGTGGCCGAATGACGTGCTGGGGCCGGATGGACAGAAGGTTGCCGGCGTGCTTTGCGAGCTAGAAACTGCAGGACGTCGGGTGGACGTTGTTCTGGTCGGTATCGGGATCAACGTCACCGAAGCGCCTACGGATCTGCCGCAAGCGGGCTGTTTGGCTGACTATTTGGACCACGCCGTCGATGTCTCCAGTGTGGCCATGGCCACCGCTTCGGCGTTCTTGACCGTGCTTGAGCTGGCACAAACGGACCCCGCGGCGGTCATGTCTGAGTGGCGAGAAGGCGCCATTACGATCGGCCATCGTGTGCGCGTTGGCGGCACGGAGGGGGTGGCTACGGGGATCACGACGGAAGGCGCGCTGATTGTCGGAACGGACGATGGTGCTGCTTTGATCGTACATGCAGGGGATGTTCTTCATGTACTGCCTTAACGTTGGCCTTTTGCGCCTTGGAAACTGACTGAGTAAGCGCGTCAGCTAAATCCCCGAGGTCGCCTTTTTGCGTCGATTGCCCCCCATACTCACCGCCATCGCTGCGCTGCTCATACCGCTCGCGGCGTCTGCAGATCCGGGTGACTTTGACCAGGGCGAGCTCGAATGCGGGGCTGAGACCCAGTTGACCGGCAGTGACTGGCTGAAGCGTGTGACCAAAGGGTTCCGTCCCTTGGTGGAACAGGAGCTCGGCGATCACGGTCCATTCAACGAGATTGAGAACGCACGGGTCATCTACTGGACGTTCGTCGAGGCTGGCTTGCCGGAGGCCATCGCCTTTGCAGCCATCGTCAACTCCAAGTCCGAGAGCGCCCTCGACAACCAGGCGCGCATGGATGACGTGTTCACCTACGGCAATCTGCACTACCCGAACGGAACGGGTGCGATTGGTTTGTTCCAGCTGTTGCCGAGCGCGAATGGAGCCGGTGGGCCTACAGGGCCTGATCAGGGCTACGACAGTGTGTTTCAGGCAGGCCGGTACGCCGGTACATCGTGGCAGGCGCGTCACTACCACACCGCCCCCGACGGCGCTGGCCGCACGTACTACGATGCCACGGACCCCGTCGTAAACACCCAGCGCATTGTCATGGAAGTTGAGCGGGACGGCGGAAAGCTGATGGAAGCGTACGAACGTGGGGCGTCCATCGCCTACTTGTCGTACATCTTCGGTCGGGACATTGAACGCCCCTCGGTGAGTACCTGGTACCGCCAACACGAGGCGGTCGCTATGATGGGACCCGAGCTGGCTCTGACGCGTCATCCGTCGCGATTGTTCGCAGCGGAATACCCAGACACCCACCTGTGCGAGGCGTATACGCCGGAGAGCAGCGAAGTGAACGGGGCTCTGGGCAGCAAAGAGGTTGTGGTAGACAACACCCTTGGGTCCCGTGCGCAGGGCTCGATTCATCACGCTGTCGCGGCTGCAATGTTCGGTGCGTTCTCCGGTTAGCGGGTCGGGATTTCACGGCGTAGATTCACTTCGGGAGGTTGTGTGGCGACTTGGTTCACTCTGTTGTTGTTGGCGCGTGGATGTGGCGTCAGCGATGTTACCGACCCAGATGGGGATGGCATTGTTACTGCCGACGAGCGGGACTTGGGAACAGACCCCAACAACGCTGACACAGACGGTGATGGCCTACGTGACAATGGCGAGCTGGCTGCGGGGACCAATCCGCTCGATGAAGACAGCGACAATGATGGATTGAGCGACGGTGGCGAAGTTCGCTTGGGGCTGGATCCACTCACTGCCGACGGTCCAGATGACGCGTTGTCGGTATTCCTCAATGGTGAAAGCGACTGGCGAACTCGCGGAGAAGCCCCATTCACCGGCTTTACGCTCTCCAGTACCACCCTGGGCTTTGCCGACTTTCAGCCCGGTTCTGGCGCGCCTACACTGGAGTGCTACGGCCTTGGCATCGACCTTATCTGTCCGGACACACTGTTTGGAGTTGACGGGTCGACTTGGTCACTGGATGGGGTTCTGTCCGAAGAGGCCGGGGACCCGCGATTCGTGTTGACCTCTACGCGAACGGCGGGCAATGGTGCGGTGGGTGTCAGTGAGTTTGACGCCGTCGAGCTCTAGCCGGCACGCCTTGGCCTGCCAGCCTGTTAGGAGCCGGGCAATCCGGAGTGCTGGTGTTCGCCACGATTCCCTACTTTGTTCTCCCCGTGTGGAATATCCCCATCCCAGGTCTGGGTAATCTTCCCATTGATCCATGGTTCACACTGGTCTGCATTGGGTTTGTTGTTGGACTTGAGGTCGCGCGGTCGCGGGCCATCAAGCTGTCGCTAGACGTCCGTCACCTCGTTGACGGCGCCATCTTCATTGTCATCAGCGGGTTCTTGGTCGGGCACATCTTCACCGTGCTTGCCTATAAGAATGACCGCCTAGACATGAATGCCCCGGTCGAGTCGCTGCTTGCGTTCTTGCGCTTTTGGGAAGGCTTCTCGTCCATGGGCGGCTTTATCGGTGCGGTGCTGGCGGCATTCGTCTACTACCGGGTGCTGCGCTGGTATGAGGGCTGGTTGTCCATCCTCACCTACGCATTGCTCGGCCTTGCAGCGGTCCTCGTAGGCGTCTTCGCGCCTGAACAGCGTCAACTTGCACTGACCGCAGGCGTCGCTCTTGCTGCCTACATTGGCTGGCTTGGGTACAAAAAGGAACTTCCGACCGTTTTACGCCGGGAGGCTCCTCTGGAGGGGCTTCGCTACGCGGACACCATCACCTATGGCTTTCCGTTCGGCTGGTTCTTCGGTCGGGTTGGCTGCGGCGTTGTGCATGACCACATCGGTCGGCCCACTGACTTCTTTCTGGGCATGGATTTTCCAGGCTTGGGTGTACGCCACGAGCTTGGATTGTACGAAGCAGCCTACACTGTCATCGTGGCAGTACTGTTCTACTTTTGGGGGCGCAAAGACCGTCCACCGGGCTTCTTCTTGGCAGCGTTCGGTATGCTGTACGCTCCGGTTCGCTTTGGACTCGACTTCCTGCGCCAGACGGACTTGGCGAGTGCGGACAGTCGCTACTTCGGCCTCACTCCCGGACACTACGGCTCCATCCTGATGTTCGCCGGTGCGTTGGCGTTGTTTTTGTACGTGACACGTCAGTCTCACACGCCACTGCGTCTAGACGGGTCCGGTGAGCCTGCAGCCGCACCGGTGGCCGCGTGACCGACCGCCGCCAAGATCTCCGCCAGAACACCGTGCTGTGGTGGTTGATGCAAGGTGGCTTGATTGTGGCGTTCATCGTTCCCATGATGCTGTTGTTTTACGGGGCACTCTCCGCACTCAACATGTTTCCAGGCGTTCAGGTCTCGGTTCGCGTAGCGGTCATCTGGGGCGGTGTAGTCGCATTTGTCGCATCGGTCGCCGCGGCCATCGGAGTCCCGCTGTTGTGGAGCAGATTTGTGACGCCCCACCAAGACGAGAGTGAGCGTCGTCGGTACCGCGCCATCTCGAACAACGACGACACCCTGCCAGCATCCGCTTGGGCCGACGAGGATGAGGAATGAGTCACCGGTCACGTCTATGGAGTGCGGCTCTCGGACCGGTTCGTCGCGCGGCAGAGATGCGTGCGCGACTTGGCCGACGGTCACGGCAGACAACTGTTGAAGAGCTAGACGGTATTGCCATTGTCGTGCTGCCTGACGTCTACAATCCCGTGACCAATCGCACCGGTGCGATGCTCGCCCGTGTCCTGCGAGATGCGATTCCGGTTCGTCCACCCGGTGAGCCGGTACCACGGCTGCTGGATGTCGGTACAGGCTGTGGCGTGGCGGCGGTGTTTGCAGCCCTTCGGGGTGCGGAAGTGGTTGCGGTTGACCTGAATCCAGAAGCGATTCGCAATGCCCGGCTAAACGCTCAGCTGCACCATGTGGAGCACCGCGTAGATGTTCGTCAAGGGGACTTGTTTGAGCCCGTTGCGGGGGAACGCTTTGATGTCGTGGCGTTCGACCCGCCGCGCCACGTGGGGCGTCCATCCACCTTCATTGACTTGGCGTGGGAAGGCGAAGACGTCCTCGAACGCTTTGCCGCTACGGTCGGTGATGTTCTCGCGCCGGGCGGTCGCGTGTTGGTCAGCACGCGTACCGACAGCGCAAGCCATACGCTGGCAGACACCCTAGGCTTTGCTGGCTTCGATGTCCGGGTGGTGACTGAGGGGCGTTTTTATGGTGCGACGGAGAGCATTGTCGAGGCGGTTCAGCGGCAAGCCTAGCGCACCCGGTGCAGGGTAGTGCCGTGTTGGTCGCCGCAGGACCACTCACACGCCACCTCAAGGCCTCGACGGTCACCGGGATCGGGTGCGACGGTGAACGTGGCTTGAAGGGTGCCGGAGAGCTTTACGGGGGCATCCCACGGCAAGACGACTTGCCGCCAATGGGTGTGTGGGTCGCTGGGACCCGTTGGGAGCACACCGTCGTCTCCGAATCCCAAGGAGAACCAGCCGACCATTCCGTAGACCGGGCCGTCGACATCCACTGAGATTTGGCCTTGGCCACCTTCATCGCGCGGGAAGTCGAGCGACATCGCTCGTACCCCAGGAGCGGCAAGGTCGTGTGCAGTCACCGAGAGGGTTGCCCCTCGGGCGGTCGCGATACGACGCAGCGGGCGTAGGTCGACACCGTGTTTGATGTCGAACACCTCGACGGACCGGGCGAAGATATCGTGGCTGCCGATGGGAGCAAACCACAAGTCGACGGTGCCCGGGAGGACGCGTCCGCCAGGCTTGAGCCAGCGCGCACAGCCCGCCTGCAGGTCGCGTGCGGCTCCCTCAGCGAGAGCTAGGGCGCCAAAAGTCTCGGTCACCACGATGTCTGCCGGCTGTGGAATCTCTGTGGTCGCGAAGTCACCACGAATCAGCGTGACCTTGTCCGCGACCCCAGACGCCGCCACTACTTCTTTCGCGATGTCCAGAACGTCCGTGTTGTCGATGGCGTAGACCGTCGCTCCTGCTTTGGCGGCCAAGACCGCGAGCACACCACTGCCGGTTCCGGCGTCGACCACCACCATTCCTGGCTTCACCGCCGACTGGATGGCTGCGGCGTATGTGTTGACTCGGACGGCATCTTCTAGCATGCGTCGGTGCACGTCTACGCGTCCGAAGCCACCGAAGAAGAGGGGCGTTGTTGCCGCATCCTCGGGAGCTACCAATAGACCAGCGTCTTCCAGTCCGTCGGCCAGCGGCGCCATCCGTGGACCAAAGGCAGCCAAGACCTCTTCGCGGGTCTTCGGTGTGGCATGAAAGGCGAGAATGGCGACCGCGATTGGCGGCACCTTGGCACCGATGCCGCGGGTGACGGCACGAATGAGGACTGCTTCGCCTTCAAAGGACACTGTCAGGTCTTCTGCGCGCACACGTTGCATGGAGTCTCTCTAGGGTCGGATGCCAAAACGGAAGAAGCGGCTCACCCTAGTGGGATGAGCCGCTTCATGCCTCCCCAAGGGAAGGAGTGGGTCGAAGCCTGCCGCTCTTACTTTGACGCGGGGAGCACATCGCCTTTGTAGGCGTGGACGTGAACGTCCCAAGGGTGCGGACCGAGCTCGGGGTCGCTGACCGGAATCGGCGGCACCTGTGCAAGGACGCGGCTGACGAGGAGCACGAAGGCACCGACGAAGCCCGCGAAGATGGGCAGCGACACGCACAAGAAGAGTGCGACTGGGAAGCTACGCTCGAACCAGATGCTCGGCATGACCAGCAGAGTGCGCTCGAAGAACACGCCGATGAGGATGACGGAGAGAATGAGGACAAACGGGGCTTCCATCTTCTTGATGCCGCGGGACACGAGGACCGTGAAGGGCATCAGGAAGCACATGATAGCGACCGTCTTGGACATCCACGACCATTCGCCAAGAGTCATGCGAACGAGCAGGAAATCGGTCTCTTCCGGCATGTTTGCGTACCAAATCGGCAGGATTTGAGCAAACAAGGTGTAGGCCCAGAACATGCAGAAGGCGAGAATCAGCTTGCCGAGGTCCAGCGTCACGTTCGATGTGATGAGGTGATTGATGCCCAGCCAGCGCTTCGTGAGAATAGCGGTGACGCCGAGGGCAGCCATGCTGATCCAGAAGCTGGATGCGAAGAACCAAGCACCGAACATGTTCGAGTACCACCACGGTGCCAAGGACATGATGAGGTCAAACGCGATGAGCGAGAACACAACCGCGTAGGACAGGGCGATCAGCGGGAACAGAGCGCCCTGCATCTTCTTGCCACTTGCGGTAGCAGCAGCTTGGTCAGCGCCTTCTTTGTAGCCGAGTAGCGACCACCAGCCAGGTGCCGCCCAGCTCGCGTCTTTCGACTTGAGACGGGCGCCAGCCATGATCAGGTCGGGGCCGAAGGAGCCACGAAGGTAGAAGAAGTCCAAGATAAACAGAAAGCCAACGGCAACGAGCTGTCGGACGACGAAGAAGGTCGGGTCCAGCCACAAGGCCTTGGTGTCGATAGCCAAGCCGCTGTGTGGAGCGAGGTCCACCGGGCCGTTCGGCGACCAGGTCTCGGGGTGCCAAGGGTAGACCTTCAAACCGAAGACGAGCAGCACGACGAGTGCCACGTAGCCAAAGGGAAGAAATAGCGCGAAAGTCTCGGCAATCCGCTTTAGCGGACGGCCCCAGCGTGCGTGCGTCGCGGTCATGATGACCGAGAAGATGACGCCACCTTGGGCGATGCCCAAGATGAAGACGAGACCTGCGAGGTAGGCGCCCCAGGTCCAGCTCGGCTCTTTGAAGACGAGCAGGCCAAGGACGAGTCCGATGACTCCGAGGGCCATGCCGACCATGCCAATTAGGCCGGCGGTCTTGTTTGCAGTACGGCCGACCATACCGTCAATGATGGTATTGGTATCGATGGAACCGGCGCTCATTGCGCACCTCCGTCAACAGGCGGATTGCTCGTCTGCTTGAGGTAATGAATGATGGACCACATCTCGGGTTCGGTCATTGCCCAACCGTAGGAGGGCATGTGCGAGGTGACACCGTCTGGGCCCATCTTGCCGTAGCGAATCGCCTTGTACGTCAGGCCAATTGGCCAGACGTTCAGGATGGTCTGCGTGGGCATGCGGCCAATGATATGGTCGGGGAATCGGCCACTCTGCATGGCCGTGCCCTTCACGTTGCCGTAGCCGTGACAGACCGAGCAGTACACACCCCAAAGCTCTTCGCCTTCGGCGACGGACGCGAGGGTCGACGGCTCTGGGAAGGCGTTGATGGTCGCGGCTGTGTCGATGTCAAAGTAGCCACCGATACGGGGAGTGAGCACGTTGGGCTGGGCAACCGAGCCTTCGGGCGTCAGCCGCATGCGCTGCTCGAAGGGCTTCACCATCTGCTGGTCGACCAAGTCGACGTCCCAGGGCAGGGCAGACGCGGTGCTTGCGACTCCGAGAGCCGTGACGGTGGCCACGGCCTGAACGAGTCGGCTGTGGAGGAACTTACGCATTGGGAACCTCGTAGACGGTGTCGTCTCCGGTCGTGACTTCGACCGCGCCGGAGGTGGCAAGAATGCTGGTAATCGCGTCCGTCTGGGTCGCGTTGGCATTCAGAAACACGATGCCGAACTGGTCGTCCGAGAAGCGCGGGTCCTGAATGCTCTTGTCCAGCATGAAAGAAGGCAAACCCGCGTGCACAATCATGCCGAGCAAGGTGGCCATACATCCGAAGAGGATGGTGCATTCGAACATGATGATGGCGAAAGTGGGCAAGGATACAACCGGCTTTCCGCCGGGATTGATCATCGGCCACTGTGAGTGGGTCAGGGCCGGAAGGAGAAAGCCGAACGTGCAGCCGGTGATGGCTCCTGTCAGCGTCCACCACCGAACGGGAGAAGGTGTCCCGTCGTACAGGGCCTCTTCAATCTCGTGTCGGGGAAGGGGCGACACAACCTGGAAGCCTTGGATACCGGCGGCGCGAAGCCGTTCGATACCTGCGAGCAGACAGTCTAGGTGTGCGTAGGTTCCTTTGATGCGGTTCGCCTCAGCGACCGTAGCGACGGCTTGACTACTCATGGTGACCTCCGCGAACTGGCGGTGCGACCATTTCCTTGATTTCCATCATGGCGACGGAGGGGAAGGTCTTACTGAAGGATAGGAACCAGAAGAAGAACCAGCCGGCAGAGCCGATGAGGATGGCCCACTCATTGAAGCTCGGAGTGTAAGCGCGCCACATGGACGGGTCGAAGCTGTGAGCGGTCGAGCTGACAACAATGTTGAAGCGCTCGAACCACATGCCGACGTTGATGAAAATGGTGATGATGAACAAGAAGACGTGGTTGTGACGGAGCTTCTTGAAGTACAGCGGCAGTGGGGCAATGCAGTTGCAGAAGATCATCAGCCAGAAGGCCCAAGCGAGCTCACCGGTGGCACGCCACTGGAAGATTTCCCACTCGTACGGGTTTTGCGAGTACCAGCCGACGAAGTACTCGGTGGCGTATGAGTACGTGAGGATTGCGCTCGTCAGAAGGCACATCTTGGCGAGTGCGTCGTAGTGCCACATGTTGACGTACTTCTTCCAGCCGAAGAAGTAGCTCATGGGCATGAGCAGCGTGATGACCATGGCGCAGCCACTGAAGATAGCGCCGGCGACGAAGTAGGGCGGGAAGATGGTGGAGTGCCAACCTGCCGTAGTCGCCATGGCGAAGTCCCAGGAGACGACACTGTGAACCGAGAGAACCAGCGGAGTCGCGAAGGCGGCGAAGAAGCCGTAGGCTGCCATGTAGTGGCGCCATTGCTTGTTCGTGCCACGCCAGCCGAGAGCGAGCACGTTGTACACCTTGGCAATCAGCCCGGTGTTGTGGTCACGCACGATGGCAAGGTCAGGAATGAGTCCGATGAAGAAGAACACTGCGGAGACGGTGAAGTACGTGCTGATAGCAAACACGTCCCACATCAGCGGTGACTTGAAGTTCACCCAGAGCTGGCGTTGGTTGGGGTACGGGAAGAACCAGTACACCTGCCAGACGCGGCCGAGGTGGAGCATCGGGAAGAGGAGGGCTGTCATGACCGCGAAGACCGTCATGGCCTCGGATGCGCGGTAGACACCGGTACGCCACTTGGAGCGGACCAAGTAGAGAATCGCGCTGATGAGAGTACCGGCGTGACCGATACCAACCCAGAACACGAATGTGACGATGAACGTGCCCCAGAACGAGGCTTGGTTCATGCCATCGGTGCCGAGGCCCCAATAGACCTGACGGTACCAATGGTAGCCACCGAAGACTATGCACGCGACGGAGACAAGCCACGCCACAATGAACATGGGCGTCGGCTTGAACAGTACGCGCAAGATGTCGCGGTTCGTTTCCGCATAAGTTGCTGGACGATTCGCCTGCATCGCGGGCTCCTAGTGGCCACCGGCGTTGTCGCCGGCGTCGTCTTGATGGTCACCGGCGTGGTCGCCAGCATCATCGTGTGAGGGGTCGACGTGGTCGCTGCCATGAGCAGCGTCACCGTGGTCTTCGCCGTGGGCGGAATCAGCGTGGTCATCACCGTACTCTTCGCCGTGTCCTGCACCATGATGGTCCAGCTCGACATGGAAGTTGGCGCGGCCCAGGTAGTTGACGGCCGAGGCGGTATTCAGCTCATCGAGTGCGATGTAGCTTCGCCCAGACTTGCGGGACATGGCGACCTTCGAGCTTTCCTCATTGAGGTTGCCGAAGGTAATGGCCTGCGATGGACAGGCCTCGGCACAAGCCGGAAGCTGCTCAACTGCGGCCGACGGCACTTTGGTGGTGAAGCCTTGGTCGCGGTACACGCCCTTGATTTCCCGGGTGCGCTGAACACAGAACGTGCATTTCTCCATGACGCCCATTTGGCGTGTGCTGACATCGGGGTTCAGCTGGAGATGGAAGGGTTCAGGCCAGACGTAGCTGTGGAAGTTGAAGCGACGTGCTTGGTATGGACAGTTGTTCGCACAGTAGCGAGTACCGACGCAACGGTTGTAGACCATTGCGTTGAGGCCTTCGATGTTGTGGTAGGTCGCGAGGACCGGACACACACTCTCACAGGGTGCGTGGCCACAGTGCTGACACATCATGGGCAAGAAGCGCGCATCTGGGGAGCCGTCTGGGTTTGTTTCCCAGTAGCGGTTGATGCGAATCCAGTTCATCTCGCGGCCTTGCGCAATCAGCTGACGACCGACAACCGGTAGGTTGTTTTCGGCGTAGCAGGCGACCGAACAGATACCGCAGCCATTGCAGGCGTTGGTGTCAACGGTCATGGCCCAGCGGTAGTTCGGGTGCTCGGGAACCGGATAGAAATCCAGGTTGCCGGTCTCGACCAGACGCGGGTCGCGAGGCAGGTGATGGATACCGGTCAGCTCACCGGGATGAGCGGATTCGGAGTCACCGACAGCGGCGAGCTCGGCAGCAGGGACGGCTGGAGCGAGGTCGCGACCGCCTTGTTGGTCTCCACCGAGTGTGGAAGGCACGTTGGCCTTTTCACCCGTGTTGGAGATGCTGACGTGGGTGGCTTGCCAGGCGAGGCCTGAGCCGCTGGTGGCAGTGGCTGCCATGAGGTCCACGACGTTGGCACCGAACTTGGCGTAGTCGCCTTGTGCGGTGTGGCCTTGGCCGAATGCAATAGCGATAGTTCCGGCTGCGATGCCAGGAGTCAGCTCTGCAGCAACCTGAATGGAGACATCGCCTTGGCTCACCGTGATGAGGTCGCCGTCGGCGATATCCATCGAGGCGGCGGTCTCGGGATGTATTTCGCCCCAAGAACCCCAAGTACGACCGCTCATCGGGTCAGGAACTTCCTGCGCCCAGGGTTCGTTCGCAAAGCGACCGTCCTGACGGAACGGATGCGGGTAGGCGTGAAGAATCACGTCGCCCGAACCCGCGTAGGCTCCAGCAGCGCCGAAGCTGTGCGAGCCGGCGAGGGCAGGCGGGGTCAGCGAACGACCAGGAGCTTCCAAGAAACCCTTGGCGAGTGCTTGGTAGTGACCCTGTTCGAAGTCCGAGCCCGTGACCATTCCTGAACGCTGCCAGGTCTGGGAGAGGTAGTCACGCCAGTTCTCTGGCGTGTAGCCGAGAGCGGGTAGGGCGGTCTCAACCGCTTCTTCGCCGTCCAGTGCAACAGCGGCATCGATGGCGGTTCCGTCTTCAGTCTCGTCGGCTGCAGGTACTGCCGGAACAGTTCCCTTGCCGATGGTCAGGAGGATGTCACCGAGCGAGCGGGTGTTGTGCAGGGGAGACATGGTTGGCTGACGAGCCAAGACCAAGCCGGCTTCTGGAATCTCGTCGCCCCAGTCTTCGAACAGGTCGTGCGTTGGCAGAGTCAGTCCAGCGAGAGCTTGTGTCTCGTCCGGGTGACTGTTGACGCTGACAAGCATGCCGGCATTCTGCAGGGATGCGGCCATGCCGGCGCTTGCAGGCAAGCTGTAGGCGGGGTTGATGTCGTCGACGAACAACACAGCCACGTTTCCGGCATCAAGCTCCTCTTGCAAGGCCTTGAGGTCGGAGTAGCCGTGAATGGGACCTTCGTAGTGACGTCCCATGCCGAAGGTCACGCCAGCGGCGCCGCTCGCGAGGTTCAGGAGGTAGGTCGCAGCGGCAAGGTCAACAGCACCAGTGGTTGCGCCAGAGGCGCCGCCCGGCAGGGCAACGGAGGGCATGGAAGCCAT
>JBLHSN010000011.1:0-40123 GCA_047626195.1 Myxococcota bacterium
TGTTCATCCCCACGCACTATCTGTACCCGAGTCGGACCCTGTGGTTACGCCCGTTGACCGTGATCCTTGGCGGAATTTGGGGGGTCTGTCTTATTGCGATGTGCGTGGACCCGAGCAGTGACTGGGCAGAGACCCTAGGTTGGGTATCGCTGTATTTTCCGGCCTACTATTTTGTGACCTCGTTCATCCACGACCGGCGGATTCGCTCGGGTGCCTACATTATTCCGTAGCCGAGATGGTCCTTGGGCTCACTCCGTGCACTCGCTTGGACGGCTGTTGGAAGGCATACGCTGCTCGGATTCGGCACCCCGTCGGTGTGGCATTCGACCCGGCGCTTGACGGTCTGCCTGTGCACACAGCATGGCTGCGACCTCGGCAATCGCAGTCTGTCTGGCGTGCAACGCGATAGTGCAGCCCAGAGTGAACAGGATGCCTGTGGCGGGCTTTGAGAGCATGCGGACATGGATGTCGGCTGGTCACCCGCATGTTTGGCACGCCCTTTCGGTCTAGCGGGCCCACGTTTTCCATGGAAACGTCTATGGACGGCACAGGCCTTGCTCGCGTGACGTACTGTGTCCGGCAAATGCACTAGCGGGCTCATTGTGTGAGCCTACTCGATGCCTTGAGGAGAGACCCATGCGCCTATCTATGCCCCCCTTGCACATTGCTGTCTTGGCCCTTTTGCCGATGATGGCCTGTGACTCTCAGGACGACCCCGACACGTCTACGGACACCGAAGTCGACACGGACACCGAAGTCGACACGTCTACGGACACGGACACGGACACGGACACGGACACGGACACGGACACGGACACGGACACGGACACGGACACGGATACTGACACGGACACGGACACGGATACTGGCACCGATATCCCAGATGGACCCGACACCATCCTCATCGACTTTGAGGCGGAGACGCCCCCGGCCTTACGTGGGTTTGGCGGGGCGGAGGACAGCACGATTGTCGAAGACCCGATCGACTCTCTAAACCAGGTCCTGCGCATTGTGAAGGCTGCGACTGCGGCTGATTTTGCCGGTGTTGTGGCGTCTTATTGCCCCAACGAAGGCGTTACCCCGTTGCCGTTTACCGCCACCGAGAGGCGCATGTCGGTGGATGTTTGGTCTCCTGACGTGGGCACCCAAGTGCTCCTCAAGCTCGAGAACTCCGGCAACCCAAACCTGTTCATTCAGACCCTTGCGGCTACGACTGTTGGTGGGGAGTGGGAGACGCTCATCTTCGATTTTGACAACCTTGCACCCGGCTCGCAAGCGGTCGACGAGTTTGCCACCTATGACAAGTTGGCCTTCTTTCCCGGGTTCGGTACAGCTGGCGCGGCTACCGGCGAGCGCATCTACTTCGTGGACCACTTCGCGTTCTTGGACACGAGCTTCGACCCAGCCTGTCCGGATGTCGGTGGCATTGATCCTGGACTACCACTCACCTTCGACGACAGCGAGCTCATCTACACGCTGTATCCCTTCGAGGGCATGGGCGAGTCCAGTGTCGTGGCTGACCCCGGTGCGGGAATGGGCAGTGTCGTGCGCCTCATCAAGCCCGACACAGGCGGCAGCTCTGCTGGCGCGACGATTGGCACGGGCGTGAATCAAAGCGTTGCCACCATCCCAATCACCGCCACCGACACCGCAATGCAGGTCCGCGTGTGGTCGCCTCGAACTGGCGCTGTGATTCGGCTGAAGATTGAGACGGCCGGTAGTCCACAGTTTAACGTGGAGACAGATGTGCTCACCACCACCTCGAATGCCTGGGAGACCCTGGTCTTCGACTTTGCCAACGAAGCCCCGGGCACCCAGATCCTCAACCCGTCGTTCACCTTCAACAAGATGAGCGTGTTCACCGACTTCGGAACGACTGGAGCCGATGGCGGTGACGGTACATTCTACTTCGATGACTTCGATATGGCCGACTAGCGACGTACAGTGTGCCGACGCCTTCGAACGGGCGTCAGCACCTCCTGGCTATGCGGGAACCGGCTCGGCGTCCGGGTCATAGTTGAGGCTCGGTGCCATCCACTTCTCGACCTCTTCGACCGTCATGCCCTTGCGGGTTGCGTAGTCGACGATTTGGTCCTTCTTGAGCTGACCCAAGCCAAAGTACTTGGCTTTGGGGTGCGCATAGTACCAGCCTGAGACGCTCGCCGCAGGCCACATGGCACACGACTCGGTCAGCGATACGCCGGCCAGTGCGGGAGCATCGAGCAGCTGGAACAGCGTTCGCTTTTCGGTGTGGTCGGGGCAGGACGGGTAGCCGGGGGCAGGGCGGATGCCGCGGTACTTCTCTTTGATGAGCTCTTGCTTGCTGAACTCTTCTCTCTGCTCGTAGCCCCACAGCGTGGTGCGTACGCTCTCGTGCAGCCACTCTGCGGCAGCTTCGGCCAGACGGTCGGCCAGCGCCTTGACCATGATGGCGCTGTAGCTGTCGTGTTCATCTTCCAGGCGTTTGACGAGCGGCCCAATGCCTTTTCCTGCGGTTACGACGAAGCCACCCACCCAGTCGTCTGTACCGACAGGTGCGACGAAGTCCGACAGGGCGATGTTTGGACGCCCTGGCGGCTTTTCGCTCTGTTGGCGCAGGTTGCACAGGGTTGCCGAACGGTCTTGGCGGGAGTTGTCGGTGTACACCGCGATGTCGTCTGTGCCAACGCGGTTTGCCGGCCAGATACCAGCCACACCGCTCGCCGTCAGCAGCTTGCCGTCTACAATCTTGTTGAGCCATTCTGTGGCTTCATTGAACAGGATGGTGGCTTGCTCACCCATGTGGGGATGCTTGAGAATCTTCGGGTACGCCGCGCCCTTCATCTCCCATGCGGCGAAGAAAGGAGTCCAGTCAATGTAGTCGACCAGCTCGGTCAGCGGAATCTCGTCAAAGACCGTGCGGCCCGGGACTAGGGGCGCATCTGGCGTGTACTGGAGCTTCAGCGGATTGGCCTTCGCCACGCTGTAGTCGACCATGCGTACGCGAGAGGTTCGGCCGGCTCTGCGAATGCGTGTTGCTTCTTGCTCGGCTTTGATGGCAGCGCCGTAGGCTGGAGCGCTGTTCGACAGCAGCTTGCTGGCCACACCCACAGCGCGTGAGGCGTCCAATACGTGAATGATGGTGCTGTCGTATTTGGGGGCAATCTTGACCGCGGTATGGACCGATGAGGTTGTGGCACCGCCAATCATCAGCGGTAGCTCAAATCCCTGGCGCTTCATCTCGGCGGCCACGTGGACCATCTCGTCAAGTGACGGGGTGATGAGTCCAGAGAGGCCGATAATATCGACGTTCTGTTCCCTGGCCATGTTCAGAATCTTCTGCGCGGGAACCATGACACCCATGTCAATGACTTCGAAGTTGTTGCACTGAAGTACGACGCCGACGATGTTCTTACCAATGTCGTGAACGTCTCCCTTCACCGTGGCCATCAGCACTTTACCAGCGCTGCGGGTCTTGCCGTCTGCTTCGTCTTCCATGAACGGGATGAGGTGAGCAACGGCCTTCTTCATCACGCGTGCAGACTTCACGACCTGCGGCAGGAACATCTTACCGGCACCGAACAGGTCACCGACGACGTTCATGCCGTCCATCAGCGGTCCTTCAATGATGTGCAGCGGACGCTCGGCTTTTAGGCGGGCCTCTTCGGCATCTTCGACGATGAACTTGTCGATGCCGTTGACCAGCGCATGCTCGATGCGCTGGCTGACCGGGGCCTCACGCCATGACAGGTCTTCGACGCGTGCCTTTTTACCGCCCGAGTAGTTGTTGGCAATCTCGAGCAGGCGGTCGGTGGCGTCATCTCTACGGTTGAGGATGACGTCTTCGACGCGTTCGCGCAGCTCCGCGGGGATGTCTTTGTATACGCCAAGCTGGCCGGCGTTGACGATTCCCATGTCCATGCCCGCTTCGATGGCGTGGTACAGGAATACCGAGTGCATGGCTTCGCGGACGGCGTTGTTCCCGCGGAAGCTGAAGGAGACGTTGCTGACGCCGCCGCTGATGCGGGCATGTGGGCAGCGTATCTTAATCTCGCGGACCGCTTCGATGAACTGCACGCCGTAGCTGTTGTGCTCTTCAATACCGGTGGCAACCGCGAAGACATTTGGGTCGAAGATGATGTCTTGCGGCGGGAAGCCGACTTCGTCTACCAGTAGGTTGTAGGCACGCTCGCAGATCTCAATCTTGCGCTCTTTGGTGTCCGCTTGGCCATCTTCGTCAAAGGCCATGACGATGACTGCGGCACCGTACTTGCGCACTTCACGGGCTTGTTGAAGGAACTGCTCAATGCCTTCCTTCATCGAGATGGAGTTGACCACGCCCTTGCCTTGCAAGCACTGAAGTCCAGCCTCGATGACGTCCCACTTGGAGCTGTCGACCATGACCGGCACTTTGGTGATGTCCGGCTCGCTCGCGACGAGGTTGAGGAAGGTGACCATGGCCTCCTTCGATTCGAGCAGGCCTTCGTCCATGTTGACATCGATGATCTGGGCGCCGTTGTTGACCTGCTGACGGGCCACGTTCAGGGCGGTGTCGTAGTCCCCTTCCTTGATGAGGCGGGCGAACCGAGCACTACCTGTGACGTTTGTGCGCTCACCGACGTTGGCGAACAGGCAGTTCTGCTCCAAGTTCACTGGCTCAAGGCCGCTCAAGCGAGTTGCAGCAGTACGTTCGGGGATGCGTCGGGGGGCAACACCAGCAATGCGCTGGGCGAATTCCTTGATGTGTGCAGGAGACGTGCCGCAGCAGCCACCGACCACGTTGACGAGGCCGCTCTTGGCGTAGTCTTCAATGACGTCTGCCATGGCTTCTGGGGTCTCGTCGTACTCGCCGAACTCATTCGGCAGACCCGCGTTCGGGTGACTGGAGACGTAGGTATCGGCAACGCGCGACAGCTCCGCGACGTACTGGCGAAGTTCGTCGGCACCCAGAGCACAGTTGAGTCCAATGAGGCTCGGCTGTGCGTGGGAGACGGAGTTCCAGAAGGCTTCGGTGGTCTGACCCGAGAGGGTGCGGCCGGAGGCATCGGTGATGGTGCCGGAGATCATGATGGGGAGGCGTTTTCCGAGGGTCTCGAACAGGTCGAGAACCGCGTAGATGCACGCCTTGGCGTTCAGGACGTCGAAGACGGTCTCGATGAGCAGCATGTCCGCGCCACCGTCAATGAGTCCGCGTGCGGCTTCGGTGTACGCATCCACAACAGTCTTCCAGCTGACCGCGCGAAATCCCGGCTCGTTTACGTCTGGAGACATGGAGAGGGTGACGTTCATCGGGCCCAATGCCCCCGCAACGAACCGTGGCTTGCTCGGGTCCTTGGCTTCGGCGATGTCTGCCGCAGCACGGGCGATGCGTGCGCCTTCAACGTTCATCTCGTACGCCAGCTCGCTCATGTCGTAGTCGCCCATAGCGACGCTGTTGGCGTTGAAGGTGTTGGTCTCGATAATGTCCGCGCCAGCCTCCAGATATGCCAGGTGGATGTCGCGGATAATGTCCGGGCGAGTCAGGCAGAGAAGGTCGTTATTGCCCTTGACGTCGCTCGGATGGTCCGCGAAACGTTCGCCACGGTAGTCCTCTTCTTCCAATTTATACGTCTGGATGAGCGAGCCCATTGCGCCGTCAATGAGCAGAATTCGCTCGTTCATCGCGTTGTGTAGACGTGTGGTCGGGTCAGTGGACATGGCAACCTCGGGACAAGGCGCGCGGGTAACGCGAAGTAGGGGCCTCCGCTCCTACCGCGCGGGTTTTGCCGTGCTACATTTGCGTGCATGAAACGAGGTGCATTAGTGTTGTGGATGCTGCTGTTGGCAGGCTGCTGGGAACCGACCGAGACATCGTCTAGCGGCATGGCGGGGCATGTTCTCGACCACACCGGATTTCCCATTGTGGATGTTGAGGTGATGAGTCTAGAAGGGCGCGCGATTACGTTGAGCGATGGTCACTTTGCGGTGGAGTACAAGGCGCCAGACACCTACGTCAGCTTCGACATTGGGGCCTCGACCTTTCGCCGGAACTACCAGCCTGCGGACGAAGGCCAGGTCATTGATGTACAGGTCTCACGTCTGCGTGAAGTGTCCATCGCCTGTGAGGCGATGTGTGCCGGCCGTGCGCAGTGGGACCTGGGCGGTGGTCTGACGGTACGTGCGGCCGTGGCCTGTGAGCCTGGCATGCGTACCGCATTAATTGGCGTCCCTGTCGGTATTCCCGAGCTTTCCTGCCGTGGTGCTGACGCCCAGCTCTCCACCAACGGGGATGCGTGGACGATTCGCGCACCCTCTCGACATATCGAGGTTCGGGCGGCAGACAGCGAGTTCTGCCGGGTCTCCATCGGCAGCACTGTTGCCACGCGCGTCCAAGACCTGGCTGCAGAGGCACGCGTTGTGTACATGGGCACCGCATCCGGAGACGTCACAATCAAGGCCGTCTGTGATGGCATTCCGGTGATTCCGGTTCAGGCTGCTGCAGACGTTGTATCGGTCGAAGTGGTGCCGAGCCCGGGGCAGACCTGGGATCTCGGTGTAGAGGGCCTCGATGCTGTCGACGTGTATGGCTTGCCAGATGTTGGCGACTCGTGGTCGCTGCGTTTACAGCCCAACCTACAGACGCTGACAACACCGGTGCTACCTGCCGGGCACTACGCCATCTTGGGGCCCGACGCTCTGCCCATAGACCCGGCATCTCTCCGCGAGCAGATGAGTGAACAAGTACCGGGCGAGCTCGTCCGCCAAGATGACGGCCGCCAAGCGGTGTGGAGACTACGCATTGTTGAGTAAATCCAGCCGAACACTCATTTTTTTGGCGCTGCTGTCCATGTCTTGCGTTGGCCGAGGAAAGTACACCGAGGCGTTGGATGCCAACGCTGGATTGACCTCCGAACGCGATGCGTTGACTTCCGAAGTCACTCAGTTGTCGGATCAATCCGAGCGCCTGCAGACGGAGCTCGATGCGACGAACGCTGTTCTCGAACAGACCAACCGTCGTCTGGCGGATGCCATTGCGCAGACGGGTGCGTTGGAAGGGGATGTTGCTCGTATGGAGGCAGCTTTAAAAGTCGCAGAGCAGCGTGAGCAAGCCGCGGATGCCGCCTTGGTTGAGTACCGCGAGCTCGTAGCGCGCTTTCAAGACATGATTGACGCAGGAACGCTGTCGGTTCGGGTCATTGACGGACGCATGGTCGTGGAGTTGGCCACGGACATTCTGTTTGGTGCCGGCTCAGCGACGCTTTCTACAGACGGTACTGAAGCCCTTCGAGGGGTCTCTATTGTTCTCGCAGCAATTCCCGACCGCGAGTTCCAGGTCGCGGGTCACACCGACAATGTGCCGATTTCGACCGCGCGCTTTCCGAGCAACTGGGACTTGGGGGCCTCACGCGCCATCGCCGTCGTGGACGTACTCACGGGTGCCGGACTCGATGGAGGTCGCGTGAGTGCCGCGTCGTTTGCAGAGACCAAGCCTCGCGATACCAATCGCACTCCCGAGGGCCGGAAGAACAACCGTCGCATCGAGATTACCGTGGTCCCGGACCTGTCGGAGCTGCCCGGATACCGCGAGCTCGAAGCGCTTGCCTCGGGCGAATAGGGCGCCTACTCTGGTATCAAACCTAGCAGCTCCACTGATGGCTCAGGTACCCTTGAACAGCTCGGTCAGCGCACCCACCATCATGGCGTGGTCGGCGGTTCCGCACATCTCGCGCGCCGAGTGCATGGACAGCATGGGGTTGCCGACGTCTACGCTTTCGATACCGAGGTTGGCCGAGATCATGGGACCCACCGTACTTCCACAAGCCAGGTCGCTGCGGGTGACGAACCACTGGCAGGGTACGCCGGCGGCCTCACATAGACCCAAGAACCGCGCAGCAGTGTCGTTGTTGGTGGTGTAGCGCTGGTTGACGTTTTGCTTGATGACCGGACCCAGGCCAAACTTCGGCATGTGTTCGCCGTCGTGTAGGTCGGAGTAGGCAGGGTGCACGGCGTGGGCCATGTCAGCGCTGACGATGAACGAGCTGGCGATGGCCCGTTGTTGGCCGCCAGGTGCTTGCTGTTCGGCGTCTCGCACAATGCGCTCTAGGACGTCTTCGAGCAGCCGACCCTTGGCACCCGTAGCCGACTGCGACCCGACTTCTTCGTGGTCGAACAGGCCCAAGACCGCGGTTGGTTCCGGGGTGTCGGAGTCATCTGACGTGAGTAGGGCTGCCAGTCCCGCGTGTGTGGAGCCCAAGTTGTCGAGGCGTGCGGAGTACAAGAACTCGTCGTTCAGGCCGCCAACGGCTGGAGGAGTGAGGTCGTACAGGCCCAAGTCCCAGGTCAGAATGTCGTCTTCTGCGACGTCCAGCCGGTTGGCGAGAAGGGCGGTAAATGGGTCGGCGCTGTCGTCATCTGACAAGGTGAACAACGCGGGTAGGTGGGTCTGCTTGTTGAGAATGAGCCCTTTGTCATTCACACCACGGTTGAGGTGAATGGCCACGTTTGGAATGCGGCACATGGGCTCGCGCACGTCCAGCAGGCGGCTCTCGTGACCGGTGTCGGTGCGTACAGTGACCGCACCGGCAAAGCCGAGGTCGCGGTCGGCCCACGTGGCGAGGAGAACGCCGCCATAGGTCTCAACTCCCAAGCGGATGTAGCCGTGACTGCGGATCAACGGGTTGGGCTTGATGCGTAGGTTGGGGGAGTCGGTGTGGGCTGCAGCAATGCGAAAGCCGTGCTCAACAGGCGCGCCAGTGCCCATGCGGAAGGCGACGACGGACGAGCCACGCTGGACATAGTGCTTGGAGCCAGCTGGCAATGTCACGGGTTCTGCGGTCTCATCAACACGTGTATAGCCGGAGTCTTCAAGGCGCTGAGCGGCGTTGGCAGCTGCGTGATGCGGACTGGGCGAGTCGTCGAGAAAGGAGAGGAAGTCGTCGATGAGTGGGGTCATGAGGTCCTGAGCTGCGGGAAGTCGTGGCGGAAGGTCTAACGACTGGGCGAAGACGGTGACGGCTGTGACCCGCCGAGGCACCAAAAAGAAGCCTCGACCCGTTTAGAACAGGCCAGTGCATAACTCTACGGTCTTGCGGGCCCCGCTATCCAGGGTCTTCCGGACGGGTGATCTCAGGCAGGACACATGCCCACCGCTGAACCGGTAGCTGGAGGTCATGTGGGTTGAAGGTGTTGTCGACGGGCATCACCCAGACCGTGTCGAAGTCGCCGCCGATGTCGGAAGCTTCGTCGTCGGCGGTGAGATTTTCTTGTAGATACACGAGGAGGATACTGGTCAACGAGTCTTCAACCGCCCCTTTATGGATGAGGCCATAGTGGTTCATGTTGTGGGCCTGTGGGTCCAGGCCGCACGACGTACAGGAGCCGCCTCCAGTGAATGCACGCCTCACTTCAGGGGGCGAGCTGGCTGCGATGGACAGCACATCTCCAGCCGCCCAGCTCGCTGCGACGGTATCCCCGGTGTACAAGGTTCCTCCAACAAATCCGCCGACGTTACAGCCGGACTCTCCACAGCATGTCTGTTGGGTATTGGAGGCTGTGCCGGTTGCCCAAGAGTGGCTGACGTCGCCGTTACGGTTCAGCTCTCCGATGAATCCGCCGACGCGGTTGCGACCCCTGATACTGCCGGTTGAAAGGACTCGCGGATAGGTCGCTTGACCGAGCCCGCGAAGCCGCCGACTACCCCACCATGGGCTGTGACATTTCCGGTAGCGTAGTTGCGAAACGAGCCTCCGGTAGACCCTTCAACCCAGTGCTCACCGCCAAAGCCGCCGACCTCGTTGGTGCCGCCGACGTCGCCGTGGGCGCTGCTGTTTTCGATGCTGCCGCGCAGGATGCCAGCGAAACCACCCGTGCTGGAGGTGCCGCTTACCTTGCCAAAACGTGGACGTTGCTGGCGCGCCCGAGCAGCTGGCCAAGAGCCCCACCGGCGCTCTCGCTTGCGGTGACGTCAACGTCGATCACACGGTCGACCAGTGAGCCTCCAGCAGACATGAATCCGGCCACTCCACCAACGGTATTGTTGCCATTGACCTGCCCAGTGACGTCTACTCGCTCCACGCGGCCATGGATTCGCCCGGCGATTGAACTGGTGTAGCTGCTTCCGTTTACGGTGATGTTTGAGAGGGTCAGGTCATGAACCCGACCTGTCGAGGCGACGCTTCCGAACATCGCGGTAGAGCTGTCGCCGATGATGGCAAGGTTCGAGGTGGTCAGGCTATTGCCGTCGAAGTTTCCTTGAATGTTTCCTGCGAAACGGGTGCGCTCGGCGCTCTCAAAGTCGAGGTCGCGCAGTACGAGGAAGTCGTCCTCTTGGTGGGTATCGAACCCATCGACATGCGACGTCGAATAGACGAGCCATGGGTCCAAAGCAGTACCCGTTCCACCGCCAATTTCAGGATGTGCAACCCGACAGTCGGTCGTGTGTATAAACGCTGCAGAGAGAGTGGTTTCTCCATGCACTGTCGTGACGACGATGTCGCCGGCAGTGCCTGCAGGGGTATGGATGATGAGCTCGCCGTCGAGAGCACTCTGAATCGCGGCGGGTTCGCCGCCTACGGTCACCTGTACCGAGTCGAAGTCGCCGAGAGTCAGTTTCACTCCAGTGATGACCACCAACGTGCCGCCGATGTCTGGACCGACATTGGGTGAGGCAATGACAGCTATCGGTTGACACACAGAGTCGCCTAGGCTGTTGTCGTCGTCGCAACCGCCGTCGCAATCGCAATCGCAATCGCAATCGCAATCGCAATCGCAATCGCCGTCGTTGTCTTGGTCGAGGTCGTCGGCGCAGATTTCGTCGTAGGTGTCGCTGAAGCCGTCGGCATCCAGGCAGCCAATGCGCCCGTCGGCGTCGTTGTTGAGAGGGTCTCCACAAAATTCATCGCAGGCGGCTGAGAAACAGTCGCAGTCGGACAGGCCATCCCCATCGTTGTCACGGCCATCCCGCCACACGTCGCTGCAGCCTTCGTCGCTGCAGCCTTCGTCGCTGCAGCCTTCGTCGCTGCAGTCATCGTCGTCGCAGTCGGTGAGACCGTCGTCGCCATTGTCGAAGGAATCTGCGCAGACCTCTGCGAACTCAACGCTTGCGCACCTATGGGTCGTCGCAGTCTACAAGCCCGTCCGAGTCATTGTCTTGGCTGTCCCCGCAGACCTCTCGAACGTCAACCGGAATGTCCATACCTTCGCATCCGGCACACACGCACAATGACAATGGCATCCACAACCAACGCACAAGCATCCCAAGGTATTGCCGGAAAACACTGGTGAGCGACAAGGCAATGCAAGGAACAATAAGCAAATGATTGGTTGGTCGTCGAGAAGGGCTTTTGAAGGGCCATGCTCCGCGTGGGTGGGGTGGGCACTCGGCTGCTGGTAGGGGAGAGTTCTAGGCATGGCATGGCGCGTGGGCTTTTCAGGCTGATACGGGCCTCCCGCCCCGAACGGAGTCACCGCGTTACACCGCCCGCCACACCCCTCTGGGTGCAGTGAGGATTTGTTATGCGCGTTGCTCTGTTTTTTGATGGCAAGAACCACATGAAGGCTCTTCGCCGAACCGCTTCCGACCGTTGGCTAGACCACGGCGCGCTAGCCAAGTGGGCTACGCAGCATGTTGGCGGCGAACGCATGGTGGCCGCGTACTACTACACCGGTGTGCCCAGTCCGCATGAAGACAACGACCGACACGCGCTGTCGGACTTGCTCGATGAACTGGACCGTCGTCCGGGTTTCTTCGTCAAGCGCTTCAACCGCCGCGCGAGCGCAAGGTCGTGCCCGCATTGCCACGATATGATTGCGTATACCGAAGAAAAGATGGTCGATACCTCGATTGTCGCCGATATGATAATGCTCGCCACGCGTGATGCCTACGACATTGCGATTGTGTTCAGCGGCGACTTGGACATTGCTCCAGCCATCACGGCGGTCCATTCGCTCGGCAAGCAGGCGTGGGTGGCCACATTTGGCGACGACAACCTGTCTCGAACCCTGTCGCGTTCGGCTTGGGGGCTGATCAACCTCCTCGACCACCTGTCGTCCTTCAGCTTCAACGATTTAGGCACGTCGCCTATCACCCGGGTTCCGCAGGACCCCGACCAAATGGACGAGGAAATGCATCGGGAACTTCGCCGTGCACAAGCGCACTTTGAGGCAGGCGGAGGCTTCGTCGGCGCGCATTATTTTGTGCACCGATGGAAGGGCCACCACATCCCTGACATTCCAGAAGAGCGCCGACAATCAGTGCAGCGTTTGATGGATATCGGGCGGGCCGAGACCTATGAAGTGGATGGCAAGACTGCCGTGCGGGCCCTGTTTCCAGATGCAGAAGAGAGCCCATCTGTAGCAGAAGATGAGACCGCCTCACCGGCAGAGCCAGAAGGCGTTCGTACTGTCCTACGCCGCAAAGCAGATGAGTCCACGACCTAAGTCGCTTGGGCCTGCGGGTCCTCTAGGGCACTCAGGCTAGCCAGTACGCGGTCGATAGCGTCGCGTAGGCTAGATGCATCCAGGGCCAAGTGGGCCACGCGCACAATGTGGTCATCGGCAACCAGTTCGCCGAGGTCGGACAGCGACAGCAGACGTTGCCGTGCGCGAGGGGTAAGCCAGCGACGGACGGTGTCCGGGGAGTACCCCTTGATAACGAACGCGTCGTCAAAGGTGGAATCGTTGACCTGGATGTCTTGGCCGGTACTCCAGTAGCCATCCGGTTCAATCTGTCGACGGAGCCGGAAACCCATCTTGCGGGGGTTGCGTAGACGACCGGTCACGGTGGCCCTGTAGCCTTCTTCGTCGCGGCCAACGACCACCTCAATCGTGTGGCCATTGATGGCACCCGACAGAGCGGGCCAGGCGGGCTCGAAGGTCAGGCCGCGTTCGGTCGCGAGATCAGCAAAGAGCATCAACTGGGCGTCTAGGCGCTTGGGTGGGGGGATGCGCTGTCGTGCGATGGACAGTGCATCTGTCAGCTGAACGAGGGTGTCGATAAAGCCCGCTAACGCTTCCGCTTCGGTGATGGGCTTGGTCAGAAGTACCCGCACGTGATGGTCAGAGATGAGCAGGTTCGGGTGGGCGGCCCCCAAGGTCTGCAGTCGCTCACGGATTTCCGGTGTCAACAGCTCGCGCACCCGTTCATCGTCGTCGCCGGTGACGTGGAACTTCTTGTCGAAGGCCTCCTCTCCAATGGAGATGTGGTGACCTCGCGCGCGTCGTAACCAAGGATGCCCAGTCTGTTTACGAACCGCTAGGCCGAGTCCGAGAGGGCGAGACAGCGCCAGCACAGCGCGATGCTCGGTACTGCTCTCGGGGCCGTGGCCGACCACGACCTCGCCGATGTACAGCTTTTGGCCGCTGGTCGGCAGGTATCCGTTGACCGATGCACCGCGTGTGTCCACATCCAAGCCGAGGTTGCGCGCGACCGCCCGGTAGGCGGCAGGTGCGGCAGTCTGCTGGTGAACGCGCCTACCCAGAATAACCCCGATGGTCACAGGTAGGGCTACGCCGAGTAGCAGACATAGAACAGACGGAAACAGAGTGTCCATAAGGGGCCGGCCAACGCGAAACTACGCGGTCAGAAGGAGAAGACAGTGCCACCGGAGATTTGGGGAAGAATCCCTTTCTCTTTGATGCCTGGGCCAATGATGGCCCAACGATTGCCGCTCCAGCCACCGACCGAGCCGTTGAGATTAAAGCCGAAGGCCGGTGCAACCATGAAGTTGACGCCGGCACGAGCCCGACCGCCGATGGCCCACGAGCCAGAGTTGGTTGCACTGTCCACGTAGTACTGGGCGCCAATGACATCTGCACCGATGTAGGGCTCCACCGAACCGCCGGCGTTGGCCTTGTATAGGAGGCCTGCGTTGAACGGGAACATGGTGTTCCACTCGGTGGTGGTGCCTGCGATGACCGCAAGTTCCGGAGGCAGCTCGCGTCGGACGCTGTACGCCTCTGCACCCAAGATGACGCTTACAGGAGCCCGACCCACGGGGACGGAGACCTCACCGCCGTAGGTGATGAAGCCGAGGTCGTAGTAGGTGCTGTAGCCGGCCCGTGCGCTGATCTGGACGCTGTTGCTCGCCAGCGATTCGCCATTATTCGATGGACGTTCGGGGCGTGTGGAGCGTGCTGTGCGCGAGGTCTGTTGGCGCTCAGGCCGCGTGCGGTCGCGAGGCGTGCGCTGACGACGAACGGGCTCGTCAGGAGTGTCCAGGTCCACGATTGCTGGGACACCGCCACGGGTGCCGGAGAGCGAAGCCGACTCGCTGCGCGACGGGGTGTCGAAGGCATTGGGGTCGAAGTCGTCTAGGTCCAGCTCGTCTTGAGCGGAAGCCGCCGATGTTGACGGGGCGAACTGGATGGCCGAGTCAATATCTTCGGACGTGATCTGGTCGGCGGAGGAGGCGAAGCTGATGGAGCTAGCGTCGAACTCTTCTGCGGCAGGGGCTGCTTGTGCGCGACGGGCTTCTGCCGCGCGACGGGCTTCTCCTGCGCGACGGGCTTCTTCGGCGCGTCGTGCTTCTTCGGCGCGTCGTGCTTCTTCGGCGCGTCGTGCCTCTTCGGCGCGGCGGGCTTCTGCCGCACGACGTGCCTCTTCGGCTTGGCGAGCTTCTTCGGCGCGACGAGTCTCTTCGGCGCGGCGGGCTTCTTCGGCGCGTTGTGCCTCTGCAGCGCGTTGTGCCTCTGTGGCGCGTCGTGCCTCAGCATCCCGGCGCACGTCAGCGGGGTCTTCCTCTTCGAAGGCGAAGGCAAAGTCTTCGCCACCATCGAGTCCGCCAAAGTCGCTAACAACGGGCTCGTCGTCTGCGGCAGCACCCGGGCTGACCCCTGTGATGAGCTCACGAATGACCGCGTTCATGCCGTCTGCGACAGCCTCTGGGCGCGAGGACAGGGAGAAGCTCTGGCGACGGATAGTGGTGTTCCGGGAGCCGTCGAAGAACACGAGGTCGAGTTCGAACTCGGTTCCGGTGCTGCCAATCGTTCCCGTGACGAGCACGTCAGCACCGCTGGCAAGGCCGGCCAAGCAGCGGCTGCTAGCGAGGCATGAGGCGTTGGTCGGCCCGGTGTCTAGCTCATCGAATCCGTCGAATTCAGGCCAGAACGACATCTCACTCGCGATCAGGGAACTCACATTCATGGCCTGCTGATCGGACGCCCCGACGTTGTGCAGGGGGGCCATGACGGCGTTTCCACCTGCGATAGCTGCCTGAGTAAACGACAGCGCCACGAGGGTGGAGCATAGGAATGAACTGCGAAATGACATGAAAAAGCCCCAAACCGCGCGATAGATACAACAGGCGAACTTGACCCGGCAGCTACGAGACCGCAAGTACGCGGACAAATGCTTTGCGTTCGCCTGATGGATGGGCAACGAGGTCCCGTGGCTTCTCTTACACCCGATATTCCCCCATCCGCTCTTCAAGCAGCACTGTGGGCCGGGCTGGGCAGCTTTGCCGCGAGCGGTGTAGCCCTGCTTGGCCTTGTCGTCGGCGGTCCGGTTTCCCCAGGCGTTGTGGCCGCCTTGGTTCACCTGGTGCTCGCGGCTGTATTCCCGACGATTCCTCTGATCTTGGTGGGTTGGGTTGCCGCGCAGTTGTTGGGATTGGGGCGTCGGCAGTTGGCCCTGTTGGGCGGTGCTGTGACGGTGTTGTTGCTTCCCGGACAGTGGATTGCGTGGACGGTCGCTGCGGTGGCCGTGGTGGGTGCAGGGGTCGTGCCCGAGCGCGTTCGGTTGCGTTTCGCCATTGCGCTCGCTGTGACCTACGCTCTGGTGCAAGTCGGAATGGGGCTAATTCCCAAGCCGAGCGCACCAGACTTGCCATCGGTGGTGTTGGTGACGCTGGGTGGCGTTGGAGCAGATGCCGCGTCGGATTGGCCGTCGTTGCACGCCCTGGCGCAGGATGGGGTGTCCTTCCAGCAGGCCTACGCGCCTGTGGACACCGATCGAGGTACTCTCACAGCGCTGTTCTCGGGCCGACCGTCGTGGGAAGCGCCGAGTTCTGACGACACCTCTCTAATGGTCGCGCTGGCTGAGCAAGGGTTCGCCACCGCTGCATTCGCTCCAGCATCGTACCTGCACGATGTGCAAACGGGTCGGGTGGATGGCGAGAATACCTGGCTAGTGGGTGCGACCCACATGCCCGTAGGCGTACTGTCTCGCGGAAAGTACGCACCGCGAGGTGCTGCCGGCACCGTCGACCGCGTGCTGTGGTGGGCGGGACGGCAGCGACGTCCCTATACGGCATGGGTACACTTAGCGGACTTGTATGGACCGCTCGACCCGCCTCCCCCTTTCGACCAGCGCTTCGTCAGTGACGACAGCACACCGGTGGTCGATTGTGGGCTCTCAGTACCGCTGCCGACCACTCAATCGGAGGTCGACCGCCGGTACCGCGGAACCCTAGCGTCTCTCGATTATGAACTTGGACGGCTCATAAGTGGGCTTCGAGAGATGGGCCAAGACCCCGTCATCGTGGTTGTGGGCACGCACGGACTGGACATGGTGTCGGGATGTGCTGAACCCACCGCAGACCCTCTTGCATGGCACGTTCCGTTGGTGGTCGCGGGCGCGAACGTGCCGCACGGAAGAGTGGTGAACGGTCCATTTGAGGTGCTCAGCATCCATCCATGGCTGACAGGCGAGGATGACACCGTCGAATCCTCGTGGCAGCAGGGGTGGTCGGTGCAGTCCACGGCTCAGTCCACGGCACACTTGGCGAGTGGCTGGGTGGTGTCGGTGGCGAACCGCCATGGGCGCAGCACACTGGGCGCACAGGAGAGGTGGACGGTGGACAGTGAAGACATGCCGGAAGACGCGCTTCGGTCCCTGCTTGAGGCGCAGGTCATGCGGATTCTTTACCGCCTAGACGATTCCGCATCTCCAGACGTAGATCTGAACTCACCTGCCGAATAAGCGGGTACCGGAGGTACGGCATGGCATCGCAAACCGCCCTAGAACGACTGCGTGACCCCGAACAGCAGGCCACCAAGGCGCTGGCTCGATTGTTGGTGGATGACGCACTGGACACGCCGCTGACCGAGCTTGTACGACCGGATTGGCTTGCCAGTCAACTGGCGGCCGGCTTGGAGGCAGCAACGCGTACACAGCGCTTGCGCGAGCTCGCTCAGCAAGCACTGGACGAGGCAATGGCTCGCTGGGGAGACAGCGATGCCGCTCTGCGGAGCGAAGTCCCGGAAGAACTCATTGGGCCACTGCTCAAGGCGCTGTCTCACCCGTATGTGCCGTCCGAAGAGATCGTCTGGCGCATCTTGGACCAGCCCATGTTTCTGTCACTCATGTCTGAGGTGTTGGAGAACAGCTTCAAGGGCTTCCGAAGCCGGATGAGCGGGGTAGACGAAAAGCTACTGGGCGGATTTGGCCGTCGTGCCGCCAAGCGGGGTCGTGGATTGTTTGGTGGGGTCGCGGAGTCGGTGGTTGGGGCCGTTGCTGGCGAAGTAGAACATCAGTTTGACCGCAGGTTGTCTGATTTTCTGACCAAGGCCACAGGCGAAGCCCTCCGCGTTGTCGCGCGTCATGTCGCGGCTGATGCTCATGCGGAATCCTATGCCGAGGTGCGCACAGGAATCTTCAACACCGTGATGGATATTCCCATCAAAGAGCTTGCCGCAGAGGCGCTCGATGCGAGACCTATGGCGTACGTCGACGTTGTTTTGCAGGGACTTCGCGGCGCTGTTGCTGCAGAGAGCTTCGTAGACGACACGACCCGACGTCTACAGACTCTGATGGACGAGGTGGGGAGTGGAACCTTTGGCGCTTGGCTCGAGGAGGTCGGCTTGCGTGACGTATGGACGGAGTCCACGGTGGAGCTGCTCGCTGAGCGCCTGTCGTCTACTGTCCACACTGACGCCTTCGGCGCGTGGTGGACGGAGCTGCACTCGCCGTCCTGAGGCTACGTCCTGACCAGCGCAAAGGGGAACGCCATCCGCTTGTCGCCTTTGTACGGCATACCGATACACACGCCGTCGCACACCTTGCGCATGTAGTCGCGCGTTCCGCCGTAGACGAAGCGCTGTAGGCCTTCTTCGTTGGGCTTGATGTCGGGCCATCCGGCGGGGACATCTCCTGCAGGTACACGCAAATAGTCGACAACCCATGCGCCGCGGTCGGCGTGTTCGGCATCGGTCGGGCGGCAGATAAAGTAGCCGGGCCCCAGTAACCAGCGGGTTGAGCTGTCGTTGTAGCCGGCGATTTCGGTCTCGGCAGGGAGGGCGCACATGGGCTTGGCGAACGTGCGCCAGCGCTTGAGCAGCGGAAGGGTATTCCAGCCAAAGTGCTCAACAGCAGTGCCCACCGGTGTGCCTGCGGGAATGAAGTCGTCGCGCGTGAGCGGGGGGGAATCCGCGCAGAGGTCGTACAAGCGTAGCTGTTGCTTTCGACCTAGGGTGCGAATCAGAAGGTACTGGTCTTGCGGCTCCAGGCCTTGCAGTTGAGCCTGAACGGCTGCGAGCGTGGGGAGTTCAGGAGCACGTAGTAGAGCGGGTAGCGTGTTCATAGGCCCTCGTTTGTCGCGCACGTATCTCGAACGCCGGGTTGCACCATGCGGCGATAGCGCTAGTCGAGGTCCTTATCAAGGTAGAGGTCCACCGCTTTACTCGCGGACAATGCGGGTTGCGGCGACTTGCACGGCTTCGAGGGCTTGGATTCGGCCTTCGAGGGCGGCGGCTTGCGCACGGTAGTGGCCCTCGGCTTGCATGAGTCGGGTTTGTTCAATGCGCAGGTCGAGGACGGCGGACTCGATCTGGCCAGAGCGGGCGACGTTGTAGGTAGCGATGCCTGTCGCCATAAGCGCAAGGATGAAGGCGGTGGCAATGAACGTCTGCACAGAGCCAGACGTGAACAGGTTCTGATCGTCGGACATGGGGCGTTCCTGGACAGGGAAGTCTTCGCGTCGGCTACTCGTCATCAAACTCGCCGTCTCTAGCGCGGGCAAGCCAACGTTCGATCTCTGCCTGGACAATGCGCATGGCCACGCCTTTGAAAGGCCGGAACAGAAATGGCACCTCCAGCACCATATCGACGGATGAGGTCGTGACCGTCACGGCGCCGTCGAGGGTGCGGCCGGCAACGGTAAAGGAGACCTTCGCGCGGTTTTCCGACAGCCAATACCCTTGCGGACTGTATTCTGCCATCTGGGATTTGTAGCTATCGAGCGCAGCTTTCGTTGCACGTCGTGCAGTCTCAATAGGTAGACTGTGCGGAATCTGATGGCGCATCGGTTCTCCGGTACCGCACTCTACAACGACAAAGCGCGCGGTGCGCACCCGGAAAGGCGGCATCGCGCGCTTGTGAAAGCCGATCGGACCTTACTCGGAGACGCGCTCACGGAGGGTCTTGCCCGCCTTGAAGTGAGGGTAGTTGCGTGCCGGAATTTCCATCTTGTCACCGGTAGAAGGATTGGTTCCAGTGCGAGCCTTACGCTTGCGGGTAGTGAAGGTACCGAAGCCTGGAATGGTGACCTTGCGTCCGGCGTCGAGCTCAACGGCGATGATGCCGTGACCCGGACGCGAGTCGAACAGAGCGTTGATGACTTCGGCTGCCTTGGCTTGCGAAATCGCGGACTTCTTGGCGAGCTTGGCTGCCATTTCTTTCTTGTTCATGAATTGCTCCAAATTGGGCAGGGAGCCCTTGGTGGGGAAAGCAAGTTGGCTATGAAAGCCGAACCGAGTTTAGCAAGTCACATACGATGTGCACGATCAGGTGATCGTAAGGGGGGCACTCGCGCATATGTGCAGTGCGCGGGGGCGCACGGGCGGCTGCTGGCTAGTCGGCGTTTTACCATCGTTATCACAGCCATCTACGCTACAACTTGCCATCCCGGGCGATCGCGACGGAATATGGCATGCACAGCGGAGATCGGGCCGTTCGCGTGGTGCACGGAGCGCGCCGGTGACACACATTGGTTGTCATTTTGGGTACACTCTCGCCATGAATGAGCCTGACAATGCTGTCTCAGTCTTGGTCTTTTTGGACATCGCCGGTGCATCACGGTTGTGGGCGCGAGACCCGGACACGATGCGCCAAGCGATGGAGGTGTACGACTCGGTGCTTCAGGGACGACTGTCTGTCTTTGATGGTCCCCCCCTGCGACGCCTTGGCACGGGCAGCTTGCTGGCATGGGATTCGCCAATCCGTGCCGTGCAGTTCTGCTTGTCCGTGCAGGAAGGCCTCGCCAAAGCCATGTGGCCACCTGCGTTGCTGGAGCAGCCGGAGGCATCGGTCGCCCTTGGCGTGTCGGGAGCGCCTTTGATGGCGGGACTTCGGACTCGTATCGGCGTGCATCGAGGTAATGTGTGGCCCAGTGAGACGGGTGTGTTGGATGGGGCGTCTGTGCGCCGAGTCGTCCGTGTGACTCGGGCTGGGCATGGTGGTCAGATCTTGGCCACGAAAGATGTACAGGTCGCGGTTGCGGCATTGACGGGTGGAGACCTCACGATGCGCCCTCTGGGCGGCCGCCCATTGCGGGGTGTACCGGGGTCGGTGGCGTTGTTCGATGTACGGAGTCCGGGACTGGCCGCACGCGCGTTCCCACCCCCGCGCACTCGAGATGTCGAGCGCACCAATCACCTGGCCGAGAGTAATGCCTTTGTCGGGCGGACGGCAGACCTCGATGCGGTGGCCGAGTTGCTCGACTTTGGGGTGCGTTCGATTGTCATCACTGCCCCGCCAGGCATGGGCCGCCGGCGGCTTGTCAGTGCGCTGCTCGACCAACTCCCTGGGCGATGGACTGGCGACACCGGTGGAGGAATGTGGGTTGTAGACTGTCCGTCGGTTCGTGACCTTGATGACTTTCTCTGTGTCATCGCGGGAGCGGTCGACATGGACTTGTCGAGCCAGAGCAGTGCCCACGATGCCGTCCAGCAGCTGACCCGTTGGTTCGCTGACCGCGGACCGGTCTTGCTGGTGATTCGCGGCCTAGCCGTTTGGGATGCCGAGATTCGCGCCGCCGTCACGGCTTGGCTTCGCCGCGTACCGACCGTTCAGGTTGTGGGTACGGCGGATGCACGCGTTGGACTGGAGGGTGAAATTCAGTATCGGCTCGGCCCCCTTCCGACATCTGCGGGCGGCCTTCGCTCACCGAGTGCACGGCTCCTGATTCGTCGAGTCCGTGAGAGAGCGGGTACGGTCACGCCCGACGACCATGAGGCCATTCGCGGCTTGGTCAACGCGACGGGTGGGGTGCCACTCGCGTTGGAGTTGTTGTCGGGGCAGGTCGGAACGCGGTCGCTATCAGCGCTCGCTGAGGAACTGTCCGTAACAGGCCACCAAGCGACGACCGGAGAAGTCCTCAACGCCTGCTTGGCGCAGTTGCCGGCTTGGATGCGCGGTATGCTCCAGCGGCTCTCGGTCATTGAAGGGGCCTTTGCGACCGATACCGCAGAGGCTGTCACTGCTCTGCGAGAGTGGGTCGCAGCACCGACCATCTCGGATGCGTTGGCGTTGCTGTGTGAACGTGGACTCATTGGCCCTGTCCGTGCGACAGACGACATTGTGGTTGCAGAGTACGTCCTGCATTCGCTCGTCCGGGCTCATCTTCGTGATTCGGGAGCCGAACTTGAGCTTGTTGCCGCTGAAGACCGGTATGCGAAGCACGCGATTACGTCTGCTAAACCTTGGATGACGGAGATTAACGGTCCGTTCAGTGCCGAAGCTCTGGCGGTGCTTGCGCGCCGTCGTCGAATGCTTCTGGCGGCACTCGAGATTGGCATGCTGCGTTCCGTCAGAGACCCGACGGCAGTTCAGTTGGCGCTCGATGCGCTGCTTGCTCTTGATGCGGTGTCCATGCGCCAAGGACTTCCCGATGCGCACGAAGCTCGTCTGGACCGGGCCATTGCTGCGGCTGCCGAGAGTGGCATTGAGTCGGTCGCCCTTATCCGCTGTTTGTGCGCTCGTGCGCGTGTTCGCTACCTACGCTCGGGCTTGGACGGGGCACGGACAGACTTGGAGCGGGCGCGCGATCTGGGCCGGCAACTCGAAGACCCTGAGGGCGAAGGTATTGCTCTGGGTTCGCTAGGCCAGCTGCTGGCCGGCGGGGGGCGTCTCCCGGAAGCTATCGAGCTTCTTGGACTGGCTCTGCAGCGGCTGATCTCGGTGGACGCACCCCGGGAAACGGCCTCCGTTCGTGCAGCACTTGGGTCGATCCTCACTCAGTCTGGGGATCCGAGAGGCGCGGAGGAACACTTGGCTGCGGCGGTCTTGGGGTTCCGTGCCGGTCACGACGCGCACAATGAAGCCTTAGCCCTGGTGAAGCTCGGGATAGCGCGTCGTCGGCTCGGCAAGTTGGCCGCCGCGCGCGGAGATCTGGAAGCGGCGTTGGCCGCGCATATTCACTCGGGGTCGACGCGAAGAGAAGCCGTCGCGCGTGAGCAATTGGGAGCGGTTGCCGCACAACAGCGGCGTCTTCCAGAAGCAAAGGCCCTGCTGGCATCTGCTCGTGAGCTGGCCCGGTCCTCGGGTGAACGGCGTGTTTTGGGCCGCATCTCCTGTCGAATGGGGATGGTCTTGGTTGAGCAGGCCGAGCCTATTGCGGCCCGTGAAGCCTTCAATGAGGCGCTCGCTCTTGCCGCGGACACACAGAGCGCCAGCGTGCAGGCGCTCGCGCACGCGGGATTGGGCATTTTGCACCATGAAGGCGGGCGCTCAGAACGCTCGTTGGACCATTACCGCAGGGCCGTGGCATGCCTTCACAGTGGCGGCGAGCCGCGTGTACAGACGGCCACAATGGCCCTGGCAGCCGCCTGTCATGCAGAGCAGGGACAGCTGGAAGAAGCACGCCGGTTGTTGCATGTGACGCTCGCACGAATGGCAGAGGTTGGTGACCAGTGGGTGGACTGCATTGGCGCCGTGGCTCGCGCTTGGGTTGATGCCGAGAGTACCAACTGGTCGGAGGGTGCGACCGCACGTTTGCGTACGACAGTGGCCAGTCTCGACGGACGCGAGGATGTGCCCATTGTGGTTCGAGCGCTGTTTCGTGTTGCGAACAGCCGCCTACGATGGATTGCAATCTCCGCTGTAAGCAAAAGCAATGCTCCGATGTAGCGAATCTAGAGTGCCGTGCCGTCTGGCCGCGCGTATGGGGTGCGGGGCCACGATTGGGCTGCGGGAGCCAGGCTTTGCAATGCCTTGAGCGTGTCTTTTACAGCACCGGAGGCGAAGCGGGTGGCGGGCCTTGCGGGTAGCGAGCCGCCTGGGTCGGTCCACACGTAGTACTCGACGAGTGTCCTGCCGCTTGGAAGGGAGATGAGTAGCCACGCACCTGTCGTCCACGCCACCGGGATGCCGTCATCGGCTGTGGCGGCCAGGTCGGCTGGCAAGGGCTCACTGGTGGCGTCGGTCCATACCTGTTCCCAGGCTCGTCCCTGTGTTGCGCTGTACAGCGGACCGTTATGTTCCACATCAGACATCCACCAGCGGTCGCTGATGATGGGGAGCGGCAGGTACTCAAAGACCCGCCGGGGTGCTCTGCCTGCGGTGCCGCCAACGACCCGAGCCGTAGAGACGGGGAGGTGGTCGCCAAGTGCATCTTCATCGTTGACCACCATCCACACTATCTCAACCGGCGCATCGACCACAGCGACGCCCCACGCTTTTGCCGCGGCTACGCCATCCACCCGCGAAATTCGTGCCACACGTTGGCCGGCGAGGGCTTCTTCGTAGGCGGACTGCGGAACGATGGGCGCGCCATTGGCCATGCGCGCATCACGGTGAGCCATGACCTCTGTGATGGTGGATAGGTCGGACCCTGAGGCGAACAGGGTGAGAAGGATAAGCATGGTGACACTCCAGTGGTGCTTTCATGCTGTGGACGGTCTGACGCCGCCGTTACGAGCGATGTCAGGGCTAGCTAGCGAGCCACGCCCACACCGCGACCGTTCCTAGCCAGCGCGCGGCTAGGGCGGGCAGGACGGAGCCTTTACACAGCTGGGTGAGACCGCCGAAGAGCACTGCCACCAGGACTCCGTACAGGGGTTCCAGCGGTGTGATGACGAGGACGAAGGCGATTGCCGCGACGACAGGTCCCGCGAGGCGCTGTACCCATCCTCGAAACACCAACTCTTGTGCAGTGACCGCGAGCAAGGCTGCGGTCAGGCCTACGCCTGTGGGCTGAACCGCGGCGTGCAAGCGACTCTGTGCTGCGGTCACCAGCTCAGGTAGGCCCGTCAACGAAAGACCCGGGATGTGCATGGCTACGACCAAGGCGACAGCGCTGATGGGAACCAACACCCAAGTCCACACCGGCGGTCGCACGATACCCATGGACGGAAGTGGGCTGGAGACGCGCCCCATCCGCAGGCCGCACATTGCGAAGAGGGCCAGAGCACCAGCGACTATGCCCGGCGTAGTGGGTAAACGGTCGGTTAGCCCCTGATTTCCAGCCGCTCCCCACAACAGTGGAGCCGTGATTGGCATCCACCAACACAGCGCTGCGAGTCCCGTCACGCCGACAGATTCGCGCTGTCGCTGTATCCAAGAAGATGCAGCGCGTGCGGGTTGCTCGAGGTCCGACGCCGTTCTCCACAGCAAGATGGCGCAGAACAGCGCTGTGGAGAAGGTTGAGACGAGGGGTGCCGTGGCGCCGGGCCAGGTAGAACCGCTCGCAAGCAGGGCGCCGCCGACCGGGAGTGCGGCCGCGGCAAGGGGGGAGATGTCGGCAAGATACCAAGATACCAAGCCGGTGATCGTGAGCAGTGCCGGCAATACACGCAGGCTGACCGCGGCCCCGCTGACCACATCACTGGCGTGCCGCACCAAGTACAAGCCTAAGGCCACGGTTCCGGCAGCGACCATAGGCAGCGGAAGAAGCCACCATCCGAAATCGGCGCGGCCGGTGACAATGGCGATAGTCGCGGCAGAGTAGGCTGCGATTGCCGCATAGCCCGACCATGCCAGCCACTTGCCCACAATGAGCTCACCGCGGGTGATGGCCGCTGCGAGCAGGACCTGCAGCGTCTTGCGACTGCGTTCTCCACCAATGGACTCGCTGATGCCGCCAGTGAGCACAGAAGCGGAGATGAGTGCCAGCAGCGCGGTTCGGCCAGGAATGGGGAACGTCGGAATTCTCCGGGTGACGATGAGGGCCGGGGTGTCGCCGTCCAATGCCCGGCGCACACGCGGCGGGATGCTCGGCCCCATGACGACGCGCGTGTCACCCTCTCTGTCGAACACGAGGTTGCTGTAGTCGCCCGTTGCTCGAACCACACCGTCGAGTGCCAGCACTTCGTCCGGGACGTCGCCAATGACGACCACCTGTTCGGGCTCGAAGGGTTGGGTCGGTAGACGGATCGGCACAGATGCCGCAGGGATTAGGAGCAGGGCGGTGACTAACTTGAGCGTCAGCCCGCGCCGCCCCTGAATGGTCTGGGCGACGTCGCGACGGGCAATGGCGATGAGACGGCTCGGGCGTAGACGCATCATCAGACAGCCGCCGAGCGGCGGGTGAAGACGATGAGGGCGACGAGTGCGAGCACACAGGTCCCGACAAGAGCCTGCCAGCCCGATGATTCACCAGCAACCAAAGACGCCATTGGAAGCCACTGACCCACGGATGGGAGCGCAGCACCAATGGCAAAGCAGCCTGTTGCGAGAGACATGCCAAGGGCCAAGGCACCGGTGAAGCCGCTCTGAATACCTGACCGACCAATACTCACAAGGCCGATGCACGTGGCGCCAGTGGCGCAGGCGATGGCGTGACGGACCATTGCGGCGGGGTCGTCGAGGCCGAGAATAGCCGCGCAGAGTGCGACGCCCAGACACAGAAAAGCGGCGAGAATGCTGGACCCTGCAAGGATTCGAACCACGCCATGGACCCAACGAGACACGCCTAGGGACAGCTCGACTTCGAAGGTGAAGTCGTCTCTGTCGCGGGCGACCATGCCGGCACCAAAGACTACGCCGTATAGCGAGAACAGGACGCCGAGCAGCACTACGATGTTCCGTCCCATGGCGGTAGCGGCGGACAGGTCGGGCTTCGGAACCTGGGTGTTTGGACGCCATGGGGCATCAATACGCTGTCGAATCAGAGCTTCAATAACGAGTGTTTGTGGTCCTCCCCCGCGCAACCACAAGGTCGCGCCGTCTGTTGCAGCCCATGCCTCATTGCTGTCTAGCGCCGCTTCCGGGGTCTCGGTGACAAGTGGACGGAACTCGTTTTCTTCAAGCTCCGCAATAAGCGCTGGTGTGGCCAAGTCCGCCGTCAGGGCGACCACCGGTGTAAAGCGGATGTACGCCACGACGCCGATGGTCAGCACCAGGGTGCCAATGACCAGACCAATTGGAAAGGTGAGGGACCGAACAACAATGCTTTGACGCGCCAGGCGTCGGAGCAGTGCTGTTGTGAGCAGTCCTGTTGCGCGAAGGTCTCGGCCAAGCTGACCGAGAGACATCACGAACCGCCCACGAGGGCCATGAATGCGTCGTCTAAGTTGTCCGTTCCGGAGATCTGGCGAATCGCGTTGATGTCGCCTTCTGCAACCATCTTACCGTGGGCCATCATGCCGATTCGATCGACCACCCGTTCGACTTCGCCCATGATGTGGGACGACAGGATGACCGCGCGTCCTGCAGCTGCTTGCTCGCGAATCAGGGCGATGACTTCTCGGCGACCGGGGACGTCTAGACCGTCTGTCGGCTCATCTAACAGCAGAACACTGGGGTCGTGGACGAGGGCACGGGCCAGGACCACACGCCGCTTCATACCTGTGGACAGCTCGCCGCAGGGAGTGTCAGCGAAGGAGCTCGCCCCAAGCCGCTCGAGCAGCTCATCCGCTCGCTTCTTGCCATTTGGAGTGCCTTGGACGCCGGCGAAGAGGTGTACGACCTCGCGGGCACTGAGCTTCTCGGGCAGTCCGGACTCGGCGGCTACGTAGGCGAGCTTTTGGCGGGCGCCCAGTGGGTTCTTCATGCGGTCGACCCCAGCGATAGTCACGGTGCCCTCATTGGCGTGGGTCAGCGTGGCAATGATTCGCAGGGTGGTGGTCTTACCCGCACCGTTAGGACCGAGCAGACCATAGACCTCGCCGGCTTGGACGCTGAAAGACACGCCGTCAACGGCATTGAACGTGCCGCGAGAGCGGTCGTTGAAGGACTTGCGAAGGCCATGGACAGTAATCACGACGAGAGCGTACGGCACGCTTGGGGGTCGCGTCTACTGGCTGGCACGCCTTCGATCCGTCGCATACCCTCGCCCTCCGAAGGAGTTCGCCATGCATATTGGTCGCAACCTGACGAGTGGGGCCCTTGGCGGCCTGATTCGAGGCGCTGAGCTTGGACTGCTGGAGGCGGTGTTTCATCTTGCCACCAGTGGCGCACCTGACCTCTGGTCGCCGGTCTACGGAATCGTGCTGTACAGCGCCATAGGGCTTCCGTTCGGACTTGCTGCTGGCGTAGGCATCAGCGTGGTTGAGCGGTTGTTTCACAACACGAAGTGGAAAATCGATGAGTTCCTGCCGTTCGTTGCCGGTGAAGTCCTGGCCACGATTCCGATACTGGGATTCATTCTGTACTACTTGGGCAACAAGGTGGTGTACGCCGAACAAGGCGTACCACTCACTGGCAAGGTCGGTATTCTGGCGATTCTTGGCGTGCTTGCCATCGCGAACCTGGTTCTCGGACGTCGGCTTCTCAACGGGAAGGGTAAGATTCTGCTCAAGCCGGCCGGCACCTTCTTGCTGATTGGCCTGACAACCATCGCTGCATTTGTGTTGGCCTTGCTTCCGCTGAGCGCCAATCCGCGAAACAACTTCGCCGCCGAGCGTCCGGTTCCGCAAGCCCTCGAAGAAGCGCCCAACGTGCTGTTCATCATGGTGGACACGCTGCGCGCCGACCATCTACGCGCGGGCTTGACACCAAATCTAGATGCGATGGCCGCGGATGGTGTGGTGTTCGAGCAGGCCTTTGCTCAAGCGTCTTGGACTCGTTCGTCTGGGGCGTCGTTGTGGACCAGCCGCTTGCCGAGCAGCCACAACGCCGACACCAAGGCAGCGCGTCTGTCTGAAGATGCGGTCCTGTGGTCTGAGGTCCTTCAGGATGCCGGCGTGACCACCGGAGCGTTGGTCAACAACATCAATCTCACCGAGTCCTTCGGCTTCAACCAGGGCTTTGACACCTTTGTGTACGAGTCGCCGGACTACAGCTTCGGCGGAACGGAGTCGGTGTTTGCGCTCACGTTCTACAAGGTCGTACACAAGGTCGCTGAGAAGGTGTTTGGCGGCAACAAAGCCGTCTCCAGCTACTACCAACCGGCTCCGGTTGTCCTGGCGGATGCGCAGGCCTTTATTGAGGCCAACAACGACAGCCGCTGGGCTCTGTATGTGCACTTGATGGAGCCGCACGACCCGTACTTTGAGCACCCAGTCCTGCAAGACCCGGAGGCGGCGGAGTTCAACGGAGTCGGCTTTGCCCGCGCCGAAGTTGAGCATCCTGATCCGTCAGATGCGGACTACCTGCGCGAAGTCTACGCCGACGAAGTGCGCTGGCTCGACCGCGAAATCGCTCCCTTCTTGGAGTGGATGAAGAGCGAAGGCCTGTACGACGACACGATGATTGTGCTCACAGCAGATCATGGCGAAGAGTTCTACGAGCATGGTGGCTGGTGGCACGGAACCACCCTGTACGACGAGCAAATTCACGTGCCGTTGGTGGTGAAGCCTGCTGGAAACCTGCTGGCTGGAACGGTTGTACCGTGGCAGGTCCGTAATATCGATGTGGCGCCGACGTTGGCCGCGGCGATGGGGATTGCGCCGGATGCTTCATGGACCGGAACAGACGTCATGCCGCCCGTCGTGGACTGGGTGGCTGCACAGCAAGCCCTCGCTGATGAGGTTGCTGCACAGCAAGCCCTCGCTGATGAGGTTGCTGCACAGCAAGCCCTCGTCGATGAAGTCCCCGTCGATGAAGTCCCCGTCGATGAAGTCCCCGCCGATGAAGTCCCCGTCGATGACACGGTCTTGGACCCGCCCATCGTGGTCGTCGACCCCACATTGGACCCCTGCTACGTGTGGCCGCAGAGCCGCATTGTCATTGCCGAAGAAGACTTTGAAGGCAACGTCCTCGGGGCCATTCGAACCGGCGGTTTCAAGCTGATTCGAGCGAACGAAGGCAACCCTCGCGGACTCGCGCGGGAAGAAGTGTTCCGCGTAGCGACAGACCCGGGTGAGACCGAGAATCTCGTGGGTACGGCGGGGCAGCTCTGTGGCCGATACATGGACAGCGCCTCTGATGACTTGGGTTCGGAGCTGGGTGCCATCATCGTCCAAGCGGTGACGTCCGGTGTGTCCGGTGGAGAAGCCACCATGACCCTCGCCGAGTGCCAAGCACTCATGGCGCTTGGCTACATCGACAACTGCGACGGCTTGTAGAGATGGTTCGGCTGGGCGGTCTTACGGCCTGCCCAGTCGGCTCGGTCAGAAGGTGCGGAAGTTCCAGTGAATCGTGTAGGTCTCTGACTCGCGACCCAGCACCGACCAACTCCACTGATCGATGGCTTCTTGAACCTTTTCGCGGGTGCCTAGGTAGCAAGAGCCGATCTCGGCATCGCCGATTTTGGTGGTCTCGGCGGTGAAGGTCGAGACACATTCGATACCGCGTTCCTGGACCAGCTCTTCCCATTTGAGAAGCTTGTTCAGCCGAAGGGTGGAGACCACAGAGGGGATGACGTAGCACTGGTCTTGGTCGCTTGTCTGGATGCGGACGTTGCCATTGCTGGGGATGTCTATCCACATCTCACAGTGGTCCAGCTGTGAGGCACGCTCACGGGTGCTGGTGGACAGCTCAACAGTGGATGTACCTGCGCCGAACCCGACGCCATTGCGCTTGGCAAAGGGCACCAGGACCACCACCTCGCTCGGTGTAGCGGTCTCGCCGCAGGTCGGAGCCTGGTAGGTCCACTGGGAGGCGGCTGCAGCGGCGCGAGGACCGTAGGCACCCGAGCAGAGCACAGCGTCGATTCGCGTTGGGATAGCGCTGTCGTTGAGGTGTACGCGAAGACGGCAGTACGCGGCGAGCTCGGTCTGGTCCAATGTCCAGCGAGCAGGCATGGCTGGGATCTGCGTGCGACGGGTGAGGAAGCCGGGAGCATCTGGTGCTTCGCAGGCGTCGCGGATGTAGCGGCCTTCTTGTGATGCGCGGTCGAGAGGTGCGCTCTCGTCGTCGCGTAGACGAAATCGGATGTCGTAGGACACGGGTTCATCGCCAGGGTGACTCCACGCCGCGCGCTCGATGAAGCTGACCAGCGGCAGGCGCGACGGTCCCGTGCAGCCTTCGAATTCGACGTTGTTGGCAAGGCCATTGCGCGCTTCAAACGTAGCGCGACATCGTAGACCCGAGATCTCAGCGCGCCAGAACCGCTGTGGATTCCAGCCAGACCCACCGAGAGAGATGCCGCAGCTGGGGTCGCTTGACCGCACGTTCTCAAGACTTCCGTCGGGCAGCAATGTGGCGGCCATCAAGCAGCCTTCGGTCCCTTCTGGCGGCACGAAGACCTCACCTGTGACGGGTTCTTGGCTAGGGATAAGCCAAGTCTGGGAGTCGGTCTCGAACGTTGTGTCGAAGGATAGTGGGTCGTCTACCGGACAGTTCGTGCGCTCAAATCTCCACTTGTCTAGGGTGGGACGAATCTCATCGGTCACATCATCTGGGCATTCGAGCGCCTCGACATTGGACACGCGCCCGTTTTCATCGATCGTCATGCGAACGCTACATCCAGCGCTACCGGCTGGCAACGCGGTGGCGATTTTCGGAACCACCTCGCGAGTCACGGTCAGGCCGCAGTTCGACGCATCGATGACTTGGTCAGTGTCCAAGTCGAGGTCGAACTCCTCTTCGAATCCTACGAAGCCGGCATCTGCTTGCGTAGGTTCTTGGGCGAAGGCGGCAAAGGCGAGAACGAACCACATCCAATCTGCTCCGGACGATGAGACCCAGCCGGGGGCATCACAGCCCGGATTGGGGTGCGACCAACGGCTGCTGACGGCCCGTATGGGCGTGGTTGGGATCTGGGCACAGCTGCGACAGAATGGGGCATTTCACCCCCGCGCTCAGTCCAAACGGAAACGCCAATGTACGGTGTAGGTCTCCTGCTCTCGCCCCAAAACCGACCAGTTCCAGCCGTCGATTGCTTCTTGCACGCGCTCGCGCGTACCTAAGTAGCAAGCTCCGATATCTGAATCGCTTACTCGCACAGTCTCTGCGGTAAACGTGCTGTCGCAGCGAATGTCCCACTCTTCTGTGACGTCCGCCCACTTGATGAGCTGGCGCCTTGCGATGGAGGGAACGCTGGTGGGTGTGACGTAGCACTGGTCTCGGTCGCTGGTGGTGATGCGTACCTTGCCGCTGCTGGGGACATCAATCCACATCTCGCAGTGGTCTAGCTGGGACGGGCGGCTGAGCGTCGACCCGATAAGGTCGACGACCGTGGTACCGCGACCAAAGAAGCCGCTGATGCCGTCGCGCGTGCGCTTGGCGAAGGGGACGAGCACCACCACTTCGCTAGGAATGGGCTCCTCATTACAGGTTGGGGCCTGGTAGTTCCATTGAGACGCGGCGGACGCTGCACGGGGACCGTAGACGCCCGAACACAGCACAGCATCGATGCGGCGAGGTTCCCCGGTCTCGGTCAGGTGGATGCGCAGGCGGCAATACGCGGCGAGCTCGGAGCTATCCAAGGCCCACCGCGCAGGCATGGCCGGGATTTGGGTACGCCGGGTAAGGGAGCCTGGGGCGTCTGGGTTGTCACACGTATCGCGAATGTACCGGGCTTCCTGTGAGGCGCGTTCGAGTGGCGCGCTGCCGTCATCCCGCATGCGAAAACGAACGTCATACGGGACGAGTTCGTCTCCTTGTTGACTCCAAGCGGCCCGTTCTACAAAGCTGACGAGTGCCAGGCGTGACGGCCCGCCGCAGCCTTCGAAGACCACGTTGTTGGCGTAGCCATTGCGGGCGTCGAAGGTTGCTCGACAGCGAAGACCTTCGATTTCGGCCTTCCAAAAGCGCTCGGGATTCCAGCCAGACCCCCCCAACGACACTGCACAGCTCTCGTCGCTGGCACGAATGTTCTCGAGGCGGCCGTCCGGTAGGAGTGTGGCGGCCATCAGGCAACCTTCGGTTCCGGGTGGCGGAACGAAGACCTCGACAGGGACGGGTTCGGTGCGAGGAATCAGCCAGGTCTGTGAGTCGGTCTCAAAGGTCGTGTCGAACGAGAGCGGGTCCCCTACGGGGCAGTCGGTGCGCTCGAAACGCCAGCGGTCTAGGGTAGGGCGAATGTCGGTCACCACGTCTGCTGGGCAGTTCAGCCCTTCGACATCCGCAACACGTCCGCGCTCGTCCACGGTCATGCGAACTTCGCATCCGAGGGAGCCCGCGGGCAGTGCGGTCTTGATGGTTGGCAAGACTTCGCGCGTGACCTTCAGGCCGCAGTTTGACGCATCCAGCACCGCGGTGTCGGTGTCTACGTCAGAATCGGGGTCTTGGGCAAAGGCCGCGAGTGCTAAGACAAGCCACATAGAACAGCTCCGGAGAAAGGGGACGTGGGTATCTGTGAACGACAAGACCCGCGACTACCCTGTGTGTCATCCGCGAGTATTGTTCACCCGGCGGCGGCATCGGTTTGGGCGGGGGTATCGGTCTGGACGGGGGCGCTGCTAGACTTTGGCTTGGCATTCCAAACGCGTGTCGACAGAAGCAGGCCGACGAGCGCGACCGGAATCATAATCGCGGGCCATGGAAGCCAGTTTGCGGGTTCAGTGACGGGGCCGGTCAGCATACCGGCTGCGTCGAACTGCTCTTCGGGAAGCGCCCAGCCGTAGGTGATGGCCATGACGGCTGTGCCCAAGTACACGAAACCGTCGATGATACCGACAGCAACGCCCACGTTGCGCTTTCCGCCGAAGTCCATGGAAGCGGTGCCTGAGAGCATGCCGTGAACACCAATGACGCACATGGACATGAAGACGACCGTCACGCCCACAATCGACAATGAGAAGGAGTCGCCTAGAGTCAGGCGGATGGTGGACTGGTAGGTCAGGGCTAGCAGGATGGCTCCGACCAACATGCCGCCGTACAACACGGCCGCGACCGGTCCGCGGCGTGACTTAAAGACGTGGTCACTGATGGTTCCGGCAAACACGCCGCCCATGATGCCTGCGCAGCAGAGCAGCAGTCCCCAGTGTTCGTAGACAAAGCCGTCTTTTAGGTCCAGGATCACGTCTGTTTGTTTGGCGAAGGTGCGGTACCACTGCATGATGGCTTGTCGCAAAAACCCAGAGCAAAACTCGATGAGTGCAATGGTTACGATGACGGGATTGCTCATCATTTTTAAGAAGACCTTGTGGACCGGCAGACGGGGGCCGTCTTCGCTAGCGTCGCCCAAGGCGAAGTCTTCAAACCCGGCTTCACCCGGCGTATCTTCCACCATCAGGAAGATGACGACCCACAGGGCAACAAGCACCACGAACGGGATGCCGAAGAGCCAGTAGACCGGTAGGTGATCGATGATGAAGTAGCCACCGTCGAACGCCAAGAACACGCCAAGGCTGATCAGAATGCCGAAGATGGCGCCAAATGTGCCGCGCTCACGAATGTGGAACCAGGGTGCGTTGACCTTGACCACGGCGACAGCACCGAAGCTCTGGAAGTACATATTGATGGCGTAGAGGATGGAGAACACGAGCACGAAGTTGGCGCGCAAGAAGTCGGCTGGACCCACCCCTTCGAGTATCGAATACGACGCGAGACCCATGAGTGCGGTCATCATGGCGGTTCCGCCGCCACCGACCAAGATGGCCTTTTTGCCACCGTAGCGGTCCGTCAGCGGTCCGTTGATCAAGAACGAGATGCCGTAGGTCAGGGTGCCCCAGAAAAAGATGCTGGAGAAGTCAGCATTGCTCATCAGAGCATCACCGGCGGCGTCCGTCATTTCCTCAAAGCGGAACTTACTGACTTTGAGGTTGTACCTGGCCATGTAAAAGAACGCGTACATCAAGCCCAGAGGCAGCCAGTTCATCACACGGCGGCGCTTGAATGCCGCGGAGTGGTTGACCTCTTTGACCTTGGGCAAGCGCCACATGACCAGGGCAACCACGAGAGGCAACAGCACCAGCGGCGCAGCAACGTTCAGCACTTCAATCATGACCAACCCCAACAGGACGGCGACCCTAACCCAAGCGGGTCGGGGACTCCGACATCAGCGGTGCGCCCGGGACTCAGCAGCGCACTGCACGGGGCACGCAGGCTGTCTGTGCAGATAGCGAAACGCCAGACGCGGGATCGTTGAATCACCAATGTGGCCTCGCTTGGCTGCGTCCAAGGGTGTGGAGTCAGGCATCGGCAAGAGTCATACAGGGGTGGACCCCCACGTTGATGTCGAACCCGACGCTTTGGCACGTCCAGTTTCGCCGCCCGCTTCCTAGTAGTAACAAGGTACAACGTCGTCAGTTGGTGACGCCCCTGAACGCACCCTAGTGCCGGTTTCTTCCATCAACGACATCGGCCACCCCTGTATCGTGGCGGTTGTCTCTGATGGTTGATTTGTGAAATCAAACAATCAATCCATCAGGTAGCTCGCGTGTGCCTGGATCTGGTGGCTTGGTGGAGCTAAACCTGGGTCAAATGAGCTGGGCAGGCGGTTAGTTTGCAGATGAGGTGTCATCAAAACAAAAGCCCCGCGCCGACGACTACGTTATCAAGTCGATGGCTGCAGGGGGTGCGAGAGGAGCTACGTCTAGCGTCGCCGACCGCTCTCGCGTTTGTATTGCACCAAGTTGCCGCTTCGGAAGGTCATGCTGACCATGCCATCTGCCCGTTTAACCTGCGTTGGCCCACCCATATGGCTCATTTTTTTGGCGGTCTGAATGGACTCGCGGCGCCCCCGAATAGTCTGTGTTTCGCGACGATTCTCAAGGGTAAAAGTGGGTAGATTTTCAACGGTAGATACTTGGGACTCGATGGGCCCCTCCTTGGAGTTCTGGTTAAACACCGACAAAGAGCATTGCCGACACAAAAACACTATGTGATTTGTATCGCTAACGCAAGTGTATAGTTTGAAGGATACCGGGGCTGCGCGCCATTCATAGCGTCCGCCGTGCCATTCCGACGGCGAGAATTCCAGCTGGGTCCCGCATGCATCTGTCGACGTCGCTATTCGACGGGGAGACCGGCTGTGAGCCATGCGGACATGCCGCCAGTGACGTTATGCGCTGCGATTCCATTGCTGGCGAGCAGAGCGGTTGCTCGTGTTGAACGACCGCCACTTTGGCAGATGATGTACAGCTCGGCATCTGCTGGAATCTGTGCCAGGCCGTCCTGCAGGCTCGACAGCGGAGCATTCACTGCGCCTGGCGCGTGTCCGGTGGCAAACTCACTGGGTGTGCGCACGTCGATCAGGACTCGATCCGCGACAGCAATGGCACCCACGTGTGCCACGGAGACCTCTTCAAGCGGGACCACTGTTGCGATCTGGGCGTGTGGCGTTGACGGTTGTGCCGGTGGCGCACATCCGAGCGACAGGAGAGCGAGTAGCTGAAAAACGCGCAGGGGCTACCTCTTCTTTTTCGTTCCGCCGAGCTCAGCGCGCAGCGTCTTGGGAATGCCACCCGCCACGCCATTCGCCCAGTCTGTGGCGGCTTGTTTGTCGATCTTCTTCCATGCGCGCAACACGCGACGGATGCCTTTGTGAACCGCGGGATGTGGGTCGCGGATGAAGGCAGTCAGGATCTGGCTAACAACGTCGTTGCGAGGTTCTTCGACGAAGCGCAAGGTACGTTCGTTGGTGCGCTGACGCAGAGCCGACATGGCGGGACCGGTCACAACAGTACTGGTCGCTGGCAGGGCAGCGATGACGGCTGCACGGCGCGCTTCTGGACGTGCTGCGGCTTTGGCGACGGAGAGTAGGTCTGCCAGTCCGCCTGTGGCCAAGAGGCCTGGGCCTAGGATGACGCTGCCGAGGGCGTCAGCGGTCAATACATCGTCGACCCGGTCTAGCCAGTCCAGACCGAGGTCGTAGACGGCGGCGGGGTGGTCAGGCAACAGCGCTGCGAGCAGTGAGATGGCGACCAGGCCGTCCTCGAAGGCGGTGTTGAACAGCTCGGTCAGCTCTTGGACGTCTTGCGGCCACACTGGCTTGTCATCCAACCAGGTGGAAGCTGCGATGCGGGCGACCTCGCCGTCCGGCGTTCCGCGGATCCCACGCAAGGTGTGGATGTCCTTTCCCCGCTTCCGTGCCAAATCGGCGTTGGATAGCTCTTCCAGGGTGTCGCTGATAGCTTCGGATTCCATGGGACCTCTCTACTCGAAGAACCGCGTCAGGCGTTCTGCGAGGGCACCGGGTACGTCGTGATGCAGCATGTGTCCACCTGGGAGAGTGTCGCAGGTCAAGTGCGGTACCTTCTTCATGCGCTCGTCGAGATCTGGCGGGCGGAAGATGGAGTCGGATCCATCAATGTGCAGCACTTCGCAGTCGATGGCCTGCGTGCTCTCAGCAAAGCGTTCTGCAGAGAAGGGCAAGGGGTTGGGACTGCGGTGCAGGGCGTCCCATGACCAGATGTAGCCACCGTCATGAGGTGTGGTGACTCGCTGTGCAAGTCGCACAGAGGTGGCCTCGGACATGGAGGGGGTGAACCGCCGAATTCGACTTGCTGCGTACGCAACCGACTCCATGAGCGCGTGGCTTGGGAGGTTCTGCATGGCAGTCGCGAAGCGTCGGGGCCGCGTCACCGCTTGGTCCGCCATGTCCGGTGGGCCCAACCCTTCGATGAGGCCCAGGCGCCTGACCTTGTCAGGGCGGGTGGCTGCGTACAGACAGGCCATTGTGCCGCCCATCGAGTGGCCAACCAAGTCTACGGGTTCGCCGTCGCTCACGTTGTTCACAACCGCGTCAACGTCAGGGATGTAGTCCCAGAAGTGGTAAAATCCACCAGCTCCAATGTGCTCGCTGCGGCCATGTCCGCGATGGTCTGGGGCAATGACGCGCCGTCCGAGCTGTTCAGCAACAGTCTGCCACGCAGCACCTTGTTCAAGGAAACCGTGCAAAATGATCAGGGGTCGCCCAGACTTTGGACCCCACTCGCACAAACAAAGCGACAGGCCTCGGGGGCCTGTCTGAAGAAAACGTTGTCGCACGGAAGACCTAGGGCTCGAAGCGGTAGCCGGTGCCATGAACGGTGAGGATGTGACGCGGCTGCGCTGGAATGTCCTCGATCTTCTTACGGAGCTTCAAGATCTGGTTGTCGACGGTGCGGGTGGTCAACGCGGCGGTGTAGCCCCAGACCTGCTCGAGCAATTCGTCGCGGCTGACGTCGCGGCCACGATGGGTGATGAGGTAGGCCAGCGTTCCTGATTCGTGCGTGGTCAGACCGCGCTCATCTTCGTCTTTCCAGAGGATGCGACGGCGTAAATCGACCTTGACGTTGCCGAACTCGAAGTAGTCGGGTGTCCGCGGCTCGGTGCTGCGTACGCGCAAGCGGGCTTTGACCCGAGCGATGACTTCACGAACCGAAAAGGGCTTGGTGACGTAGTCGTCTGCACCCATCTCCAGGCCCATCACCCGGTCGATTTCTTCCGATTTGGCGGTCAGCATGATGACGGGAATGCCCGGGTAGTCAGTCTTGATCTGGCGCATGAGCGACAGGCCATCCTGACCAGGGAGCATAATGTCGCAGATGACGAGGTCTGGTGCGCGTGCCTGAAGAGCAAGAACGCCGTCTTCTGCGGATTCGACGTGGCGAACGTCAAAGCGCTCGTGCTCCAGAGCGGTGACCAACCCCGCGCCGATGGTGGGGTTGTCTTCGACAACCAAGATGTTCTGAGTGGGCTCGCTCATCTGCGCATCTCCAAGTGATAAAGAGGATGTAACGACGTGTGGTGTCGTTGCAATGGAACGCGAAGAATTCAGACGTTCACTGCGCAATTACCGTGTCGACGTAGCCAACCGCTTCACGCGGCGTACTCGGCGCTTTTGGCCTAGCCTTGCCCGCGTAGGCGCAAGACAAACCGGGCTCCACCTTGTTCAGAGACTGAGCAGACGCAGCTCCCGCCGTGTGCTCTGGCAACGCGCGTGACTTGCGCTAGGCCCAGTCCGTGTCCTCCAGCTTTTCCACGATTAGGACCTTCTACGCGAACGAATTGCTTGAAGATACTCTTACGCAGTTTGGGGGGCACGCCCAGGCCATTGTCGGACACGTTGATCGATGCGAAGCGGCCATCTTGCTTCAACGTCAGCCAGACTGCGCGGTCGTCTCGCGAATCGTCTCGGTACTTCAGAGCGTTGTCAAGCAAGCAGCTGACCGCATCTCGGACCGCGACTGGGTCGCCTTTGACCTCGTCGGTGACGTGGAGGTCTGCATGGAGGATGACGCCCACCTGATCGTAGCGGGGAGACCATGTGGAGAGCGTCTGAAGGACGATATCTTCGACGTCGAACAGCTCGGCTCTGGGGACGATTCGCTCTCGCGACACGGCCAAGATCTCGTCGACCCGTTCGGTCAGAGCGTCTGCCTCCGTCACAATGCGTCCGGCCATTAGCGACAGGTCGTCTTGAGTCTTGAAGGCGCCGATGTCGATGTTCTCGGCGGTCACCCGGATGCCCGCGAGGGGTGTCTTCAGCTCGTGGGTGATTCGGGTCGTGAACTCCCGTTGTCGCATCAGGAGATTCTCTAGGTGCAGAGAAGCGCGATGCTGGGCGAACAATCCGAGGAAACCAATCGTGACGAATACGCCAAGTGCTGCGAGAAAGCTATAGTATTGGCCACCAAATCGACCGATCTGCGCGGTAACCGCTGCATCGTCGATCTCAATGCGTAGGTGGGTCAGGGTAGCGGGGAAGGTCTGCCAAAGAGCCACTGTGCCGACCTCTGCTCCGGTAACGAAGTTGCCTGCCGCGTCCGTCACCCGAGCGTGCTTGGCCAGCGGTCCCATGGTCGCCATGAAGTCCTGCAACAGCGTGGTTTGGTCCAAGACAACGGCACCCGCACGAATGTCGACTGTATCGGTCGGTATACCGCGGTAGTACAGCAAGAACCCGGTGTCTTGGTACTGATCGTAGGCGAAGCTACCTGGCTGGAATGGGTCAAACTGGGCACTCTCGCGCACGGTCCGCTGCCGTACTTCGTCCCACGCTCCAGCACGTCGGTTGGCGCGAGAAAGCAGACTGGCAACGCGGCGTTGAACCTCTGGACTGCCGTGCAGACGCAGCTCGTGCATGACGTCCCATTCGTAGGCCAGGATGCTACCGGCAGACGGGGCATCGAGAGAGGCGATGTCACGAGCGACGGACACCCAGACCTCTGCAGCTTCTCCCACGCGGCCTAGACCGTCGAGCACGCGTGCGGTTCGCAGCTTGTGAATGGTGAGGAGAAACGGGGTGAGGCCGAGCTTGATGCCCTCTCGTGCCGGTAGGTCGCGCGTAACACCCACCATTTCGAGAACGGCGAGGGCATCTTGCGGACGTTGTGCACGGTCGTATAGTTGTGCGGCTTCCCCGTACGCGTGCATACGGACGTTGAGAGGGGCTGCAGAACAGCGCAAGACGTATTGCTCTGCAACTGCCACGAGAGAAGGGCGAGTGCTGGACCGTTGTGCGTACGCCTGGGTGGCGGCCACGCACTGATGTTGACGAGTGAGTGGATCTTCGCGCTGTGCGGGTGAGGGGAACAACATGCGACCGGGTCGCCGGGTTGCCGGGTCTTGGTTTTGCACCGGCGGTGACCAAATGTACAGGCTGTCGAACCAGCGATGCCGACCCTGCAGCTGACCTTGAAGGAGGGGTGCCGTTCGTGCATCGCCATTGGCAGCTGTACTGAGCCAGCCATCGAGGCTCTCGCGCAGTCGACTCTCCCAGCCGTCTACGCGAGCGGCGACATCGCGGCTGATATCCTCCTGCACCCGTGTCTCTAGGCGTGCTCGCTGGCTCTGGATAGAGAGAAAGGCGAACACAGTGAGAGCTAGCAGGGCGAACCCAAGCATCCAGGTGAAGGGCCTGGTTCGTGATTTTTTAGCGCGCATGCTGGTCCCTTAGCCACTCTGCAACCCTTGGGTCAATGTCGCGTTGTCGCGGTGACACGATATGAAGGCCGCCGCCGGCAGACTCCGGCTTGGAGGCGGCATGACCCGTTGGTTTGGTGCAGTAGCGAGTTTGGTAGTGGTTGCGGGTCTCGG
>JBLHSN010000012.1:0-39664 GCA_047626195.1 Myxococcota bacterium
ACCCTTGTGGACTGCGACGACCCGGACTGCTTCGGCGTGCTCGGCGCGTGCGACACCGAGCTGAACTGCACGGATGGTGAAGACAACGACGCTGACAGCCTCATGGACTGCGAAGATGCTGATTGCTCGGCTGACCCAATATGTGTTGAAGTCTGCGACAACACCACCGACGACGATGGCGATGGCTTTGCTGACTGTGAAGATGACGACTGCTGGGGCCCGGCCTGCTCGATGACCGGCACTCGTGCGTGGGTCACCGGCGGTAGCGTCCAGATCGACGAGCTCACCGCTGCCCCAGACAGCGTATTCACATCCTTCCAGGACCCTGCCTGCGACGCCAGTGATGCGATTACCTTTGGCACGCCCGCACGCCGTATGACCGCGCGCAACGTCACTGGACAAGTCCAGGTCAGTCGCATGGCCTCCGGCAGCCTTGTGACCGAGACATGTTCTTGGACAGCAACGGAAGTGGGCGGATTTGATGTGGCCGGTACCGGCCAAGTCACGGTCAATCGTCAAGGCTTTACGCTGACCGATGCCGAGCGCTGTCGATTGGCCGGCAGCTCCTTCCTGCCGGCACTACTGTCAGTCGTTCAAAATGCGGCGCAACTCCCCGGTGGCGGTACATCGACTGGGGGCAATGTCAGCTGGTACGGTGGAAATTTCCAGGCCTCAACGACCGGAGCGGCAACGCTGTCCACGTCCGTCCAGGTTGATGATAGCTGCGCCGTCCTGCTTCTCGCACCGGTCAACTCGGCCCAGCGCAGCTATGACAATCTTAACGATATGGAGCCCGTCTTCGGCGTTGACCCGTAGTCTGGCCAGCCTATTTGCCGTGGAACACGGGCGCTCGCTTCTCTAAGAACGCAGCCACCGCTTCATCGTGGTCGGCTGTATTCTGTGAGATGCCCTGGTAGGTCGCGGCGAGCTGAAGCGCTTGGTCAACAGGTAGGTCCCAAGAGCGAACCGCAGCAGATTTGGTCAGACGCAGTGCAATAGGGGGTAGGGCGCACAGAACTGAGGCACGGATGCGAACGGCATCGTACAGGTCGGCGGCGGCGACAACCTCGTTTACGAGTGACCAGGCCAGAGCGGTGGTGCTGTCGATCAGCTGACCGGTGAGGATCATTTCCAAAGCTCTGGGGTAGCCAATGGTTCGGGCGAGGAAATAGGCGCCGCCGTCTCCGGGGACCAGGCCCACCTTCACGAATGTGGAGCCGAACCGCGCCTGCGTGGTCGCAACACGGAAGTCCGCCATGCATGTCAGGTCGAGGCCCGCACCGACCGCCGCACCATTGACGGCGGCGATAATGGGCTTGTCGAAGCGGGCCAGACGGCGGGGAATTTGTTGGATGCCCCGAAGATATCGGGCTCTAAGCGCGACAGCGTCGCCTTCAAACATGCCGGAATGAGCCTGCATTTGTTTGAGGTCACCGCCGGCCGAGAAGGCTTTGCCGGCTCCTGTGAGGGCGACTACCCGGACCATATCGTCGGCCTCGGCGGCGTCGAAGGCTTCTACAAGGCCTTGAACCATCGCATCCGAGTAGGCATTACGAGCCTCCGGTCGGTTGAGCGTGACCCAGCGCAGGCCGGGGACGGTGGGGTCGTCGTGAGTGAGGAGGTCGGGCATGGAAGCTCCAAGGGGTTCAGGCGCATGTAGTAGGGTCCGCCCCGGAGGGAGAAATGGAAGCGGTCGAGCTGTATAAATTGGTGGGCGTAGTGGTCTACCTCGCTGTGTTGCTTGCGATTGGTGTTGTAGCCAGTCGGAAGATGAACGACGTCGGCGATTACTTTGCCGCAGGCAAGAAGCTCGGCTTCTGGAGCGTCGCTTTCTCGGCACGCGCTACCGGCGAGAGCGGTTGGCTGCTTATTGGTCTTACCGGCATGGGGGCCTTGGTTGGGGTGAAGGCGTTCTGGGTAGTTGCCGGCGAGGTCCTCGGAGTGGGGCTGGCTTGGTTGCTGCTCGCGGGGCCGTTCAACAAGCTGACCCACAAATACGACTCGCTCACCATACCGGACTATTTAGAGAGTCGATTTGGGGATAAATCGAACCTTATCCGCCTAGTCTCTGCATTTTGCCTAGCAACATTTGTGACCATCTACGTGGCCGCTCAGATCTACGCAACCGGCCAAGCTTTCCAGGATTTCCTAGGTTGGAGCTGGTACACGGGCGTTGCTGTTGGGTTCACAGTCGTAGTCGCCTACAGCACAACCGGCGGCTTCGTCGCTGTGGTCTGGTCCGACGTATTTCAAGGCGCGTTGATGTTTCTGGCGTTGGTCGCTCTTCCCATCGTTGGGTTCATCTACGCCGGCGGTATCGAACCGGTCATGACTGGCTTGTCAGCGATTGACCCGACCCTTCTGGATCCAATGGCGGGCGAAGGATTCACCCTAGTCAGCATCGCCGGCTGTCTCGGACTGCTGCTCATCGGCCTGGGTTTCCTTGGCTCACCGCAGATCTTTGTGCGTTTCTTGGCGCTCAAGAGTCACAAGGAAGTCCCAAAGGGCGCTGCTGTGGCCCTTGCTTGGACGCTCCTTGCGGACAGTGGAGCCGTTTTCACCGGTCTAGTCGGACGCCACTTGTTGACCCAGCCCGGCCAAGATGCCGAAATGTTGCTCGGCGTTGGTGCCGAACAGGTCTTGCCACAGGTTGTGGCGATGGTGTTGCCGGCTATTCTCATCGGACTGATGATTGCCATCGTGCTGTCGGCCATCATGTCCACCGTTGACAGCTTGCTCGTTCTTGCGAGTAGTGCTGTTGTGCGCGACGTGTACCAAAAGGTTCTGCGCCCAGACATCCCAGATGACAAGTTGGTCGGTCTGTCGCGCATCGCGACGATCGCGCTGGCTTTCGTTGCACTTGGCATCGCGCTTGCCGTGACTGGGCCCAACCAGACCGTGTTCTGGTTCGTCATCTTCGGATGGTCCGGTATTGCCGCGACCTTCTGTCCAACGGTCATTCTGTCCTTGTTTTGGCCCCGGTTCAACACCGGTGGAGCGGTCGCTGCGATGCTGACAGGCTTTGTTTCGGTACCACTGTTCAAGTTCATCGACATGGGCGAAGCGATGACGGCGCTCGGCGAGCTACCGCCGAGCTTCCTGTTGTCTGCCGCCGTGGGCATGGCCGTCAGTTTTGTCGCTGGTCCTAGCGCCCAGGTTGCTCGCGGGGATTAGTCCTCAAACGCCGCATCGGTAACGTCCAAGCACTTATCGATGATGGCGTAGCCTTCCATCAGCTGTTCCTCTGTGATGCACAGCGGGGGGTTGTTCATGAACGACCCCCAGCGGATGAAAGTGAACAAGCCGTTGTCCCAGAAAGCTCTGCCGAGCTCGGCCATGACCGGGTGACTGCCATTGTATGGGGCAAAGGGCTCGCCTCTGCTGTTCTTCTGCACGTCGATCATACCGAACAAGCCGATGTTTCGCCCGACCTTTACCGACGGATGTTTTTCGGTCAGCCGGTCCATCTCGCTGCGCATGAGAGGGCCAAGCTTTGCTGAGTTTTCAATTAGGTTCTCTTCGCGCATGACCTCAATCACGGCCACGGCGGTGGCGCAGCAGAGCGCGTGGGCCGCGTACGTCAGCCCCCCCCAGAACACGTTGTCCTTGAAGTGGGCGGCGATACGGTCGCTGACGCCCATTGCGCCCAATGGAATGTACGAACTGGTGAGTCCCTTGGCCATGGTGACAATGTCTGGGACAATGTCCCCGTGCTCAAAAGCGAACATCTTCCCAGTACGGCCGAATCCAGCCATGACTTCATCACAGACCAAGAGAATGCCGTACTTCTCAAGCAGTGCTTTTAGTCGTTTGAGGTAGCCCTTCGGCGGCGGCAAGATGCCGTTTGTACCGGTGACCGTCTCAATGAACATGGCCGCAATGTTGTGCGGGCCTTCGTAGTTAATGACCTCTTCGAGGTAGGTGAGGTTGGCATCCACAATGGCCTTGTCATCGTCTCCCCACTTCCAGGTGAGCGGCCACGGGTCCATCACGCGGACAACACCTGGCATTCCGGGCTCACTAGCCCATCGCCGTGGGTCCCCAGTCAGCTGCATCGTGGCGTTTGTAGCGCCATGGTAACTACGGTAGCGCGTCAGGATTTTTGAGCGACCCGTGAATGCCCGTGCCGCTTTGATAGCGTTCTCATTCGCTTCTGCACCGCTCAAGGTAAAGAAGAAGGTGTTGATATCGCCGGGGACAATCTCGGCCAGAAGCGAGGCTAGGCGAGCGCGCGGCTCAGTGGCGGTGCCAGGCCAGGTAAACAGCAGCTTCTTGTCGAGCTGTGCCTTCATCGCCGCAATCACTTTTGGGTGAGAGTGGCCAATATTCACACTCATCAGCTGGCTGTTCCAGTCCAGGATGCGCTTGCCATCCGGCTGATACAGGTAGACGCCTTCGGTACGCTCAATAGGTACGGGATTGACTGAGCCCTGCGCACACCACGTGTACATCGAGTGCTGCTTGCACAGGTCAATCATCTCTTGTGTTTCCATCTCTTCTCCGGGACAGTCAGAATGGGTCAGTCTATCCATAGATTGAGACTGTCGTGTGCCGGATGTCAGAGGTCAGAGGTCAGAGGTCAGAACCGACGCTTTGCGCTTGCATTTCTTCGTCGCCTCGGACATGCATTTCAAGCCGACAGACCGCTGGCTACTAGATGGAGAGGCGCAGTTTCCAGTTGCGCGAGCAATCCGTTGTCAGCCATCTGCCACTACCACCGCTGCAGCTCACCACTGCAGACCAGAGGTCTGCGCAATGAGTTCGGCACTGCAATGACGTTGAAGATGCCTTCTCTGGCCCCTGACATCCGCCCAGCCACCAATGCGTAGCTCACATCTGACGGCCATGAACTCAAGCCGCTAGCTCATCCACGTGGAGTCTTTCTGCAGCGCCCACTTGGTCGTGATCTTGCGTGCACGGGTCCAGAAGCGGAAGCCATCCCAGCCGGTAATATTGCCCGAGCCAAACTTACTGTGGTTCCAGCCACCAAAGCCAAAGGGCTCGCGGGGGACGGGAACGCCGATGTTGACGCCAATCATGCCGGCTTCGAGCTTACGGGTGACGTAGCGAGCCACCTCACCACTGCTGGTGTAGATGCTCGATGCGTTGCCGTAGGGGTTGCTGTTCTCCAGCGCAATGGCCTCGTCCACGGTGTTGACGCGGATGATGGACAGAACCGGACCAAAGATTTCCTCATGGCCTGCGGGCATGTCGGAGCTGACATTGTCGAGGAGAGTGGGGCCAATCCAGTAGCCACCGGCGTCGGCGGTCTGGCCACGACCATCCACGAGCACCTTGGCGCCGCGCTTTACCGCATCGTCGATGAAGTCGTTGATACGGTCGAGTGACGCTTGTGTCGTAATGGGACCGAGGTCTTCACCAATCTTCATCGACGCCGCACGTTCGGCAACCGCATCAATGAGGTGTTGAACGTCTCCCACAGCCACAAGCACGGATGCTGCCATGCAGCGCTGGCCGGCACATCCGGTGAAGCTTGCGACCACGTTCTCCGTGGTGACGCTTGGGTCAGCATCGGGAACGACAATGAGGTGGTTCTTGGCGCCACCGAGGCACAACACGCGCTTGCCGGATGTGGCGGCGCGACCGTAGACCAGCTTTGCCACGCGGGTACTGCCGACGAATGCGAGGGCGTCAATACCTTCGTCATCACAGAGCGCTTCCACAACGTCTTTACCGCCGTTGACGATGTTGAACACACCGTCTGGCAGACCGGCTTCGCGGAATAGCTCTGCCATGCGAATCATGGATAGCGGAACCTGCTCGCTGGGCTTGAGGATGAAGGCGTTTCCACCAACGATGGCCTGCGGCAACATCCAGAGTGGAACCATGCTCGGAAAGTTAAACGGGGCCACGCCAGCGACAACACCAATCGGCTCGTACACCTGCTGACAGGTGACGCCGCGAGAGACTTCAAGTCCACTGCCGCCCGCCATCTGCGGCAGGCTGCATCCGTACTCGATGCACTCAATGCCCTTGAGGACTTCGGCTTTACTCTCGCCGAAGGTCTTGCCATTCTCATGCGACACCAGCCAAGCAAGCTCGTCGACGTCTCGCTCCATGAGCACCTTGAGCCGGTAGAACACTTGGGCGCGTTCGCGCATGGGCTCTTGTGACCAGGTCTTGAAGGCCTTCTTAGCAGCAGCAACCGCGTTGGCGACGTCTTGCGCTCCAGACATTGCGACCCGTGCCATAGCTTTGCCGTGGCGCGGGTTGATGACATCCGCGAAGGTGTCGGTCTCAGGGGCCGTCCACTCGCCGCCAATGTAGTTGACTGCGTCAATGTAGGTGGTGAAGTCGTTGGTTTTACCACCGAAGGTGGGGACGGCTGCGGCGTTCATCGCGGCTCCTAGTGAAGAAGGAAATCTAAGGTCGGCGCGTCATAACGCCGATGCGAGAGGGCAGCCTCGCTACTCTGCGTTTTCGGCCACGCTGATCAGTCGCTGAAGCCAGTCTTCGAACTCATGAGCCATTGGGTATTGCGCACAGTTTTCAAGCGTGGATTCCGAGTCAGCCTGGTCCAAGCACTGGGCGATATTGGCGTATTGGGACAGCCGGTTATTGGCGGTACATGCACGCTCAAAGGCCGGCATGGTGGCGTCAATGTCCGCGTGAGCCGCCGAAAGTTCATCTCCTTCAAGTGCGGAGACGTCTTCGAGCTCTAAGTGCCTAAGCTGCGCCAGGGAGGCGGAGAACGCCGAACAGGTCGGAGCCTCGACGCCCGTATCCATGCCGAGGTCCATGATGTGCTGCATGTAGCGCGAGAATTCACCGCTCGCATCCAGCTGCCGACAGGCGTGAAGCTGGTCCATGGTCGCGCTCGCCATGACACACAAAACGGTAGGCTGGAACTCCGAAAAGCGGTTGTCAGCGCCGCATCCTACGTTTATTTTTTGCGCCTCAATCCCTCGGATCTCGGCTTCGTTTTCATCTGCGGATTCCGCAGCGGCAAGGCCACCCACATGACTTGAGAAGGCCCCACAGCTGGGAAGTACAGCTTGGGCAGTCATGGGCCGCTTTGCAGCGCAGGCTGACAAGCTCAACGCGGCAGTAAAGACGACGGTTGCGCGAAATCTTCGGCTCATTCCGGGACTCCAGCATCCAATCGAATCGACGAGGCTAGCAGGCCGGTCACGTAGGCATTGAAGGCCTCACCACCCTCCGCCAGACGGCACGCTTCCCAAGCAGCTTGGTCGTCGCCAGTCATGTAGCACTGGACATGAGGTTCAAACTCGCCGAGACGGTCATTCGTTTTGCAGCCAGACCGAAGTCCCTCAACCATGGCTGTGCCGAACTCCAAAGCCTGGGCGGGTGTCAGAACATCCGACTCCGAAGCCGTTTTTTCAACGCTCTCCATCATGTGGTCGGCGAAGGCGTCGCACGTGACCATACCTTCCGCCACCGCCACTTCTTCAACAGCCGGCTGCGCGTCGACGACTGCAGCAGTCTCCACCGGTTTAGCTGCTTCCGGAGCTTCAGAGGGGGGCTCCGGGCTGCCACAAGCAGCAAGAACCAACAGAACAGGCAGGATACGCATGAAGACTCCATGAATCAGGCAAGGGAAAGCGGTAACGCAATAATGGCGGCTTCGAGGCGGCAAGCGGTTGAGCCGGTAGCTAGGCGCGCAACTCAACGCCGCGGTCACCGTATTTCGCAACCACGGTGCCGATGAGACCCTCGGTGACTGCATTGACTTCGTCGGCACTGCGGGACCCTTCGTTCGAGCTGTACGCCAGGGCGAAGGTCACAGCCCGGCCGCGGTCCAATACAAACTCGTCGACAATATCGACCGAGGTGAGCCAGGTGGGGCTGGCCGTGCGAAGGTGCTCGGCAAGGTCGTTGGCGTACACACCGGTCGGTAACAAGAAGGCTAGACTGCGAAGGATAGGATGGTGTGCGCTGGGCTCGACATAGGTTGGACGCGGGCCACTCACGGCGAGCGCGTCTGCGGAGATCTCAAGGTAGACCGGCCGTGCGCGCTTGATCTTATGACCGCGTAGGACCGTTGGGTGGACCTCTCCCAGACAGCCGACCACCTTACCGTTCAACCGGATGCTGGCCTGACGATGCGGGTGAAGCAAAGACCCAAGCGGTTCATCTTCGGATGCATGCTCGATAGTCAGTGGCAAGCGGAGTGTCTCGGCCATGTTGGCCACAAGCGCCTTCATGAAGAAGGCGTCTGCCGGGCGACCTTTGCCATCCCAGCTAGGAGTGCTGGCATTGCCGCTACAGATGGCCCACAAGATATGGCGTTCGTCGCAGCCACCCGTGGATGTCGGATGAAATGTGCGCGTCCATTCGTAGGCTTTGACCTCGTCCGTGCGCATGCGCAGGTTGGTGCCAATCGCCTCGACGGCTTGATACAGCGCGTTGTTTTTTAGCAGCGAGTAGCCACGGTCGAGAGCGTTGTCGGTCTCTACGTGAGCGGCGAGCGGATGGCCTTCGGTGACACCGGCCTTCTCCGCCAAGTCACGACCATGGAAGCCGTCGGTGAACACCTCAAAGAAGCCGCCAGCGATGAGCACCTCTTCTACGCGCTCCATATTCCGTTGACGTTCGGACGGAACAGCCCCCAAGTCAATGGGTGGCAAGTGCTCGGGCATCTCGTTGTAGCCAATGGACTTGGCGAGGTCTTCGTACAGGTCAGCAGCGAACTCGACGTCCCAGACGCGATGCGGAGGGACGCGTACCAGCAGCGTGCCGCGATTGCGGTCGGAAGAGCGCTCCTGCGTGCTCTCCGGCGCAGCCCAGCCGTCTTCTTCTGCCCACTCGGGGTAATTTGGCGAGACGGCAAAACCATACCGAATCAGGCGCTCACGGACGACATCGGTTGTCAGCGGGTACTCGAGGAACGCCGCTGCATAGGGGATCTCCAGGGCAATAGTGCGTCGTTCATCTGCCCAATCACCGACATGGCCGGTCGTTCCACGGACTTCCCAGCCGGCAGATGCCAAGAGGTGGACAACGCGCCCGGCTCCAGTGAGTACGGCGGAGGCATCAGAGCCACGCTCGAAACGTGCCGAGCTGTCTGTGTGTATGGAGAGCGAACGCGCCCCTTTGCGGACAGCGACGGGGTCAAATGCCGCAGATTCTAAGAAGATGCGAGTGGTAGACTTGGTGGTCTTGGACTCTTCGCAGCCGATGACCCCGGCGACGGCCAGTACTTTGGCGTCATCGGCAATGATGAGCGTGCCCTCGGGCAGCTCTGTCGGGCCTTCCGTGAACAACAGCCAGGCAGTCTCGCCCGCGGTCGATTCACGGACGGTAATGACACCCACAATGGTGTCGGCGTCGAATGCGTGACTTGGCTGGCCGAGCTCTGCGTTGGCGACATTCGTGGCATCCACCGGTGGTGTGACGCTCTGTAGACCGGCAGCTGTCAACACGGCCTTGGCGGCGACATCCAAGTCGCCGTCTGTGGTCTTGACCAGCTCGGTGATGGTGTACAGCGAGCACTTTTCGGTCTGGATGGACAGCGGCACAGGAGAGGTACCAATCGAGAGCACGTCACTCTCGGGAAGGCGCACACCGGCTCCGCTCCGGCCATTCAGCTCACGGGCAACTCCGGCATAGCAGTAGTGGTCGCCACGGTTCGCCAGCAGCTCCACCGTGAACACGTCGCCTACGTCCGATGCTTCGGTTCGCTTCACCTCTACGCCGACGTCATCCAGTAGATGGCGGAGGTCTTGGGTGGACTCGGGAAGGTCGGTGAATCGCCCCAGGATAGTCTTGCCGAGCTTCATTTTGCACCTCCGGTCAGCGAACGATGCACGCGCAAGTCGGTCTCATACAGGCTGCGAATCTTCTTTACGCCAGTCCATTGGCCGGCCATGCGCGTGGTGCCAAGGCCGAAAGCGATGCCTGATACCGTGTCCGGGTCATAGCCAAACTGGGCAAAAACTTTGGGATGAACCATGCCAGCACCCAAGATGGTCACCCAACCTGCACCATGGCAGGACTCACAGCCGGCACCGGCACACGAACCACACTGCAGGTCTACGCCAATGCTGGGCTCGGTGTAGGGATAGAACTTCGGCTTGAAGCGAATCGGACGCTCTTCGCCGTACAGCGAGCGAGCAATGAAGCCCAACAGGCCCTTGAGGTGGGCGAAGGTGAGTCCCTTGTCGACCCAGATCCCTTCGAGCTGATGAAACATGGCCAAGTGGGTCGCGTCGACCGCTTCGTTTCGGTAGACGCGGCCGGCCGACGCCACCCGGATGGGAAGGTTGGGTTTGGACTCCAGAACCCGCGCTTGGACCGTAGTGGTGTGGGAGCGCAGCAGCTTTCCACCTTGGACCCAGAAGGTGTCTTGCATGTCCCGAGCGGGGTGGTGCTCGGGGATGTTCAAGGCGTCAAAGTTGTAGAACGCCGTCTCGACCTCCGGGCCGTCGACTAGCGAAAAGCCGAGACGTCGGAGTAGTTCGAGGCAGTCGCGTTCAACGACGGTAAGTGGATGACGCGCGCCCCGATCGGTGCCGACGCCAGGCATGGTCATGTCGGTCCATTCACGGTTCAGAGCATCGGTGATGGCCTGCTGCTCGACGCGTTCGACAGCTGCGGCGACTGCCGTCTCGATCTGGTCGCGCGCGCTGTTGAGCGCGGCGGCGACTTCGGAGCGTTGATCCGTCGGGACCTCGCGCAGATCTTTGAAGGCGAGCTTGAGTGGACTCTTCTTTCCGGTGTGTTTCCGACGCAACTCATCAAGTGCTTTGGGGTCGGAAACAGCGTCAAGTTCACTGCGAAACGCCAACAGAATGGCGTTGACATCAGGTGCGGCCATGCGTCCCTCGTGTGGGCGCCACGCTTAACCCAAAAGCCGCACCCAGCCGCCGTGACAGCGTCTGACATTGTGGGGGGGCTCCTTTTTGAAGAAAGGTGTGCAGGTAAACGTAAAGCAATCACACCAATGCGCCGATGACCGGAGCCGGAGGTAAGGATGACAATCACAACCACAGACGTGATGACTCGCATGGCTGGCGTTTTCGCCGTTTGGGCCGTTATTGCCGGTGCCGTGATGGTATCGGTCGCGTAGCCAACCGGTCTGCTTTTTAGCGGACCGCGACAGCCACAAGTCGCTTGGGTCCAGGATGTAGCGGTTGCTGCAGAAGGTCACCCAAGAGCGACACGGATGAAAATCCGACCTTCCCCATCATCCGGCGGACTTCGCTCCCAGCATACAGACGATGACGCTGGTCGAATTTACGAATTCGCCCAGTCTCTACCACGGAAAGTTTCGTGTGCAGACGCGCCCCGTCTTCCTCGATATGGTGTTCCTCCAACAACAACACCCCGGGACGTAGCCAGCGCCAGTCCTTACGCGCCGCGTCTTGAGTAGACGCTTGGCAGGCTGTGGACAGCACAAGCTTACCGCCACGTACAACGCTTGCGTGCAGGTTGCGCAGAGTCAGCAAGTCATCCTCTTCGTCGTCAAAGACCCCGAAGGAGTCGACGCACAGAGCCATGTCGTAGGCTTCGGGGCGTCTGAAATCGCGCATATCTCGCCGTACTACCTCGACGTCCACCGCCATCCGTCGTGCCGCTGCTGCCACGTGTGTGAGGTAGCTCGATGTGCGGTCGACGCAGGTGACGTCAAACCCGCGCCGCGCCAACGACAGAGCGTACCGACCTGGCCCCGAGCCCATGTCGAGAATCCGCGCTCCGGGTTGCAGCCCGGCCAGCGCAATGAGGGCATCAACCTCCGGCTCAGCGGCATCCAATGCTTCTGCACCACGCATGGTTGGAGCCAGGGCTATCCACAGGTCATCGTCATCAAACCAGGACAACTAGCCCCCCACAATGGTGGCTCCGCCTGTGCACATGAACAGGCAGAGCAAGGTACCAAGGATGAAAGCTGCGATGGCCAATGCGACGCCCAGCTTCTTCCACAGACTCTTTGGGGCATCGCCAAGGAACTCCCCAGTCTGGCCATTGACGAGCACGCGGTACACCTTGTCGCCGTAGCGGTAGGCACCAATCCACACCGGTACGAGGACCGGCTTTCCGTCCACTCGCTCAAGCGTTGAGTGACCGTTCAGCTTGATCGCACTCATGACGGACTGGATGTCGGCCCGATGGCGACGCTCCATCTCCGCAAGTGCAGCTTTCCGAGCAACACTGCGGGTCATGTCACTGATCTCGTAGGGGTCGCTCTCAGCAGGGTCGAACAGGGTCATGGTCGACTCATCATACAGGCCAAGTCCTGACATTTCGCTCAGGGTGAGTGTCTCCGAGCTCGGCACAAGAATCTGGTCGAAGTGGGCACTGTCCGCACCGGCTACCGGACGTTTTCCGCTCTGTGTGTTTGCCTTAACCAAGGCTGCCCAGTGGGTCTCAATGTCACCGGACCACGCCCATGCTGGCAGGAGCAGCTTTCGCAGCTCAAGCGAAGCGTTCTTGAGGTCGTTCGGGTACCAAAAACTCGAATTGGCGAACTCGCGAAACGCATTGTCTGCACGTGGCTTGATGACGTCGAAGGGAATGAACCCTACGGGGTCTTCAATGGCCTCATCCTTTGTATACTTGGCCAAATCGGATGCGGGAGCACCACAAAAAAGGCACTCGGGAAGTTCTTTTCCGGGGGTTGCAGCAACGGCTCCGCCACACCGTTTACACTGGACGGCTTCACCACTCATAGGAAACCTCCAACGATGCCGAGACAGGCAGTTCCGCCCAACAAAACAGACAGTACCAAGCCAATGACGACAATTATCGCAAGGACCATCATGACCACCTTAAGTCCGCTGCGGGGGACGAAGCCCACAACCTCACCGGTCTGGCCATTGACCAGCAGACGGATAGTTCCCTTGGGGCCTTGAACCGCTGCAATCCAGACAGGCAGCAACACCAAACGCACAGAACCGACGTCCACGGATGTCGATGACTGGAGGGACTGGTACTTGTCGCCGGGCAGCAGGTTGTCGGCGATGGCCCGTTTTTCGAGAGCCGCTAGTTCGTTGCGGGCAACATCGTGTGCTTGCTGGTGAGCAATCGTCGGATGCTCTGCGATGAGTCCCGCGGTCAACTCGGGGGCATAAGGCTTAGCCCGGCCCAGATCGAAGGGTTCGAGTTCGTTGGCGTCGGCTTCAGGTAGCCCCTTGGACGCGCTCACGAGATGGTCTTTCCACTCGCGCCTGTGGGTGCCCGACAACGGGAACCACTCAGTCTCGGTGACTTGCCGGGTCTTGGTGACAGCTTTGCCATCCTCGTAGGCCACGTACGTCTCGGTGCGCTGCCAATTGACGCCGACCTGGGCGCTGTACTCCGACCGGGCGGTCGCATTGTAGGCGTAGAAGGGAACGAGAACGGCGTCTATCTCGTCGGGCTCTGCGGCCTTACGAATGGACTCTGGGGCCATGCGCTGGGACTGCAGAAACCCCTTCAACAGTGCGACAGCGCGTTCCTTCGGCACAGTGAAGGAGGCGACGGCATCCACGGGCTCTGCGGCATGGTCACTGTCGACCAGCGGCGAGTCGCAGAATGCGCAGGACGTGGACAAGACGGTGTCATCTGCCTCGACCGAAGCCCCGCAGGTTGGACATTGGCGAATCGCCATGGCATTTCTCCACTAGGAGTTGTTGCGTAGCACAGTGGCAACGTGTTGTGCCGCCCGCTGGAAGGACCAGCCGGTGGTCTGGCGCACAACTTCGACAGCAGACGCGAGGCCTCGGGACGGGTCGTTTGCGATTTCTAAAATATTCTCAGATTTTGGCGGGCTGTCTGGTGATGTGGACGGACGGCTCCGAGGAGCTTGTTCGAGAGGTTTGCGCTGTGCCTTCGGCTGTGGGCGAGAGCGCTTGGTCTGCGGGCGTGCTTTGGGCTGTGCGCGAACTTTTTTCAGCTGCGCGGTAGCCGGCGGTTTGGTGGTGGAAGGCGTAGTACCTGAAGAACGAGGCGGTGTTTTCACGAGCTGGCGCGCGATGGCACGGGATGCGGGAAAGGGATTGTCCTTCCAGGTCTCCGATGGCCACGTAGGCATCACTAGTGGAGTCCGCCGGTTCGGAACTTCAGACGGCCACTTCTGACCACTGTCAGCCATTTCAAGTGGCGTAAACGCTGGGCCGGTTGCGGCGAGGGCCGATTGACCTCGGACGGATGCGGGACGCCTGCGTCTAGGCAGGCGTGCGCTGCCGAGTTTGTCGATGATCGGCAGCGCGACCGCCATTGTGACGAAGAAGAATGTGGTCATAAGCAGGGCAGATACGAATGTGGGCACAGTCGCCTCCTGATACAGCGTACACCGGTCCTTACGCAACGCCGAGGCACTGTGTTTCAATGCTGCTCAGTTAGGGGCCCTGATGCATCGTTTCGCCATTGTCTTCGCTCTATTCCTTCCCGGTGTTGCCGTGGCCCAGGACGGGGATGTCAACGCCGGCGCTTTGTCGTTATTGGCTCCACTCGTCGCCATTGGCGCGGCGGTCTTGTCCAGACGCGTAGTTCCATCCCTCGCACTTGGCGTTGCGGTAGCGGCTCTTGTGGCTGCGGCAGGGGCTCCGTTGGTGGCTCTGCAGTCGGTTGGTGCGCTCTTCATCGGAGCCGCTACGGACTTGGGGCATCTTCAAGTGGCGCTCTTTACACTCACGGTCGCGGCCATTGTGGGGTTGCTCACAGCCTCCGAAGCGATGCGCGCCATGGTTGAGCGTATTGAAGGTCTAGCCAGGGGACGCCGGGGTGCCATGGTGGTGAGTTGGCTTGCCGGTGGGGTTGTCTTCTTTGACGACTACGCGAACTGTCTGGTGGTCGGAAACACCATGCAGTCGGTTGTCGACCGCTTCAAAGTATCTAGGGCAAAGCTCGCATACATCGTGGATGCTACCGCAGCACCCGTGGCATCGCTAGCCGTCGTGTCGACTTGGGTCGCTTTCCAGGTGGACGAGATTGGCAAGGGGCTGGCTGAGCAGAACCTCGATTCGGGTGGCGCGTTTGCCATCTTCCTCGCCTCTGTCCCGTACAGCTTCTATTGTTGGTTCACACTGGTGTTTGTCGGCGCCATTGCCATCAGCGGACGCGACTTCGGTCCGATGTTCGTGGCTGAACAAGCCGCAATGCAAACCGAGCACGCAGTAGACGAGACCAAGACCTCGGTTCCGGCGTGGATAGCCCCGGTGAGCATCGGCATGCTGGTCTTAACGACCTTCGCGGTGATGCTGTGGACCGGACTTAACGGGCTCGGTGAGGCGGCTTCAGGCGCACGGCTGTTCGAGATTATTGGTGCAGCAGATGCCTATATTTCGATGGTCGCCGGCGGGTTGGTCGCCTTGGCCGTCGCCGTCGTCTTGGTGGTGGCCACGAAAGTGGTGGCCGTTCAGGCCGTTCCGAGTGGTATGTGGGGGGGCATTAAGCCGGTCCTACACGCCTTGGTCATCCTCTTGCTCGCTTGGACGCTCTCGGCCGGAATCGCATCGACTGGCACCGGTAGCTATCTAGAGACGCTAGTGACCGGAAACTTGGCTATCCAGTGGCTACCCGCCGTGTCCTTCCTAGTGGCAGCCATCACTGCTTTTGCCACAGGGTCATCGTTCTCGGCAATGGGAATCTTGGTCCCTGTTGTTGTCAGCATTGCGGTTGCGGTGACCGGTGATGCGATGTCTGGCATCGCTCTGGCCTGTACCGCATCCATCCTCTCTGGCGCGTGTCTTGGGGACCATGCCTCGCCCATCTCCGACACCACCGTACTGTCATCGATTGGCTCGGGCGTAGACTTGGTCACCCACGTCCGCACCCAGCTTCCCTACGTGCTGTGCGTTGGCACTGTCAGCGTGTTTCTGGGCTACATCCCCGCCGGTTTCGGCGTCTCACCGTTACTGCTCCTACCGCTTGGAGCCGTTGCGTGTGTAGCGATTGTGATGGGCTTCGGACGCGTACCCACCGCTGCAGCCGCCGCCGTCTGACTATTTACCGGCAGCGGCCAAGATAGAACCGGTGGCTACTCGCGCACCGTCAACCCGGGCGGTTCCGGTGAACGTCAACATGCGACGAGAATCGGTCAGAGTGACGTCGAGCTGAAGGACATCGCCCGGCTTGACCATCTTGCGAAAGCGCATCTTGTCGGTGCCGAGAAGGTAGACCGGCTTGCCAGCTGCTTCCGTGTTCGCCGACAGCGCAATGACTGCCGCAAGCTGGGCCATGGCCTCGGTGATCAGGACGCCCGGCATTACGGGATGGCCCGGGAAATGACCCGTGCACATCTCCTGGGTGACGTCTTTTTCACCGATAGCGCGCTCACCTGGGACCAGTTCCGTCACTCGGTCGAGCATCAGGAAGGGGTCGCGGTGGGGTAGAAGGGCCTCGATACCAGCCCGATCAAGCGTGCTCATTGGACTACAGAGCGTTGTAGCGGGTGATGAGCTCATCTGTCATGTCGGTGGCTCCACCGCCAACATAGACAACGGCTGCACGGTCCAGGACGACGTCGTATTCGTGCTCGGCGGCGATGGTCTCGGTGAGGCGACGCATCTTTTCGTCGAGGTCCTGAAGCAGGGTCATGTAGGTCGACTGCATCTCGGTTTCGAAGGTCTGAGCCGTTTGTTGGAGCTCGGCCTGCTTCGTCATCAGGGTGCGTTCTTCGTCGGCGCGAGCGGCGTCTGACAACACGATGCCGCGGGCTTCGTAGTCTTCGTAAGCGGTCTGGAACGTGGCTTGCATGCGCTGAAGCTCGTCACGACGGGTCGAGAACATGGTGTCCAGACGGGTCTGTGCATCGCGACCTTCGTCGGTCTCGTTGACGGCTCGCTCGAAGTCGACGACGGCAACACCGCCAGCGAGGGCTGCAGAGATGGGCGTTGCAAGAGCAGCCGCTGTGAGAGCGGTGAGCAGGAGGAGGTGACGCATGGATGAGCTCCTTGGGGGCCGTGGCAGAAGATTGGCCGCATATCGCCGAGCCCGTGTCGTCGCCACAACGGTTGGTGACGGTCAGACATTCCCATTGGCCTACAATACGGCTTTGTTAACCTTCGGTGCCGGCCAACCACCGGTGAGAGATGCCTAGCCTGCGTGTTTGCGCATCTTGCGGACGACTTCCCAGGCGCACCACTCGGCGACCTTATCGAAGGCTGTCTGAATCTGGCTGTCACTCATTTCTTCGAGTTGGCGGACATTATTTACGGTTCCAAAGGCGGCAGAGACGTCGCGTGGCGCGCCGCCTGCGTTTGAGCAGCTGACCCGTGCCTTGTACACCTGCCGACCGTCTGCTCGGTATGCGCGAACTCGAATGCGGTACTCAAAAATACCCTGTGACCCGATGAATGGGACTTCCATGCCGTAGCTCAACACTTCCATCTGCACGGTCGCATCGGCTGTCGGCTGGGAGGTGTAGGCGAACGGGGGGCCTGAGCCTAACGCATCGCCGAAGCTGGTTGTGAGTGCCGTCGTCACGCCTTGCGGGCGGAGACCCTCGCGAATCCGTCGCTCTGCTCGGTTCTCCTGCACGCCTTGATACGAGTTGACGGCAAGCGAGATCAGGTTGTCTTGATACAGATTTCCCAAGTTGACGTGGGGAGCGGTGGTGGTGAACGCCTGTGCATTGAGCGTTTGAATGCTCGGTGCGTTGCGGCGGAAGGTCGCATGACATCCGCCAAGCAGCGACATCCCAAGGCATAGCGTCAATAAGGTCTTCACGGACTCTCCAGATCAGTCAGATGGGCAGTGTAGCGTTCCATCGACAACCGAGCAGGCCACGGGCGCCGAGTTGTTGCACACGACCGCCCCGGCGACGGCCACACACATGCCAGTGACCGCGGATGCACACTCCACCTCGCCTCCCGAGGCGGTGCAGTGGTAGCCACACGCAGTCTGCCCGTACGCGGATAAGCACTCCGTGGCTGCTAGGCCGGGGACGCCTTGGCCAAGCACACCCACCAACACGGGTATGATTGGCGGGTCAAAGCAAGTGATTTCACCATTTGCGACCGTACAGCTGCCTGTTGGTGTGTTCGCGCAGTGAACCTGACCCACCGCGGCAATGCAGTGGTACCCGCAGACGATGGAGCCCGCCGCTGCCATGCAGTCCGCTTTAGGAGGCGCCGTTCCAAGTACACTTTGCCACCCTGGGGTCGGGTCGGGGCCACACACCACCTGTCCGTACGCCGCTTTGCAGCTCGCACCTGGCCACAGACCGCAGCGCACTTGGCCGTAGGCAGCCGCACAACTCCATCCGCACTCGGTCTGTCCGAAGGCACTCAAACAGCTTGAGTCTTCAGCGGACGCGGGGCCTGCCACGATGAGGGCGAGGGCTGCGAGTAGGGGCTTCACGAAGTCTCCGAGTCGGGCAGCGTGCGACCGTGACGGCACACCGTCCGAATGACACAGGCCGAGCATACCGGTACATCCAGCACTCCGCGGCATCCACTTGAGATTCCGGTGTGGGCCAGGGCAAAGTCGTAGCGGACGGGGTCTGTTGGCGCGTACTCGGCAAGAGCTGTTGTGACCGCATGGGCAGTTCGCCAAGACCCATCCGCGCGGTCGACGAGACCGAGCAGCGGAGCAATTCGTTGAACGTGCCGGTCGATTGGCATGATCAAGTCCGCAGGGCCCAAGTGCGTCCACACACCCAGGTCAACGCCATCACCCGACCGGACCATCCAGCGAAGAAAGAGGTTGCCGCGCTTGCACCCGGAGCCAGATGCGGGTGACGGCACAAAGTACTTCAGCCCGCGGGGCAGGTCGGCAATGGCGTCCGCATTGCGTCCAACCTTACCGGCGGTAGCGACGGCGGCGGCGAGTAGGATGTCGTGCGCCCTTGCGAGGACTGTCTTCGCACAGCTGCCTGCAAACACTGCAGCAAGAGTGTTGTGCTCGCACAGGGCGTGGCGAAGGGCGGCAATGAACCACATGAGGTCGGTATCGCGCGTCCATCGATAGCCCATGCCTGCGAGCAGAGGCCCATGGGTCGCCGGCTCGTAGTTCACGACGAATGCATGAGGGCCACCGTGGTCGTCCATAACGGTGTGGATGCGCTCGAGTACGCCGAGAAACAAGTCGACCTTACCGTAGGCGTAGGCCGCCGCGAGCAGAGCCGAGATTTCAATGTCTTCGACCTGCTCATACCGGTGTGGCAAGCGAATCGGGTCGTTCTGGATGCGTGCGGAGACATCTTGCGTGTGCAAGAGTGCGTCAAGGTGCGCTCGTAGTCGTTCATCGGCCATGGCGGAACGCGTATCGTGGCAGTCCAAGGAGGGCGTAGATGAGGGGAGTCGAAACGCTGGATGGGACCACCTACGAACTGACCGTAATGGATGTTCATACCGGGCTACCGCAGGCTATGCGGCTCTTCCTGCGAAGCGATGGGGTTCATCTCCATCGAGCCAGCGGAGAGCAGGTTTGGTCCGTTCCTTGGTCACGAGTAGAGGCGGCCCGACACGAAGCCAATACTGTGTGGCTTGTCGGCTCCAATGAAGACTTTCTGGCTTCGGTGGCCCCCGTGCGACTCCGAGCGCAAGATACGCGTGCCATCTGGGCGGAGCTGACGCGCTTCCACGAGCGCTACGGCCGTGTCGTAAGCGAACCGGCCATTGACCCGCGTATCTTGGTTCTCCGCGACCAAGCCCGCACTCGGAACGGCGGAAGGTAACCGCTGACCGGGGATGACACTTGCACTTGCGCGGTATTGGGGGCGCGCGGGATACGCAGCATTTCGGAGGTCCGTGTATGTCCAGTCTTCTTGCTATCGCTTGGCTTGCGTCCGGTACGGCTGTCGCCGCAGATGCGGAGATGGAGTGGTCGTGGGGGGAGGGCGTTCATCATCGCTTCTACATCGAGAGTGAGGTCCACCTTCCGGTCCCCATCATGCTGGTCGCCGAGCTCAACACGGAGGCCCGATTAGTCGCTGTGCAGACCCAGATGGTCATCGATTGTTCGCAGACGCAAGCGTCGCGAAAGGACTGGGATTTGAACTGTGACGTTCAAGACATCTCGCTAATAGGCGCTGGGATGACCGGTGACCAAGGCAACCTCTCCGTGGTGTTGCGGGAGATCGATGACCGGCTGACTGCTTCGCATCTGCAGGTCACTCTGAAGAAGGACGGTCGCATTACGGCTGTAGACTTGGAGGGCATTGACCGCCGGAATCGTCGGCTCTCCCAGAATGCAGAGCAGCTTAGGTTGCTGATGGTTCGAGCGCTGGCTGGTCTGGATTTCCGCTTTGCGAACAATGCCCAAGACGAAGCTTCCGGCTGGCCGCAGTTTGATAGCCAGCTCATGAAGGCACCTTATAACCGTGGCAGTCAGGGCTCAGGGCAGCTGGTACACCGGGTGCGTCGGCAAGAGGGGAACGACTGGATTGTGGACTCTGCAGGGCGGGGTAGTGCGGCACCAGCAAGCGGCGGGTCAGCCGGCTCAGCGAACACCTACATCATGGATATGACGGCTGTGGGTCGGTTTGACGTTGCGCGTGGCGTGTGGGCTCAACGAAAGTGGACCGTCATTGGCGAACCCACTGCTGGCAGTGCGGTGAACGCCGGGTTCAACGGCGCCAGCTACCTACAGGCCGGAAGCGTACTCTATTTGCCGGATAGCGAGCTTCCTCCAACGCTTAATGAGTCCGGACAGTCGAGTGCGCCTGGCGTTCAGGGGCCCAGTTCGCTCCAGCAGTGGGTGCCCATCCAATCGCTGGGGCTTTAAGTATGGACCTTCGTGCCATTCCCGACCGCATTCGAGGACTGCTGGTCTGTCCCAGCTGTCGCGGCGAGCTTCGAGACGAGCCCGGTGCTCTTGTGTGCGACGCGGAGCAGCTTACCTACGCTGTTGTAGAGGGCGTACCGCACCTAGTGAAGGAATTGGCCAAGCGCTACCAAGCCGCCAATAGTGAGCAAACGTGAAGGTTGAAGTGGAAGCACTGCTCAAGCGGGCACGTGGAGCCCGTGGTCGTCTGAAGCGCGAAGCCACGTGGCTCAACACGCAGCCGCCGGAGTTCGTGCAGGCGGTGGTTGACTACAGTCGCAAGCGAGGAGTGGACCTCCCCGAAGACGCGTCGTTGTGGCCGTCGAAGAAGCTGTTGCGCGCCTGCCTGAATCGCAGCGTCGACGCGCAGGTGCGTTTGAACCCCATCGTTCGAGACGAGTCTTTCGACTGTTCTCACTGCAGCGCCGCCGTTCCCATTCATGGTCGAACCGCACGAGACCACTGCCCGCATTGCCTGCGCTCCCTTCACGTAGATGACGTCCCGGGGGACCGAGCTTCCGAGTGCCGTGGGCTGCTCGACCCGACGTCATGCGAGACCCGCAATGGCGGATGGGTCGTTCGCTACCGATGTCGGGTCTGTGGTGCTGAGAAGACGAACCGAGCTTTGCTGGACGGCGACCCTCCAGATGACGTTCGCGTGCTTGCTAAGCTGTCGTCTGGAACGGCAGTATGACTGGCGGGAGGCGTCTTCGTGAACACGTCGTCGCATTCATCCGGACCCACACACTGTGGCAGCCTGGTGAGCGTGTAGCGATTGCGGTCAGTGGCGGACGTGACAGCGTCGTGCTGCTCGATGTGCTGGCGTCTACACGTGGCCTTCACGGTGGTGAACTGTCCGTTGTGACGGTCGACCACGGCACCCGAGCGGGCTCTGCGGATGATGCAGCCTTTGTGGAACAGCGAGCCGAGTCTTACGGCGTTCCGTGCACCGTACACACCGTCGCACTTGGAGTGGGGGCCTCGGAGGACATGTGCCGGGATGTCCGTCTGAAGGCATTTTCGAGTTTGGATGTGGATGCCGTCGCGACAGGACACCATGCGCGCGACCATGCGGAGACCCTGCTAATCCGACTGTTACGCGGTACGGGACCACGGGGTCTGGGTGGACTGCGGCCGAAGCGTGAGCATCAGGTCCGCCCCTTACTGGACGTTCCCTTTGACGATGTCGTCCGCTACGCCAACGACGCCAAGCTTGACTTCCGTGAAGACCCCACGAATGCGTCGCCGGCTTTTCTTCGCAATCGGGTGCGCCACGAGTTGTTGCCTCTTCTCGAGTCCCTGCGGCCTGGAAGTGTGGCCAGCGTGGCCCGAACTGCGCGCTTGGCGTCGGAAGAGTCTGAATGGCTGGATGCCCTAGTAGGCGACGTTACCGACGTGTGGTCGTGCGCATTCCTCGGCCATGCCCCAATGCCAGCGGTTCGGCGAGCGGTGTTGAAGGATGAGCCATCTCTGCGACACGTTCACGTTGACGCTATACGCGCCCTGGCGCGTCGTGGTGTTGGACATATCCAGCTGCCAAATGGTCGCTTGGCCATTGCAGATAGTGGCCATGTGCGCACCTGTACGGGCCTGCTGACATTTCCCTCTATCGGCACAGGTGGTGCATGCGATACCTGACGCGAAACGGCGTTTTCCTCTTTGGCCTGATGATTGTAGTTCTGGCCATTTTTGTGTTGCCAAAGCCAACATCCCTCATGACTGAGGAGATGGCCTACAGCGAGTTCGTCCAGCATGTCGAGCAAGGAGACATCGCAAGTGTCACCGTTGCTGGGCAGGGTCTCAAGGGAGAGACGAAAGATGGTGAGACCTTCAAGACGACGGCTCCGCAAGACGTCTCTACGGTCTACAAACTGCTTGAAGAGAACCAAATAGCGACTGAGTACGAAGTGGTCGGTGGTGAGAACTTCTGGCTGTCGGCGTTGTTTACGTTCGTGCCGCTCATTGTTATTGTTGGACTGTTCTTCTGGTTTATGCGAAACATCCAGGGAAACAACGGTCGAGCCATGAGCTTCGGCAAGTCCAAGGCAAAGCTTCAGACGGACGGCGGCAAGCGCATCACGTTTGAAGACGTCGCCGGAATCGATGAGAGCAAGGAAGAGCTGCAGGAGATCATTGATTTCCTCAAGGATCCGCGCAAATTTACCCGCCTCGGAGCCCGGATTCCAAAGGGCGTGCTGCTCATGGGACGTCCCGGTACTGGCAAGACTCTTTTGGGTCGTGCGGTAGCCGGCGAAGCGGGTGTGCCGTTCTTCTCCATCTCCGGCTCGGACTTTGTTGAAATGTTCGTGGGTGTGGGTGCGAGCCGCGTTCGCGACTTGTTCGAACAGGGCAAGAAGCATGCGCCGTGCATCATCTTCATCGACGAAATCGATGCGGTGGGTCGTCATCGCGGCGGAGGCCACGGCGGTGGGCATGACGAACGCGAGCAGACACTCAATCAGTTGCTCGTTGAGATGGATGGATTTGAAGGAACCGAAGGCGTCATCATCATGGCGGCGACGAACCGGCCAGATGTGCTCGACCCCGCGCTGCTGCGTCCAGGTCGCTTCGACCGGCGTGTGACAGTGCCTGCACCTGATGTTCGTGGGCGGGAAGCCATTCTTGCCATTCACACTCGGCGCATTCCGGTCGCAGAAGGCGTTGAACTTGGGATTATCGCCAAGGGAACCCCCGGTTGTTCGGGGGCTGACCTTGAGAACCTGTGCAACGAAGCTGCGTTGCTTGCAGCCCGTAAGAACAAGAAGCAAGTCGACCAAACGGACTTTGAAGCAGCCCTCGAGAAGATTTTCATGGGTCCCGAGCGCCGCTCAATGGTCATGCCAGAGCATGAAAAGCGCACGACGGCCTACCATGAAGCCGGGCACGCAATCGTGGCGTACATGCTGCCAGGGCACGACCCCGTGCATAAGATTACGATTGTGCCTCGTGGTCGTGCGTTGGGCCTGACATGGATGCTCCCGGATGAGGACCGCATCAGCCAGACCAAGAAGGGCATGCTCAAGCAGATCACGGTCCTACTTGGCGGCCGGGCGGCAGAAGCGATTGCGCTGGACGCCATTACTGGCGGAGCGGCTAACGATATCGAGCGCGCCACGAAGATGTCGCACCGCATGGTCTGCGAGCTGGGCATGAGCGACGAGCTCGGTCCAGTGACTTGGGGAGAGTCTGGCCCAGAGACTTTTCTCGGGCAGATGCAGCGCAGTCAGAGCTACTCGGAGGCAACCTCCCAAGCCATCGACGACGAAGTCAAGGCGATGGTTACGCGTGGCTATGACCTAGCCCGAACGATTCTCACGCTGAATATGCATGTTCTGCACAGCGTGGCCCAGTCGCTCATTGAAGTCGAGACACTAGACCGGGGCGAGTTCGAGTCACTGGTTGTTCAGGCGGGTCCCATCTCCGCGCCGATGGACCCGGTGTGGGCCTTTTAGGCTCGCTGAGGGGTTGGCGTGAGACGGTTTATGTCTGACGCCAGCCGCTCGGTTTTAGATAGGTTTGAGCACAGGGTGACGGAAGCCTAAGGCCGCAGCGGGACCCGTACGCTATAGCGGCGCATGCCCTCATGGTTGGCCGACAGCGCTTTCGCGACCGCGACTTGGGTCGACGTCTTCGACATCACCATCTTGGCTTGGCTCGTGTACCGAGGCTTGCTGCTGATTCGTGGCACTCGTGCGTTGTTGTCTTTGGTCGGTCTGCTGATCGCCACGTTGGTGTACGGCATCAGTGGGTATGTCGGCCTCAATGCGCTGCACTGGCTGTTGGACAACCTGTTTGTCTATGCCTTTCTTGGCTTACTCATCTTGTTCCAGGAAGACATTCGGCGGGCCCTCGCTCGCGCGGGTGGCGTGTTCACGCGCTCCAGCATGCCGAGTGAAGCCGCTCGGATGGAGTCGGTCATCACGGCCGTCTTTGCCCTCGCTGAACGCAAGATTGGTGCCATTGTTGTGATGGAACGTAGCGGCTCTCTAGAGCCGTACGTGGAGGGCAGTCAACGACTCGATGCACGCATCTCCAGCGAACTTATCCAGTCGGTCTTCCACCCTACAAGCCCCATTCACGATGGCGCCATCGTCATTCGGAAGGACCGTATTGTCGCCGCCGGTGTGTTCTTGCCCTTGTCGCTGTCGAAAGACTTGTCCAAGGCGTTTGGTACCCGCCACCGCGCGGCAATTGGCCTGTCAGATGCGACAGACGCTTTGGTCCTAGTCGTCAGTGAAGAGCGAGGCACTGTCACGGTCGTTCAGGACGGCAAGCTGACTGCGATTGTGGACAGCAATGACCTTCGCCAAGCCATCTCGGTGGGCCTCGACGCCCCCGAGCGGCCCAATGACTCTGTAGACGAGACGGCATCATGAGCATTGGCCGCCTATTTCGCGTGATGTTCTCCAACCCACACTATAAGTTTGTGTCCGTGTTGGTAGCCGTGTTGCTGTGGTTGTACGTTCAGGGCCAGCAGTCCGTCGACGGCAGCATCCGCGCCGACATCGTCTGGCAGTTGCCTGCCGGTCTTGTGGCTACAGAGCCGCTTCCGGTGAAGGTGACCATGTCGGTGACCGGCTCGCGCGCTGCACTGAGGCGTGTCGAACGGTCGTCGGCGTCGGTGCGGATTGACTTGTCGGAACTGGAGACCGGAGCCCACTTGGTGGACACGTCGGCGTACCGGGTTGAAGGCCTACAAACGCTCACGTTGAACAGCTTGTCGCCGTCCACGGTGTCGTTCTCACTCGATGAACTGACGTCGCGTAAAGTAGTGGTCGACCCTGTTCTTGTTGGCACCCCACGCGAAGGCTACCGCGTGTCTTCAGCTCTGCCCGACCCGCTCGTGGTCACCGTGCGCGGTGCGCAGTCCGCCATTCAAGACCGTATCGAAGTACCGACACGTCCTATCGATGTCAGCGGCCTCGATGCGGATGCTGCATTGCTCGCAGCTCTAGACCTGCCAACTGGCGTTGAGCGCGTCGGTGACCAGGTCTTAGAGGTGAGGGTCACCGTAGAGGCCGAATCTGATTCACGCCGCTACAGTGATGTACCGGTCGTCGTCTGGCCGCTCGGCGCTGCATCCGAGTGGCGACCCGACCCCGAGTTTGTCACTGTCCAGCTTGAAGGCGCGTCGTCAGCCCTGCGCAGCGTTCGTGGCGAAGATATACTGGTCTTCGCCCACCTTCCCGAGACGCTGAGCCGCCGGCGCTACACCGTGATCTTTGGTCCAACAGATGGCCAACGATTGCGTGTGCTGCATGGTGGCGGCGCGCAGGTCCGCGTCGTCGATGTCTCTCCTCAAGCCATACGGGTCGTTCGACAATGAAGTTTGGAACAGATGGTGTGCGTGGTCCTGCGGGCGTGTGGCCGATTGATGCAGCCGGCGCCGAGCGGATTGGTGCTGTAGCCACCCGCCTGGGCGGTCCGGGGGCTCGTGTCGTCGTCGCCAGAGATACAAGACCGTCGGGACCAGGGCTTGCGGCCGCGGTCTGCGCCGCGGTCCAAGCGAGTGGGGGGCATGCCCTCGACGCCGGCGTTTTACCGACTCCTGCCGTCTCATTGGCGGTCCAACGTGGCCTCGCTGACGTTGGCGTCATGATTACAGCATCCCACAATGATGCGCCTGACAACGGCTTCAAGCTGTTCACTGTTGGCGGGCGCAAGCTCACCGCAGACGAGACTACGCAGGTCGAAAGCTGGCTGGCGCACCCCATCCTGCCGGCGGATGGCGGTTCGATTTCACCCGCCCCACAAGTACGTGAACAGTATGTCTCCGCACTGCATGACGTCCTAGACGTGGATTTGAGCGGCAAGACCATCGCCGTCGACATGGCCAATGGCGCGGCCTTGGCACTGGCAGGGGACCTCGCCTCTTTGTGCGGAGCGACTGTTGTGCAGGTGGCTGCTGGAGACGGTGACATAAATGCTGGCTGTGGCGCTGTGCACCCTGAGCGCTTGGCAGAGACCGTTCGTCTACAGGAGCTTGATGGGGGATTTGCCGTAGACGGTGACTCAGACCGCTGCCTACTCGTCACAGAAGAGGGCGTTGTGGTTCCCGGAGATGCCTTGATCCTGCGCTTGGCTCAAGCCCGAAAGGTGTCGGGACTCGCCGTGACGGTCATGAGCAATGCCGCACTGGAGTCGCAGCTTCCCGGTGTTCAGGTGGTGCGCACACCTGTAGGTGACAAGCATCTGCAGGTTGCCATGGCGAAGCAGGGCCTGCCCTTGGGTGGAGAAGAGTCGGGGCACGTATTGTTCGACGATTGGCCTGGCGGAGACGGTCTACTGACCGGCTTTCGTGCGCTAGCAGCGTGTTTTGATGGGGCCGAGACCGTGTCGCAGGCCATGGCGTCGTATGTGGCCTTTCCCCGTGATCTAAGCAAGTTCAGCGTGGCCAATAAACCGCCGCTGGAACAGGTCGCAGGACTGGATGACAAGCTCGCACAGTGGGAATCGGAGCTCAACGGCGGGCGGGTCTTCATTCGCTACAGCGGTACCGAATCTGTTGTGCGAATTCTTGTAGAGGGCCCGGAAGACGACGTTGTACAGCGCATCGCTCACGCCTCGCGCGAGTGGCTGGGCCAGGCGCTTGCATGATTCCAGTCGCTACGGCTGAACAGACCCGCGCACTCGATCGGTACGCCATCGACACCCTCGGACTGTCGGGTGCTGTGCTGATGGAGGTGGCGTCTCTACGGATTGCCGAAGCGGTCCGATGCAGAGTGCCTTCGGCGGGGAGGGTTGCGGTCATCACCGGACCCGGGAACAATGGCGGAGACGGCTGGGGGGCGGCGCGATGGCTGCACAGCTGGGGCGTGAAGGTGTGGGTGTGGTCGGTCAGAGATCCGTCTGGTGGAGATGCTGTTGGTCAGCGAAATGCCGCACTGGCTGCTGGAGTGCGCGAGGCGACGGACCTAGATGCAGACCTCATCGTAGACGCGTTGTTCGGCACAGGATTGACGCGGGCTGTGAGACATCCATTCGCAGACGTCATCCGCGCTGTCAACGACTCGAATACGCCCGTGTTGTCGGTCGACGTGCCGTCTGGACTTCTGGCGGACACGGGGCAGACACTTGGGTGTGCTGTGGAGCCCGCGTGGACGTTGTCGCTGGCGACGGCCAAGCCGGCGCTGTTCGCCAATCATGGTGTGGTCGGCGAGTGGACCGTTGCGGATCTGGGGCTTCGCGGCCTTCCCGTGGACCGTTTGGGCGATGTGGTGGAAGCGCACGACGTCGCACGAGCCTGGCCTACACGGTCGTCGTCGGCACACAAGAACCGCAGTGGGCACCTGTTGGTGGTTGCCGGATGCCAGTCGATGGCTGGCGCTGCGGTCCTGACCTGCCGGGCCGCACTACGCTCCGGTGTGGGCCTAGTGACGCTGTTGACACCGTCCTCATCGGTGATTCGGTTGGGAACTCTACCGCCTGAGGTAATGGTGCAGACCTGCGGTGAACACACTCTCGGAGACGTCCGCACGGTCGACCTCACTCGCTACAGCGCCATCGTGGCGGGACCCGGATTGGGCGCCTTGGATGAGTCAGCGATGCACGGGCTTCGCGCTCTGTGGACGTCCAGTGAACGACCCGTGCTCTTCGATGCCGATGCCTTAATTTGTGCATCGGGCTCGGGACCTGCCGACCGGGTCATTACACCGCATCCAGGCGAGGCATCGCGGTTGCTTGGCGCGTCCGTCGCGGACGTTCAATCGGACCGTTTCGACAGTGTCCAGCGATTGGCTGTTGACCGTACCGCTGTGCTAAAGGGGCCGTATACCTTGGTCTCCACACCGCACGAGGGTGTGCGCGTCAACCCAACGGGCAACGCCATTCTGGGCACAGCTGGAAGCGGAGATGTGCTTACTGGCGTGGTCGGCGCGTTGCTCGCTCGCGGGTTGTCTGGGCATGATGCCGCGAGCTCTGGCGCGTTTGTGCACGGCCTCGCTGCTGACCTTCTACGCGCTTCCCGCACCCAAGGGTGGACGGCAGGCGATGTGGCAGCAGCACTACCGAAAGCCGTCGCGTCTCTACAGAGCCAGGCCTGCGGATAAGAAAAGGGTGGCCTCGCGAATCCCGACAGCACGGTCAGCCGGAGTGGCGCCGGCCCAGGTTGCGAGGGGCAATAAGATACCGCCACGCACGCGCAGACCGGTAACGATATCCGCGCGTCCGGCCACGCTCATCTCGATGGGTGTGGTGTCCCAGTACTGCATGTCCAGTGAGCCGGTCACGCCGAAGCGGTTGCCAAGGTCGCGGTCTAGAACGGCACTGGCTCCCGCCCGAACCCATCGGTCCTGAAAGGGAGCAAAAGCAACGCTCTCGTGAACACCAAGCGAGCCCTGCAGCAACAGCGTGGTGCCGTTGGTACCGAATCGCCCTTGCCACAACAGGTCGAGACCCGTGCCAGGCCACAGCTCTTCAGGGGAGTTTTGCCAAGCGTAGGCGCGCTCGCCAGCAGGCAGGTGCACCTTGAGGCCCATGCTGTGATTCATGCCAAAATATGGCAGGTCGTACCAGGCCGACAGCCCGATATTTCCAAGATCGACGTCTTGGCCCAGGCCGGTTGGGTAGCTGGCGACGGGTACGGTGGCGGCAATGTGAACCTGGTCGAACGTGACGCGGGCTCGAGTCGTCCACACGTTTACGCCACGGTCGGAGCCTACCATTCCAGCATATTGCTGCTCAATCCCGGAACCCCCGACGGCTTCAACGCGGGGAGCTTGAACGGCATTGCCACCAGCAAGTTCGCCTGCGGATGCGCTGGCGGTGCACAGAAGGGCTGCGAGACCCAGGGTGAGGCGGCTCATGGGGCACTCCGGTACAGGGCTGCGACCAGTTGGTTCGGGGAGTCGGAGCTGATCTCGACGAGGGATGAGTCTGTGTCCGATGTGTACAAACGCGCGAAGCTTGCGTCACCGGCGCCGGTGCAGGCCACACCAAGGCCGGGATCACCGTCGCTGCGTCCTTCGAGCTCGGGCTCCCAGACACCAACATCGAGGAGCTCGAACTGGGCATCTTCGATCGCTTCGTCATCCAGGTCCAGCGTCAAGCCATTCAGTTCGGAGCGGCTTGGTGTCCGTGACATCACCACGCACAGCAGGCCCTCTTGCCGACCAGCTGCTAGGGCGGTGAGGCTGTCTGAGGTGTCGAATATAGCCGCATCTTCAATGCCATCGTCCGCTTCGAACTGCGGACCGTGCGGCAGGGAATTGGGGACATCCACTGTCCAGGCGTAGCGCGCGTTGCGGCGCCACGAATCACTCGGCGTGAAGGTCAGCAACCCACCGGCTGTGGTGACGCTGCCGTCTACAAAACCGTCCGTTGACAGATCGACGACGCGGATAGCTTGAGGGGTTGGGTAGTCCTGTGGAAGCGCGAGCAGCGGAGCGCTGACCACGAGCGTGCCGTCGCGGTCGAAGGCGGATTGCCCATCCGCCGGCGACGCGAACACGGCGCCCGTTGGGGGCTCGCTGGTACAAGCCATCAAGGCGACGAACAACAAAGAAAATTTGGCAGACATACACATCCCCGCGACAGCGGCAGCCCAGCCCACAAGGGGCTGCGGCGACAGGTTCAGGTTTTGGAGGCGAGGCGCTCAAGGATGGCGTTTGCACGCTCCCGGAAGGGCGCATTCTTCTTGGATTTGTCCAGGTAAGCGCCAGCGGCCAGACAGGCAGCGACGGTATCTTCCTGGTCTTCGGCGACCTTCGCAAGGAAGTAGAACAGCGCGTGCTGCGGGCGCCCCTTCGCGGTCAGAGCGTCGAGGCCAGACCGTGCTTGGTCGAGGTCGCCTGTTGCCCAAGCCCAGAGTGCTTTCGCGCGTGGGACGGTGGTGCCTTCAAGGTCTTCTGTGGGATCGGACATCTGCTCGGGTAGCTTCGGCAGAGACTCGGGGTCATCTGTGAGTATGGCCAGTATTTCCGACGGTGAGACCTCCCAGTAGGAGCGCCCATTCGACTGAATCACGCGCCGTTTGTCGTCCGGAGAGCCGAGTGGTGGTGCGAAGACCAAGCGAGCGGCGTGTTTGCCCAGCTTGCCAGGTGCCACCTTCAGGCGCTTGCCGTTGCGCGTTGCTTTGCTGGTGCGTCCCATAGCGAGCCATGTCGCAGCGGCGGTGGAATCGCTCGTGGGCAGCTCGAACACGTCCAGGTCAATGTCCTGGTACAGGCCAGCCCATCCGTCAATGGTCACCCGCTGGTCCAGTCGCTCGAGAGCCATGTCCACCGCTTCGCTGTGTTTTGGCGACAGACTGCTGTAGTTCGGGAGCAGGTCCGTCAGCTCCGACCAACCCATCTCGCCGGTGATGTGGATGAGGTCGAGGACGGCATCGGGCTGAATTTTGGGATGTTTCAGCCACTCGGCAACGCGCTCGGACAGGTCCGTTCGGTCAGCGGCGGAGTGAGACAGAGCCATCCGTCGCAGGGTCGCTGCGGCCCCAGCTCGCACACCATTGCGCGGGTCGCGAAGAAAACGACCGATTCGGTCGAGGGCTTTACTGTTCTGGACAGCCGACATCAGCATGAGCAGGCCAGCAGAAAGATCGGGATTCGCAGCGCTCACCCACGCGAGGATCTGATGCTCACGTTGGCGATCGATCCCACCAGTTAGCCGCTCGCGGTGCACAATGTCTGCCGCAGCAGCCGCTGCATATAGACGTACAGCCGCGCTTTTACTCCTAGTGGCTTTACCGACCAGCAGCTCCATGTCCGACCATGTGCCACCACGAGCGAGGTCTCGCGCGCCTGCAGCTTGGTCCTTCACTTGCTTACTGGCCAGCGCCTCGTAAGGATCCGAGGTCTCGGGCATCGCACCTCCACGCCGGCACGGTAACGTAGGAGGAGGCCGATTGACTCGGCAGGGAGATGAGATGACACGTGGGATTTTGGTTGGGTTGTGCTTGATGAGCGGCTGCGGGAGCAATAAAATTGCCCAAGAGTTTGAGGTGGCGCGGACCCGAGCTGTCGCGGATCCCGGCCCTGCGGCTGACGGGTGGGCCGCTGATGGCGCACTTCACATGTCCCCGGCGCTCGTCGATGATCTGATGAAAGTGGGCATCGAGACCTACGGGGCAATGTCCGGAAGCAAGGACGTACGAGGTCCCCTCGGCGTGCGCGGGAATGTCGAGTACGAAATGGCGATTCGCCGGTTGGATGTGTCCGGGACAAACCGCTGCGAACGGTGTGTCGTCGTCACTACTCGGGTCGGCGGAGACGTGAACTACCAGTTCGGTCCTGTCCGCGGAACGACCCCTGTGACGGTCGATGTGGAGGTGGATGTCCGCTTTGACGTGACGCCAGGCTCCGATTCGAGCTTCGAAGTCTTTATGGTCACCCAGGAAGTTCGCGATGTTCAGGTGAGCGTGCGTAATCTCGGCGGGGGCATTCGTGGTGTTGTCGAACGGGAACTGTCAGCGTTCGGCCAGGAAGCCTTACTCTCACGCATGCAGCCCATCAGCTTAGGGGCCTTCGGTGGAGCGGACTTCCCGATCCGTGCGCTCACGGTGGACGGGACGGAAGATGGGGGAGCCACCCTGCAGTTCCTCACACGCTCGCCAACCCCGATGCCTGTTGGCCAGACCATTCCCAAGCTGCGCGATGGCTGGCAGCTCGACGTCTCCCAGAGCTCTCTGCTTGGGTTCGCCGCGAAGACCTCATTCGAGTTGGGGGAGCTGTCCCATGGCGTGGTTGTCGAGCCAACGGCGCTACGCATCACCACCGGGTCCTTCGAGATGGACTTACGCCTGTGGAAGCCCGGCGGTACCGGTTGGTGGCGCGACTACACGGTCAGCGGAGGTGTGGAACTTGAAGGCGCAGAGATGAGCCTATCTGCCCGGTCGGTAGAAGAAACAGGGCAGAGTCCAGGGGCCGTTCTGGCTGACCCACTGGCGGCTATCGGCGAGACGTTTATCCTCAAAGCGATTCAAGACGGCGTCAATCAGTCCCTCCCGCTGGCGCACACTTCGTCAACGAGTGGCTTTGTGGCCGATCTCGGGGTTCGCACCATCGCAGCAGGCGGCGATATTCTGACGGTTCGCGGGAACCTAAACGTACGCCGCACGCCACCCCCGGCGACCGGTCCGGCTCCGGGAATGACCCGTCCGGCTCCAGGAATGACCCGTCCGGCTCCAGGAATGACCCGTCCGGCTCCAGGAATGACCCGTCCGGCTCCAGGAATGACCCGTCCATGAGTGGAGAAGACATCCTTGAATCATGGGCATTTGATTTGCCGAATGACCGTATTGCGACCCGCCCTCCCGACAGACGTTCGGACTCGCGTATGCTTCATGTGCCGCTGTCTGGCAGCGGTCACGAAGACCGCGGTATTCGTGACTTGGTGACCCTGCTTCGCCCAGGAGACCGTCTCGTTGTCAACAACACGCGGGTCATGGCTGCCCGTCTGCACGGGGCCCGGGCTACCGGTGGACGTGTTGAGTTCGTCGTTCTTTCACCAGGTCCTGGGCCGATACCTGCGCTTGCCCGTCCGGCGAAGAAGCTGAAAGTGGGCGATGTTATCCGCTTGGACTCGGGCGATACGGTGACCATCGTGACCGCCGCTATAGAGGGCGTACTGACCTTCCTTCCATCCGCCCCCATCGTAGACATCATGGAGCGAGCAGGGGAGCTACCGCTGCCGCCGTACATGGAGCGGCCGGCAGATGCCGCGGACAGTGAGCGCTACCAAACGGTTTACGCCGGTCCGCTCGGGGCCGCGGCCGCACCTACCGCGGGGCTTCACTTTGATGAGGCGCTGCTGAGTGAGCTTGCTGCCATGGACATTGGCCTCACGCGGGTCACCCTGCACGTGGGCCTTGGTACGTTCCGTCCCCTTCGCGACGAAGACATTGTTCGGGGTTCGCTGCATAGCGAGTCGACGATCGTGTCGGAGGCCGCCGCAATTGAGATTGCGGCAACCCGTTCGGCCGGTGGGCGGATTATTGCGGTCGGGACCACCAGCGCCCGGACGTTGGAGAGCTCGACCCCCGTTGGGGCGACGGCTCCCGAGCCCGGACAGCGCGACACCACCTTGTTCATTCGTCCGCCGTATACTTTTCGCGGCCTCGACGGCCTTCTGACCAACTTTCACCTGCCGCGCAGCTCGCTGCTGATGCTCGTGGCGAGCCTGTGCGGCAAAGACCGCCTGTTCGCCGCTTATCAGCACGCCATACACAGCGGCTACCGGTTCTACTCCTATGGCGATGCCATGCTGCTCCTATGAACTCCAAGCGACCTGCGGAACGGCACGTGCCGGTACGCTGACCCTGACCCATGGCACTGTGCCAACACCCGCGTTTATGCCGGTTGGAACACGAGCTGCGGTGCGCGCTCTGACGCCGACGCAGGTCAAAGAGACGGGGGCGCACATTGTGCTGTCCAACACCTACCACCTGTGGGAGCGGCCTGGGCACGAGCTCATCGGGCGGCTCGGAGGTCTTCACCGGTTCATGGACTGGGACGGTCCCATCTTGACGGATTCGGGTGGTTTTCAGGTGTTTTCGCTGCGTAAGCACGTCAAACTCAGCGAAGAAGGAGTGCGTTTTACCAGCCAGATCGATGGTACCAAGCGGTTCTTGACGCCAGAAGTGGCTATCGAGATTCAGGAGACCCTTGGAGTCGACGTTGCCATGGTTCTCGACGAGTGCATTGAGTGGCCGGCGACCCGAGAGCGCGTCGCCGACAGCACGGCTCGCACGACTCGCTGGCTGCACCGAGCCCTTGCGGCGCGGAAACACGCGGACCGGACAGCTATGTTCGGAATCGTACAGGGCGGTGTTTATGAAGACCTGCGCAAGGCTCATGCCGAGGAACTCACAGAGCTGGACTTGGACGGCTACGCGATTGGCGGGCTGTCGGTCGGTGAAGGACACGCCGATCTGATCGCCATGGCCTCGCTGTCGGCACAGTTTCTTCCCGCCGACAAAGTTCGATACTTAATGGGCGTTGGTTACCCGAAAGACCTGGTTGCTGCCGTTCTTTCAGGTGTTGACCTCTTCGATTGTGTTCTGCCGACTCGGTCGGCACGTCATGCGCAGCTGTTCACGTCCGTGGGCCGGTTGAACATCAAGAATGCCCGTCACAAAGACTCCGACGAGCCTCTCGATCCCAACTGTGCATGCATGACCTGCCAGCGGTTTAGCCGCGCCTACCTGCATCACTTGGTGAAGATTCGCGAGGGTCTAGGCGACACGCTGCTCACACTTCACAATCTGACCTACTACCAACACCTGATGGCTAGGCTGCGCCAAGCGATTGTCGATGACAACCCCGCCCGGCTGCAGGCCCTCGCCGATGAGGCCGAAACTGCCGGTCGTCCCACGTAGGAGAGGGGTGGCGACGTGTCAATGAGCGGTTAAGGCCCGCCGCCCTTCACCTAGTCGGGGTTGACCGCGGCCCAGCCGTGCTTCGTTCCCCCGTCCGAGGATGCCATGCCACCGGTGACTACAACCGATTTACTGCTTACCCTAGACGCTCCGGCGGCTGGAGGTTCCACCATGATTCAGAACATCGTTCTGATGGTCGCCGCACTGGGGATTGGCTACTTTTTCTTTGTTCGACCTGCCCAGCAAGAGGGCAAGGCGAAAGAAGCCCTCGCGTCGTCTCTGGTTGCCGGAGACAAGGTCGTCACTGCGAGCGGGATGCATGGCGTCATCGCGGAAGTGAAGGCGGAAACTGTTCTTGTGGCCGTTGGTGACAACAAGGTCCGAATTGAGTTTGAGAAGTCGTCCATCCTGAGTCGTAACGACTCAGCGACGGCGTAGGGAGCTCTCTTGGAAGGCGTCAACTGGTTTCGAATGAGCATTATCGGCCTGCTGTTTGCAGTGTCCGCATACGTGCTGTTGCCCACTGTTTTACAGGTCGACCCCGACCGCGGCGAGGCCGAAGTTGTCGGCCCCGCTGAGCGTGTGGACCTCGCACCTGACCTCGATCTGGAGCTCATTGTCTCCGGGGACGCTGCAGCCGCGGCCGAGGTCATTGGGCGACGTCTTGCGGAGATGGACATCCCAACGGAGCGCGTTCGCGAGAGCGCCGGTCGTGTACAGGTTGTCCTCACCCCGGGTAGCTCCCGGGTAGACGTAGAAAGCGCGCTGCAATGGACCGGTAAGGTCGGCGTGCACCGCTTGTCGGACGTCGCTGCAGCCATGGGCTGGGACGACCCTGTCGAGGTTGACGCATCGCTAAGTGCCACCCTCGCAGAGCCGCTCGCAGCTGCCGGCGGAACGGTGGCCGTGCTTGAAGGCGCCAACATTCCCGGCACTGTCGTCAGCATCACGACCATGGCTCCCGCACGTGGCGAGGGCCAGTCTCTCCGCGCCGTGCTTGCCGCACCACGTGACTCGGACGAACCGCTGGTTCTGAGCATGGACGGACTGGCCTTCGGTTTCGGTCTTGGCCGCACCGAGATCTCCATCCTGCCGTTCAGCGAACAGGATGAACTCCCGGCTGTGCTTCGCAGCGGTGAGCTGCCCAGCAGCATCGAGTTTGTCGAAGTCGAAGAGGTCGCTTCCCAGCAGGACATGATCGACGGTCTGGAAGTTGTCGAAAACAACGTCCCGTCCTGGCTGCTTGCTGTTCTTCCCGACACCCGGATGAACTTGGGCATCGACCTCCAGGGTGGCCTAGACCTCACCCTCCAGGTGGAGCTTGACCAAGCTGTGTTGTCGCAGGCATCGCGTGACGGGTCATTCATGGCCGACCGCGCCGCCGAAGACGGCATCACTCTGACGGAAGTCACCGTGGACTCGGTCGACCCCATCATCCAGATCACCACCGACGGCAGCTTGTCTGACCTTCAGCGGTGGGTTGCGCAAAACATGCGCGACTACGCATACTCCGAGACCAATGACGGTGTTCACGCCTTCGAGATGACCACCGCTCGCGTCCGTGAAGTACACGAGCAGAGCGTGGACCAGGTTCTTGAGACGCTGCGCAAGCGCGTCGACGCCACTGGCGTCAAGGAACCGGCCATCGTCAAGAAGAGCGGCGGCCGCATCAGCGTCCAGTTGCCCGGTAAGGTCGATCTCGACTCGGCCATTGACGCGATTGGAACCACGGCCATTCTCGAGTTCAACCTCGTCGATCCCGACTACGATCTCCGCGCGCTGCGCTTGGCCATCCTCCAAGCCAAGGAAGTCCTTCCCGAGGCCCAGTTTGGCCACGACCCAACGCTGAACACGTGGTTGGCTCGCAATGGCCACGTCCCGACGGGTCGCAAGGTCATGTTCAAGTACGAAGCCACTGAGACTGAGGGAGTGACTGGCCCTATCGAGCGCGATTTTGGCGAGCCTCTTCAGGTCATGAGCGAAGTCATGCTGACGGGTGCGGACATCAACGATGCCCGCGTGTCCTTCGACCGCAACGGAACTCCGGTCGTCCAGCTGGACCTCAAGCCACGTGGTGGCCAAGTCTTCTGCACCGTGACTCGTGAGAACGTGGGCGAGCGCTTTGCCATCGCCCTCGATGGTGAGGTCAGCAGCGCACCGAGTATCAACGAGAGCATCTGTGGCGGTTCAGCCCAGATCACGATGGGCAACGGCATGGACGCGATGGGCGAGGCCAACAACCTGGCACTCGTTCTCCGCACCGGCTCGCTCGATGCACCGGTGACCATTGGCGAGATTCGCAAGGTCGGCTCACTACTCGGTGCAGACGCCATCCGCTCCGGCTCGATCGCTACGGTGATCGGCAGCATCGTCGTCCTGATGTTCATGGTTATTTGGTACCGCAAGGCAGGCTTTCTGGCCGACATCGCCTTGGTGCTCAACGTCCTGCTCGTCCTCGCTGTCTTGGCCATGTTCGGCGCTACGCTGACCCTGCCGGGCATCGCTGGAATCGCCCTGACCATTGGTATGGCCGTCGACGCGAACATCATCATCTACGAGCGCATTCGTGAAGAACTGGCCTTAGGGCAGCTCGCTCGCAAGGCAGTCGATGCCGGCTTCGACAAGGGCCTTGTGGCCGTCGTAGACGCCAACATCACCACCGCCATCGCAGGCATCGTCCTGTACAGCTACGGCACGGGGCCCATCAAGGGCTTCGCCGTCACTCTGCTGATTGGCATCGGAACCACCCTCATCACGGCGTTGTTCGTGACCCGTACGTTCATGGAGCTTGCCTCGCGCAGCTCCACAGCACGGCTTCGGCTCTAAGGGACACGGAACATGATTACGCGCATAAAAGACACGCTTGACGGTTCGAAAATCAACTTCGTTGGCTTTCGTTCCTACGCTGCCATTCTCTCGGTACTGATGGTGCTGGGATCCTGGGGCTTGGTATTCGCTGTCGGTCCCAACTGGGGCATCGACTTTACCGGGGGTACCGAGCTGAAGCTGGGCTTTGAAGACGATGTCACCATCGCTGATGTCCGCTCTGCCATCTCGTCGATTGGTCTGTCCGATGACGCTGTTCAGCAGGTCAGCGGCGGGCAGCTCAACGAATTCGACATTCGTATCCAAGACGCTTCGTTTGGGGCCGAGAAGATTCAGAGCGATATTGAGAGCCGCCTCATCGCGAGTTTTGGTGAAGACTGGATTCAAGGCGAACCCCGATTTGATGCACAGGTGGGCGCTCGCCTGTCGGTCATCCATGGTGGCGACCCCGTCACTCCACAGCAGGTCGCAGATGCTCTGACAGACCTCGACGGCGTGCAGGTCGAGCCCGGGCGTGAGTTCAACGAAATCGTGGTGAAGATGCCGGGGCTACCCCAGGTCGTCAAAGCGATGATTGCCGAAGCCATGGGCGACAGCACGTTCGAGGTCCTCTCCATTGACGCCGTTGGACCCAAGGTTGGCGGTGACTTGCGGACGCAAGGCCTGCTCGCCATCATTGCGACGCTCGCTTTGGTGCTGTTGTACGTCGGTTTCCGCTTCGACATCGCCTTTGCACCGGGTGCCATTCTAGCGTTGGTGCACGATGTGTCGATTACCATCGGCATCTTCGTCATCTTGCAGCGTGAAATCAACCTTCCGATGATTGGCGCCTTGCTGACCATCGTTGGCTACTCGCTCAACGACACCATCGTCATCTACGACCGTATTCGAGAGAACATGGACCGGTACGCACGTACCGAGCTTCCCGAGCTGATCAATACGTCCATCAATGAGACGCTATCGCGCACGTTGGCCACCTCGGTAACTACGGGCCTAGCCATTGTCGCGTTCATCTTCATGGGTGGCCCGGTCATCCAGAACTTCGCGTTGGCCATGCTCATCGGCATCATCTTCGGTACCTACTCGACGGTATACGTCGCCAGTCCGACCATCCTGGCGATGCAAGATATTCGCCCATGGCTGAACAAGTTGGTCGCTGGAAACGCAGCCGTTGCCGCGGCCGAAGCAGCCGAGGCTGCAGAAGACGAGTCGGAGCTCACAGAAAGCGAGAAGCGTCGTCGCGCTCGGGCCGCATTGGTTCGCGAGGGCGATGCGTCGTAGGAATCGTGTAGGCGAGGTCCGGGTTGTGACCTCGTCTCACTACAGGGAGGGAAAGTGCTGACACTTCTGTCCACGATTGCGCTAGCTGGAACCGTGTTCGTCAATGGCGTAGATGTCGGTGATATGCGTGGTCAAACCTTTGAAGATTGCACAGTTGTGTTTGATTCCTCGGGTGACCTGCACATCTCGGCGCCTGGCTACGACATTCAGGTTCAAACGGCGCCGAGCGGTAGCTCGCCAACACCGGTCTCATTGGCACCGCTGACCCCAACATCAGTGCCCGTTGTGTCGAACCCGACTCCTCCGCAACAACGACTTCCCGCTTCCGGGCAAGGCATTGCGGACGGTCAGTGGTGGCTGGTGTCCGATGACAGTGGCAGCCAGGGACACACCGTTGACGTGTTCGTGAATGGTGCTCTCGCCCGAACGGTCGCCTCGGGTCAACCTCAGGTGATCCTGGACCTGGGTCCCTTCTTGGTTTACGGCGCCAACCGCGTACACCTGCAGGCGCAGTCGTCTGCGCCTTCCGGCGGACCGCTTTACGTGTACCTCGGACGGGGTAGCAACGCGTCT